>DATDIH010000442.1:0-25895 GCA_036521155.1 Streptosporangiaceae bacterium
GGCGTGTTCGAGTAGAGCGTGTTGATGATGTCGCGCACGGTCTGCTGCGTCTTGTACGGGGCGCCCGCGTAGTCGTAGACCCACGGGTTGTTCAGGTCGGTCTCGTTCCCGGCCCAGTAGTAGGGCGCGTTCGGCCCCGCGTTGAGCTGGGTGAAGTACGTGTTCAGCCGGGACACCACGGCGGCGTTGCCGCCCATCGCGTTGAACAGCCCGCGCAGGTTCTGCGGCACCGCGAAGTTGTACTGGGCCGCGTCGCCTTCCTGGTAGCCGGACTGGCCGAAGCTGCTCTGACCCACGGTCAGCGGGTCGCCGACCGGGTAGTTGCCGCTGGCGTCGCGCGGCTGCAGGTAACTGGTCAGCGGGTTGAACTGGTTCTGCCAGTTCTGGCCCCGCTTCATGAACTGGGTGTAGTCCTGCTGGTGGCCGCCGAGCGCCGCCGCGAACTGGGCGATGGCGAAGTCCGCGGCCGCGTACTCGGTGGTCTCCGAGGTCCCGTTGTCCACCGGCGAGATCGAGGTCGCGGTGGTGTTGGGCACGTACCCCAGCTGCTCGTAGGCGGCCAGGTTCGGGCGCTCCTCGTACCAGCCCTGGCCGAGCTGGCTGGCCGTGGGCACCTGAGTGGCACCCTTGATCATCGCCTGCAGGGCGGCCTTGGTGTCGAAGTTCTTCACCCCCAGGCTCAGTGCCTCGGCCAGGATCGGGTCGGCAGCGTCGCCGTTCATCACGCCGGTGTAGTCGTCGGCCAGCGGCCACTTGCCCAGCCAGCCGCCTTGCGTGCCCTCGTCGACCAGCGATTGCATGGCGTCCCCGGTCAGCGTGGGGTCGGCCAGCGCCATCAACGGCACCTCGGACCGGTAGATGTCCCAGCCGGAGAAGTTGGCGTACTCGCCGCCCTGCCCCTTGGCCACCTGGTGCACCGTGTCGTCGAACCCCATGTACTGGCCGTTGGCGTCGCTGAACAAGCTGGGGTCGGTGAACGCGTGGTACAGCGCGGTGTAGAAGGTCTGCTGCTGGGCGCTGGTGCCCCCGCCGATCTGGAACTTCGACAGCAACCGCTGCCACTGGTCGTAGGTCTTGGTCCGCAGGGTCTGCAGGTCCCAGCCGGGGTTGTCGGCGGACAGGTTCGCTTCGGCGTTGGCCTCGCTCACGTAGCTGATCGAGACCTGCGCCTTGACCACCGGGTTGGCCGTGGTGTCGAAGGTGACCCAGGCCCCGGTGGCGGGCCCGCTGGTGTTGGGCTGCTGCAGCCGGGACTGCGGGCCCTTGCGTTCCACCGGGCCGGGGCCGGTCGCCTGGGCCGGATGCTCGGTCGTGTTCGAGGCCGCCGCGGGCAGCGTCTTCGGTGCGGCCTTGGCGTTGGTGCCCTTGGCCGAGGTGGCCGCGGTCGGCAGCTTGGGCGTCTTGATCGGGCCGTTGGTGCTGGCGTGGTCGCTGCCGGCGTTCACGCCGCTGGGAGTCCAGGTGCCGGACGAGGTGAAGTTCTGGTCGAACTTGGCCGCGAAGTACACCGTGTAATTGCCGGGCGAGCCGCAGAAATGCCCGGACGTCGAAGAGCCGGTGACCTCGTTGTTCCCGACCACCTGCACGCTGGCGGCGTCGTTGCCGTTGGCGCTGTCCCCCGCCTTGAACAGCAGGTTGGCCTGGGTAGTGGCGGGATAGGTGAACACCCCGAGGCCCGCCCGGTCGTTGACGCTGACCTGGGTGTTGATGGCTGGCGTCCCCAGCTCAGCCTCGTAGTACCCGGGGGCCGCTTGCTCCTGGTTGTGGTTGAAATTTTCTGTGGTGCTTTGTGGATCACTGCCGACGGCGCCCACGGTGGGCAGGATCGGCACGTCGCCGAAGGCGGCGCAGCCCGGCCCGCTGATGTGGGTCAGGCTGAGGCCCAGGGTCGAGTCGTCGTCGTAGTTGTAGCCGCCCCCGTCCGGCCGGGACGGGGTGTCCGGGCTCCACTGCAGCATCCCGAACGGCGTGACCGCGCCCGGGAACGTGTCCACCTGCCCGACCACGGCTCCGCCCGCACCCGTGCCGATCAGCGGGTTGACCAGGCTGGCCGGATCCTTCACGGCCGTCACCGTGCTGGCCGCCGCGGTCGACGGCCGGGCCGGGGCGGCCGACGCGGCCGGCCCCAGGGCCAGTCCCAGCACGGCAGTTGCGCCCGCTGCGGTGATCGCCAGCAGTCGTACGGTCCAGTCTCTGGTCGACCAAGACATTGTGGTCCCCTTCGCGGCGAGCGTCAGCCGACAACGTTGTCTGAAACAGTGCTAATCCTGTTGGCCTGGCAGCGTCAAGGGTTTGAAGCTGTTTACTTGCGTTACTTTGCCGCGCACCTGGTCAGCCGGACCGGCCGGTGACATATTGGATCCCTGGGGCGGGGACCACGCTGTCGGCCGAAGGAGCCCGCCCGTGCCAGTCAGGTCTCGCCATTCCCTCAAGCTGGCCGTCGTCACGATCGCCGCGGCCGCCACGCTGACCTCGCTGGCCGCTTGCGGCACTTCGTCGAGTTCCGGCGGCGGCCCCTCGAAGGAGCCCGACGTCACGCTGACCGTCGGCGTGGTCCCGGTGGCCGACATCGCCCCGCTCTACCTGGGCATCCAGCGTCATTTCTTCGCCAGCCGTGGCCTGAAGATCGTGCCCAAGCAGGTCCAGCAGGGCTCGCTGATCATCAACCAGGTCATCTCCGGCGCCCTGGACATCGGCTTTTCCAACAATGTGTCGCTGATCGCCGCGGTGTCGCACGGGCTACCGCTGCACATCGTGGCCGCGGGCAATCAGGCCGGGCCGGGCCTGTACTCGGCGATCTTCGTGAGAGCCGGCAGCCCGATCAGGACCCCGCAGGACCTGGCGGGCAAGCACATCGCGGTCAACGCGGTGGCCAACGTCGGTCCGCTCGTGGTCAACGCCGCCCTGCAGAAGGAGGGCGTCGACGTCAGCAAGATCTCCTACGTCGCCGTCCCGTTCCCGAACATGGCCAACGCGTTGGTCAAGGGTCAGGTCGACGCGGTCTGGGCGGTCGAGCCGTTCTCGGGCGCGATCAGCGTCCAATCCGGCACCCGCCGCATCATGGAGCCCTACACGCTGCTGCCGAAGAACTTCCCGGTTGCCTCGTACTTCGTCAGCTCCCGCTACCTGAGCCAGCACCGGAGCGTGGTCAAGGAGTTCACCGCGGCCATGAACGAGTCCCTCCGCTACGCCCAGAACCACCCGGCCCAGGTCCGCCAGATCCTGCCCACCTTCCTCAAGATCCCGCCCGCGGTCGCGGCCAAGGTCGTGCTGCCCGAATGGGGCACTGACGTCGAGTCCGCTCAGCTGGCCACCACCGCTCAGCTGGCCCGCCGCTACGGCTACATCTCCACCGTCCCCGACATCACCCAGCTGACCGGCGGCTGAGCGCGTGTATCAGGGACGGACCGGGCGCCTCTGTCCAGACAGGTAACGTTTTGTCAGGGGGCTCTCATGGCCGGAATCGCCACCACATCGCCAGGTCAATTCGCGGCCAGCGATCCCGCCGACCGTAATACGGGCGGCGAGAGCACCGATGTGCTGCGGCTCAAGCTGGGCGCGCTGATCATTGTGGCCGCCTTCTTCCTGCTCGGTCTGGTGTTCGCGGTGTCGATCGCGCACTTCACCACGGCCGCCGACGTCACCGCGGTGGTCGGTTCGGTGGCGACCGTGGTCGGCACGATCATCGGCGCTTACTTCGGCGTCCAGGTCGGAGCGCACGGCAGGGAAGCCGCCACCGCCGCCCGGGAAAAGGCCGAGAAGACGACCCGGGCCGCGCTGGCCGCACTGCCCCCGCAGGACGCCGAGCACGTGCTCCGCACGGTCTAGCCGGCCAGCGCCCGTAGGGGCCGCGGTCCCGTCCCGCGGCAGGTCAGCTCGACGGGGTCAGCTGGACGGCGGGCCGGGCTGACCCGGCACGGGCACCATCGGGTTGCCGGTCACCGGCCAGCCGCCCACCCAGCTGAGCGGGCGGATCTGGATCCAGGCGTCACCGCTGTCGTAGGCGTCGTAGTAGTGGTAGACCAGCAGCGGCGACGACGGGCCGCCCGCCCCCGGGCCGAACGCGAACGGGGAGCCCGGGCCGATCATCCCGGCGTCGGCGCCCTGGACTTCCATCCCGCCGCCGTTCAGCATCGTGGTGCCGGACGCGTCCACGTAGGGGCCGGTGATGCTGGCTGACCGGCCGACCTGGATGTGGTACGTGCTGCTGATGCCCTGACAGCAGTAGTCGACCGCGACGAACAGGTAGTAGTAGCCGCCGTGGTAGACGATGCCGGAGCCCTCCTCCGGGTCCGGGGCGGGCTTGGCGGCCAGCGAGTAGACCGTGGCCGAGCTGGCGGGCTTGCCGGTCGCGTTGTCCAGGCGGATCAGCTTGATCCCGCTCCAGAACGAGCCGAACGACAGCCACCTGTTCCCGGCGGCGTCGGTGACCAGCGACGGGTCGATGGCGTTGTAGTCGTCCGCGCTGGTCGACTGGAACACCAGCCCGTCGTCGGTCCAGTGGTAGCGCGGGCTGTGCGGGTCCAGCGTAGGAGTGGTGGCCAGCCCGATCACCGAGTTGTTCGACCCGAAGCTGGAGCCCGCGTAGTACAGGTGCCACAGACCGCCGAAGTAGGAGACGTCCGGGGCCCACAGGTTGGGGATCGACCCCAGCGTGCTGGTGATCCAGGCCGGCTGCTGGGCGAACACCGTCCCGGTGTACTGCCAGCTGCGCAGGTTGTCCGAGGTGCGGATCTGGATGTTCCCGTTGCCGATGGTGCCGGCCGGGTCGCCGGTCGAGAACGTGTAGTAGGTGTGTCCCTGCCGGGCCATGGTCGGGTCATGGATGAACGTATAGGGCTGCGGCACGCTGTCCGCGGTCCGCGCCCGGGCCGCGACCTGGGCGGAATGACCGCCTGCCGCTGCTGCCGAGACCGTCGCGTGGCTCGGACCCGACGCGGTAGCGAAACCCGCCGTCCCTCCGGCCAGCACGGCGGCCAGCGTGACCGGCGTCATCGCCGCCAGCGCGGCCCGGCCGCCGCGCAATCGCATCTTCATCAACGCACCTCCCAGAACCCCGGCCAGAGACGTGGGCGAACGTTCGCTCATACCGCCCAAAATCGAGCGTATGAGCCCATCGAATCGCCCACAAGACCCAAATCCAGACGCCCTGGTCAGCGCGCTCCGGAGTGCTCGGGCCAGCGCTGGTCCCCGGTCCAGTACTCCTCGATGTCTTCCAGCGGGCGCGCCTTGGTCTCGGGCACGAAGAACCGGACGAACACGATGGCCAGCAGGCCCACGATGGCGTACGTCCAGAACGTCCAGCTCTTCCCGATGCCCGCGATCATCGTCAGGTAGGTCACGGTGACCAACAGGTTGGCTGACCAGTTGGCCACCGAGGACCAGCTGGCGCCGATGGCGCGCAGCCGGGTCGGGAACACCTCCGCGCTCATCAGCCAGAACAGCGGCGAGATCGACGCCGAGTAGCAGGCGATGTAGACGATGAGCGCCACCAGTAGCAGCACCCCGTAATGCGACGCGCCGGCCCGGAAGATGAACCCGATCGCCACCAGCATGGCGGTCATCCCGGTCAGGCCGATGTAGAACAGGGCCTTACGGCCGATCAGGTCGACTAGGACGATGGCCGCGAACACGAACACGAACAGGGTCAGGCCGATGTAGATGGTGGAGACCAGCGCGCTGGACGAGGAGGTGGAGCTGACGTAAGAGAAGATCGTCGGCCCGTAGAACAGCACCGTATTGGGGCCGATGAATTGCTGGAACACGGCCAGCCCCACCCCGGCGATCAGGGCCCCCCGCAGCCCCGGCCGGAGCAGGTCGCGCCAGGAGGTGGATTGCTCGGCTTCGAGGCTGTCCCGGATGGCCTCGATCTCCTCATCGCTGGCGCCGGGGTCGACCTTCGCGGTCACCGCCCGGGCCTCGTCCCAGCGGCCGCGCATGGCCAGCCAGCGCGGGCTGTGGTCGATCAGGATCATCCCGACCGCCAGGGCCACCGCCGCCACCACCGCGGTGGCGAACATCGGCCGCCAGCCCCAGCCCAGCTCGGTGTACAGGTAATCGAAGAGGTAGGAGATCAAAATCCCGCAGGCGATGGCCAGCTGCTGCAGGATGACCAGGGTGCCGCGGACCTGGCGCGGGGCCAGCTCGGCAATGAACACCGGCACGATCATGGACGAGGCGCCCACCGCCACCCCCGTCAGCAGCCGGAACGCGAAGAACCACCAGTAGCTGGGGGAGATGGCGGTCAGCACTGCGCCCAGGCCGTAGATGACCGCCATGACCAGTAGCGCGTACCGGCGGCTGATACGGTCAGCCAGCTTGCCCGCGAACAGCGCGCCGATGACCGCCCCGATCAGCACGGCCGCGACCGCCAGTTCCTCGGTGCCCGCCGACAGGTCAAAGGCCTGCTTGAGATCGAGTTCGGCTCCGGAGATCACGCCGATGTCGTAGCCGAACAGCAGGCCGCCCAGGGCCGCCACGCTGGCCACCAGGTAGGTGTACCGGGGCGCCGACCGGAACACGGCCATCGTTCCCTGGGGAGAATCTGAGCGATCCTTGCTGTCACCCGGCGCCATGGAGATACCTGCCTGTCAATCAGGAAGCACGGTCGGAGTGCGTACGGGCTACCCCGAATCAAATGGCTCCACCGCCCTTATGGCAATCGATTTCCTTCTGTCATGCCGAAGCGGGCCGCCCGGAGAACCGGGCGGCCTGCCTGAACTGGCTGGCAGCAGCTCAGAACTTGCCCGCCTTGACCTCGGCCAGGGACACCCGCTTGGGGTGGTAGTAGAACGTGGTCGACGGCTGGCCCGGCCCGCTGTCGGACGAGGCGATGGGCAGGCCCGTGCGGGCGCTGATCACCGTCGACTCCCCGCCCCCGCCGGCCAGCTTGGGCCAGCTGTCGGACAGCGTGAGCGTGGCCTGCCCGGCGGTGGTGGTGTGGGTGACCTTGACGTTCGGCATCGTGGCCATGATGCGGAGCACCCCCGCCCGGACGTTGGGGTTCTCCGGCGCCGCGGTCAGCGCGTAGTTCGAGTTCATCCAGATCAGGTTGTCGGTCTGCTCCTGCTTCTGCTCCGGGGTCAGCGGCTTCGGCGGCGTGTACTTGATGTGCTTTTCCTTGTCGACGGCCTTGAGTTTCTCGATCTCAGCCTGCCTGGCCTGGGCATTGACCGTGGCCGACGGTGGTTTGCCGCCCAGGTAGTTGGCCACCGACATCCGCGCTCGCCCGGTGGCGACGTCGCCCTTGGCGGCCAGCAGCGCCGCCGCGATGGACCGCTTGAACGCGCCCTGGCCGACGTCCTGGCCGGAGGCGATCGACTGCAGCAGGTCGCTCTGGTTGATACCCCAGTAGTAGGTGCCGTCGTTGAGGTACAGGTCGATACCGTTGGCGCCCGGGGCGGTGCTGGTCGGCGACTGGTTGCGGATCTCCATCGTGGCGTTGCCCGGCAGCGTGACCTGCGGAACCGAGATGTTCGCGGCCAGCTGGGCCAGAATCGGGTTCACCGCGGCCGGGGCCGTCTTGGCCTTGGCCGACGGCGTGCCGCCGGCCGTGGCGTGCTGGCCAGGGGCCGGCGCCGACGCCGACGTCGAGGTGATCACCAGCACCACCGCCGCGGCCGCGGCGCCCACGGCGGCGACGCTGAGGCCCGCGATACGGCCCCGGCCCCAGCGGAGCCGCCGGGTACGAGTGGCGGTTGTCTCCGGCACCTCGTCTTCCATGGCCATGGCCGCCCGCAGCGTGGTCCGGGCTCCCTCGAAGGCCTGCGGCCGCACCGGCTCGGTGGTCTTCAGGCCGCTCAGCAGGTCCATCTCATCAACCATCAGTTGGGCTCCTTTACCGTGTTCAGATCGGTCAGCAGGGCGGCCAGCCCCGGCACGTTCCGCAGCGCCATCCGTGCCTGGTGCAGGCTGCGGCGTGCGCTTCCCGGCGGCATGCCGAGCACCCGCCCGGCGTCGGCGACGGTCAGGTCCTCCCAGGCGACCAGGGTCAAAATTTCCCGCTGCTGCGGCCGGAGCTGGGCCAGGGCGTGCCGCAGCACCGACTCGACGTCGACGCGGTGGTCCACCGCGGTCCAGGGGTCCCAGCCCGACGCCAGGCCGGTCACGTCCGCGTACGGCTCCTCGGCCGGACGGGACCGCCAGTGCCGCCGCAAGGTGTTGTGGGCCACCCCGAACAACCACGGGCCCGCGTTGGGGAACGAGCGGTCGTAGCTGGCCCGGGAGGCCAGCGCGGCCAGCCACACCTCGCCGAGCAGGTCCTCGGCCAGGTCCCGGCCCGCCCGACGCGCGAGGTAGGCCCCCACCGCCGCCTCGTGACGCCGGACCACCTCCACGAAGGCGTCTTCGTCGCCATTGAGCGACCGGGCGATCAACTCCGAATCATCCGGATCGGATGTCATGGCCCTCCTCGTAGCTGAATTGCCTTACACCCAGCCATTGCCAATCGGGGATGAAAGCGTTCGGCCCTGATCAGCCCGGTAAGCCCGCCGGCCGTGCCGACCCCACCGACCCCGTTGGCCCCACCGGCCCCGTGAGCACCTTGCGCATCACCATTCGGGCCTGGCCCGCCCCGCCGTAGTCCTCGGCCAGTGTCAGCGTGAACCCGAGCGTCCGGTGAAACGCCAGCGATCCTTCGTTGTCCGGGCTGGTGATGGCCTTCAGCGCGCCCGCCCCGCGGGCGATAGCCACCGCGGTGAACGTCTCGTACAGCCGCCGGGCCAGGCCCAGGCCGCGGGCATCGTCGCGGACCGCGATGAAGTGGACGTAAGCGTCGCGGGTGGGGGCCACGAACCCCAGCAGGTAGGCCAGGATCTGGCCGTCGCGGCGGGCGACGAAGGCGGTGTCACCGAACTCGATCACGAACATCGGATGGTGCAGGGCCCGCGGTCCCGCGCGGTCCCCCCAGAACCGCGGATAGTCCTCCAGAATCTCCGCCAGGTCGGTGTCCCGGGCCCGGCCGATCGCGACCTCGGTCATGGTGCCACCCTGGCCAGGCCGGGCCCGCCTGGCAACTCGGCCCGGGGGATCTCGTGGACCTCGGCCTTCCGTACTACGGTCAGCACGTGGGCACAGTGGGCTCCTCGGTGAGCGGAACGCGGCGGACGACGCTGGCCGGACGGCTGGCGCGGATGGGTTTCGCCGACGCCGCCAAGGCCGAGAGGCTCATCACCGCCGATCTCGGCCTGGATCTGAGCGAGGGCCGGGACGAGACCGTGCTGGCCGCGATCGCCGGGGCCGCCGACCCGGACCTGGCCCTGACCGGGCTGTCCCGGCTGGTCGGTGCCGAGCAGGGGGAGGACGCGGCCGACGTGCGGGCCACCCTGCGCTCCGAACCCGGTTTCCGGCTGCGGCTGATCGCGGTGCTCGGCTCCAGCGTGGGCCTGGCCGACCACCTGGCCCGGCATCCCGGGGACGCGCTGCTGCTGCGGGGTGCGGACGGCGTGCGGCGGCCGACCCCGGACGAACTGCGGGCCTCGCTGGTGTACGCGGTGGCCGGCAACCCGCTCGACGAGTACCCCGTCTCCGACCTGGCCGCACTCAACGGCACCGACCCCTCGGCCGCGCTCACCGCCGCCTACAAGCGGCACATCCTGCACCTGGCCGCCCGTGACCTGACCGGGGTGGTCACCGTGGACGAGGTGGCCGCCGAGCTGGCCGACATCGCGGCCGCCGCGCTGTGCGCCGCCCTGTCGGTGGCCCGGGCCCACCTGCCCGCGGGCTCGGCCCCGGCCCGGCTGGCCGTGATCGCCATGGGCAAGTGCGGCGGCTGCGAGCTCAACTACGCCAGCGACGTGGACGTGATCTTCGTGGCCGGCCCGCTGGTGGCCCCCGGGGAGGAGGCCACCCCGGAGCAGACCGACGCCGCCCTGCGCACCGCCACCCTGCTGGCCAGCGCCATGATCAGGATCTGCTCCCGGACCACCGCCGAAGGCCTGGTGTTCCCGGTCGACCCCAACCTGCGGCCTGAGGGCCGCAACGGCCCGCTGGTCCGCACCCTGGCCAGCCACCTGACCTACTACGATCGCTGGGCCAAGACCTGGGAGTTCCAGGCCCTGCTGAAGGCCCGGCCCGCGGCCGGTGACATGGAGCTGGGCCAGGAGTACCTGGACGCGGTGACCCCGCTGATCTGGCAGGCGGCCCAGCGGGAGAACTTCGTCGAGGACGTGCAGGCCATGCGGCGCCGGGTGGAGAAGACGCTGCCCCCCGATCAGGCGCCCCGCGAGATCAAGCTCGGCCCGGGCGGCCTGCGCGACATCGAGTTCGCGGTCCAGCTGCTGCAGCTGGTGCACGGTCGCACCGACGAGACCCTGCACAGCCCGGCCACCCTGGCCGCGCTGGCCGCGCTGGCCGAGGGCGGCTACGTCGCCCGGGAAGACGCCCGGGACCTGGCCGACGCCTACCGGTTCCTGCGCCAGGTCGAGCACCTGCTCCAGCTCTACCAGCTGAGCCGGACCCACACCCTGCCCGAAGACCAGGCCGTACTGCGCCGCCTGGGCCGGGCCGGCCGGGCCCTGCGGACCATCTCCGCCAGTGAGAGCCAGCCGGTCGAGCCTGCCCCCGCGGGGAACGACCCGGAAGCCGAATTCACCGAGCTTTGGCGCAAGCACGCCCGCCAGGTCCGGCGGCTGCACGAGAAGCTGTTCTACCGCCCGCTGCTGAGCGCGGTGGCCCGGCTGCCCGGAGAGGTGGCCCGGCTCACGCCGTCCGCGGCCCAGGCCCGGCTGGAGGCACTCGGTTACGTCGACCCGCCCGGGGCGCTGCGGCGCATCGACGCGCTGACCGCCGGGGTGTCGCGCCGGGCCGCCATCCAGCGCACGCTGCTGCCGGTGCTGCTGGGCTGGTTCGCCGACGCCGCCGAACCGGACGCCGGCCTGCTGGCCTTCCATCAGGTCAGCGACGCGCTGGGTAACTCACCCTGGTACCTGCGGCTGCTCCGGGACGAGACCAAGGCCGCCGAGCGGATGGCCCACGTGCTGGCCTCCAGCCGGTACGCGGCCGGCCTGCTGCTGCGGGCCCCGGAGGCGGTGGCGATCCTCGGTGACGACGCCGAGCTGATGCCCCGGTCGCTGGACGCCCTGCGGGCCGAGGCCGACGCGGCCGCACGCCGTCACGACGACGCCGAGGGCACGGCGGCCGCGGTCCGGTCGCTGCGCCGGCGGGAGCTGTTCCGGATCGCCGCCGCCGACCTGCTCGGGCTGATGCCGCCGCCCGAGGTCGCGGACGCGCTGACCGCCGTGGCCGCGGCCACCGTCGGCGCGGCATTGACCGCGGCCGTTCGCCAGGTCGAGCAGAAATCCGGCGCTCCGCTGCCGGCCCGGATCGCGGTGATCGGCATGGGCCGTTTCGGCGGACACGAGATGGGTTACGGCAGCGACGCCGACGTGATGTTCGTGTACGACCCGCGGCCGGGCGCAGAAGAGGGCACTGCCGCCCGGGCCGCGCACACCGTGGTCCAGGAGATGCGCCGCCTGCTGACCCTGCCCGGCCCGGACCCGGCCCTGACCGTCGACGCCGACCTGCGGCCCGAGGGCCGCCAGGGCCCGCTGGTGCGCTCGCTCGCTTCCTACCTGGCCTACTATCGCCGCTGGTCCCGGCCGTGGGAGTCGCAAGCCCTGCTGCGGGCCGAGCCGGTGGCCGGTGACGCGGACCTCGGGGCCGAGTTCACCGCCATGATCGCGGAGTTCCGCTACCCGGACGGCGGCATCGCCGAGACCGGTATCCGCGAGGTCCGCCGGCTCAAGGCCCGGATGGAGGGCGAGCGCATGCCGCGCGGGGTGGAGCCCGCTCTGCACGTCAAGCTCGGCCCCGGCGGCCTGTCCGACGTGGAATGGACCATCCAGCTGCTCCAGCTCCGGCACGCCTTCGCCGTGCCCGGCCTGCGGACCACCCGGACCCTGCCCGCCCTGGCCGCCGCGCGCGAAGCCGGCCTGATCAGCGTGGCCGACGAGGCCACCCTGGTCCGGTCCTGGCAGCTGGCGGCCCGCATCCGGGACGCGGTGACGCTGGTCCGTGGCACCGCCGCCGACACCCTGCCCACCGCGTACCGCGAGCTCAGCGCCGTGGCTCACGTCCTCGGCTACGGCCCCGGCGAGGGGCAGGCCCTGGAGCAGGACTACCGCAAGGCCGCCCGCCACACCCGCACGGTCATGGACCGCCTCTTCTACGGCTGACCCAGGCCAGTATCGGGCCAGCGCCCGGCCGGGTCAGAGGCGCCCGTTGTCCCGCAGCAGCCGCAGCGCGTCCACGGTGAGGGAACCGCGCCAGTCGCGTTCGGCCGCGGGGGACCAGGCCAGCCAGTTGAACGTCCAGCCGCCGTCGTCGAGCTGGGCCTGGGCCAGATGGTCCAGGTGCGCCTTGATGGTGCCCTCGTCGAACAAAGGCCGCGCGATCGAGTCCGGCTGCGGCGCGAAGTTCAGCGGGGAGTGGACCTCACCGGGGGCGTCCGGGTCCAGGGTCACGATGCCACTGTCGAGGATCATCGGCCCAAGCCGGTCCATCGCGGTCCGGGCCCGGTCCCGGTCGGGCACGTGCTGCAGGAAGGCCAGCATCCCGCCCATCCCGTACGGCGTCGGCTCGGAAAGCTGGTCGATCCGCGTCCACATGACCCGGGTCGCCCCGTCCAGCCACGGATGCCGCACCCCGCGCTTGTGCAAGGTGCCCGCCATCAGGCCGGTCTGGATGTCGTTGGCCGGCGGCGCCCCGTCCACACCCCGGGGCCCCTGGTCCGGCACCAGCCACGGGGCGTGCGGCCACTGGGCCATGCCGTCGTGCACGAACAGGACGCCGCCTTCGGCCGGGGCGGTGGCGGCCAGCCAGCCCAGGATGCCGTCCACGATCCCGGTGTCCCAGACGTCGGTCTCGTCCATGATGTGCAGGGCCACCTCGGCCGCGATCGGCTCGCTGGTCGGGGTCCGGCTGTCCGGTTCGAGCGCGTGCCCGAACCCGCCATCCAGGTTGCGGTAGGCGGCCAGCGCGTCCCGCACCGGCTCGGCCGCGCCGCCGTCGAACAGCCGCTCATACCGGCGCCGGTCGATGACCCGGGCGTTCGCGGCCAGAAATTGCACTGCTGCGTCGATGTCTGGAGTCGCCATGGCCACCATTTCACCGCACCGGGGCGCCGCCGTCTTGAACGAAACGGCCATCGCAGGTGGCATTCTGGAGGGATGGGGATCGCGGCCGGATACCGGGAGTGGGCGCCACCGCCCGCCCTGGGCCCGGTGCTGGCCTGCCTGTGGTCCAGCCGCAGCCCCGACCCGGGCCCCCTGGTCCTGCCGGACGGGTGCAGCGACCTGATCTGGCGGCAGGGCCACGGCGCGTTCGTGGCCGGCCCGGACACCGGCCCGGTGCGGACCCCGATGCCCACGGGCACGGTCCTGGTCAGCGTGCGGTTCCGGCCCGGGGCCGGCGGTCAGCTACTCGGCGTGCCCCTGCGCGAGCTGCGCGACCAGCGCGTCGACCTGGCCGACCTGCGGCCCGATCTGGCCCGGGCTTTGCCTCCGGACCTGGATCCAGGCCAGGTGGCGGCCCGGCTGACCCGGCTGGCTGGTCAGCTGGCCGACAACGCCCCGCCCGACCGCGCCGTGCTGCGGGCCTGCCGCCTGCTGGCCAGCCCGGCCGCGCACGCTGAGGACGTCGCCGACGCCGTCGGCCTGAGCCCCCGCCAACTGCGCCGCCGGACCGAGGCCGCGGCCGGCTACGGCCCCAAGCTGCTCCAGCGGGTGCTGCGGTTCCGCCGGTTCGTCTCGGTCATCGACGCCACGGCCGGCGCCGCCGATCTGGCCGCGGCCGCCCTCACCAGCGGCTACGCCGACCAGCCGCACCTGACCCGGGAGTCCGTCCAGCTGGCTGGCCTGCCCCCGGCCGCACTCATCCGCGCGCGCCACCCCAGAACGAGCTGAGCCGTCACCGGCCTCGGAGGTTACGGCACCCCATCGGGTTCGGCGATCATCGCGGTCCCGATCCGGCGGAAGCCCAGCCGCCGGTAGACCCGGGCCACGTCGTCGTCGGACGCGGCCAGGAACACCGTCTGCACGCCGCGGCGCTGGGCATCGGCGGCCAGCGCCGCCGTCACCGCGCCACCCAGTCCCATCCGCCGCGCGCTGGGCAGCACGCCGACCCCGGTGATCTCGGCCACGCTGGCCAAGGACTGGCAGCTGCCCGCGCCCAGCGGGCCGTCCTGGTCAAACGCGGCGGCCAGCACCGACTGCCCGGAGCGGAGCCGCTCGCGCAGCATGGTCACGACCCCCTCGTCGTGGCCGGAGGCGATCTTGTCCCGTTCGATCGCGCCGGCCAGCCCGGTAGCCGTGCCCGGATGCTCGAACGCCACCGCGGGCACGGCCCAGACCCGGTCCAGGTCCGGCTCGTCGGGAGAGACGATGCGCACCGACAGCGCTAGCCCGGACTGGGCCAGCCCGGACTGGGCAGGATGGGTCACGGCAGGCGGGGTGAGGGTGCCCAGCACCATCAGCGGGTGGGCGCGCACGGCCAGCCCGGCCGCGGGCGCGGCCGCGGTCATCTGCGGCGCGGCCTCGTCAATCCACTCGAACGACTCGGGGATCAGCAACTCACGCTGGCGGGCCCGGACCGCGCGGATGTCGTCCGCGGAGATGGCCGGGCTACCCGTCCGGTCCCGGCCCAGGCGGGGCCGGGCGTAGTACGGCCAGCCCGCACCGTCCGGGACGAACAGCACCAGCGGGCCCAGCTCCTCGGCCCGCGCGCGGCGCCGTGGCACCGCGTCGCAAAAGGCGTCGATCCGCGCGATGGTGCCGAACTCATCCACACCCCTACTCAACCCCATGAAGGCGAGCCTATGTAGTACTTCGAGCCGGCCTCTGTCCCGCTTTGAGCCGCCAGGACCCTGGCGCCCCGTCCGGCACAGTGGGCTGCTGCGGCGCCACCGGCCCGAGCGGCTGGTACGCCTCTCCCAGGGGCGGCCGGGGGTCGGCCTCACCTCGGTTCGGCCACAGGGCCATGGCCCGCTCGGCCTGCGCGGTGATGGTCAGCGACGGGTTGACGCCCAGGTTGGCGCTGACCGCGGCCCCGTCCACCACGTGCAGCCCGTCGTATCCGTACACCCGGTGGTAGGGGTCGATGACCCCGGTGGCCGGGGAGTCCCCGATCGCGCAGCCGCCGATGAAGTGCGCCGTGGTCGGGATGTTGAACAGGTCCAGCCAGGTGCCACCCGCCATCCCGCCCAGTTCCTCGGCCAGCAGCCGCACCGCCCGATGCGCAGCCGGGATCCAGGCCGGGGACGGCACCCCGTGCCCGGGCCGGGACCGCATGGTCCAGCCCAGCAAGCCCCGTCGCGCGCGCACGGTCACCGAGTTGTCGACGTTCTGCATGACCAGGGCGATGATCGTGCGCCGGGACCAGTGGCGCACGTTGGGCAGCCGGGCCACGTCCCACGGCCGCCGGGCCAGCTGGCCGCCGAACTTCAGCCAGCGCGGTGCCGGGCCGCCGCCGTCAACCAGCAGCGTGCGCAGCAGGGCCATCGCGTTGGAGCCCGGGCCGTACCGGGTCGGCTCGATGTGGGTGTGCTCGTCGGGATGGAACGACGAGGTGATGGCCACCCCGCGGGAATGGTCCGGGCCCCGGGACCGGAACCGCTCGACGCCCAGGATGGCCTCGGAGTTGGTCCGGGTCAGTGCGCCCAGGCGGCCGGACAGGCCCGGCAGCATACCGGTGGCCTGCATCCGGTGCAGCAGCTTCTGTGTGCCGTAGGTCCCGGCCGCGAACACCACCTGGCTCGCGGTCAGGCTGCGCCGCCCGCGCCCCAGCGGGCCGGTGGCCACGGTGTCGACCCGGTAGCCATCGCCGGACGGCCGCACCGCGGTGACCGTGGTCATCGGGACGACCTGGGCCCCGGCCCGCTCGGCCAGGTACAGGTAGTTCTCGGTCAGCATGTTCTTGGCCCCGGTGCGGCAGCCGGTCATGCACGACCCGCACTGGGTGCAGCCGACCCGCCGCGGCCCGGCCCCGCCGAAGTACGGGTCAGCCGTCTCCGCGCCCGGCTCGGTCCCGAAGTGCACGCCGACCGGGGTCAGCCGGAACGTGCCGGCCCGGCCCATCCGCTCGGCCACCCTGGCCACGGCCTCGTCGGCCGGGGTCATGGTCGGGTTGTCGGTCACCCCCAGCATGCGCCGGGCCTGGTCGTAGTAGGGGGCCAGCTCGGCTCGCCAGTCGGTGATGTGGCGCCACTGCGGGTCGTCGAAGAACGGCCGCGGCGGCTCGTACAGCGTGTTGGCGTAGACCAGCGAACCACCGCCGACCCCGGCTCCGGCCAGCACCAGCACGCGGGCCCCGCGGCGGCCGCGCAGCAGGTGGATGCGCTGGATGCCGGTCAGGCCCAGCGCGGGCGCCCACAGGTAGCGCCGGGTGCGCCAGGAGGTGCGGGGGAGAGCCCGGTGCCGCTCGCGCGGGTCGGTGGCGGCCGGGTCGTCGAACCGCTGCCCGGCCTCGACGACCGCTACCCGGTAGCCCTTCTCGGTGAGCCGCAATGCGGCCACGCTGCCGCCGAAACCCGAGCCGATCACGATGACGTCGTAGTCGGGGTCACCCATGCCCCGAAGACTAGACCGAGGGGTGCTGGATTACTACCCGCCGGTAACATTCAATATTTGAAATGAGGTTTTACGCGGAGTGCTTGTGACCCTGGTCATGCTCGGGCCGGGGTCCGGCGTAGCTGGCGCCCCGGAACTGACTGAGCTGGGCCACCACGCGATCGTCCCGCTTGACCGGGCGCCCGGCGTCGCTGACCGCGCCGAACTGCTCGGCGGCCGGCACGGGGCGAGGCTCCGGGGTGGCGCTGGCGGCCATCGGGCTGACCGGGGCGCGCCCGCGCCCGCGAAGCCCGGGAATGCCGTTCCGGCGCATCGGGACCAGCCACACGAACAGCGCGATCACCACCACCACGGCGACGTCTTCAACGATCATCGTGATCATCGGCAGGCCCCTGTGCTTGGACGACTACGCTACGTGTCTCCTTACAGTGCCACGACTAACACTGAAAGTAAAGATATTCTCACTCAGAGTGGTATATGGCAGGTCAGATGCTCTTTTGGGCTGCATCTGCCGAATGCCCCACATGATGTAATTGTGCTCGCTGGCTGGCAAACTATGCCGAAAGCCCCTGGGAATGTTTGGCCGTATCGCCTATAAGCCTTACCGATCCGAAGCGGGTGGCCACGAGCCGGAGTAGGCGGCGTGGGCGATGGCCACCGCTACCGCCGCCACCACGCTGGGGTAACTGGCGCGGGCCGCGGTGGCCAGCGCGACTGAGCCGTCCGGGCCGGCCGTGACCACCAGGCGTCCCTCGGCCAGTGCCTTGGTCAGCCGGGCCGCGGCGTCGGCCGCCCCGGGGGTTCCGGCCTCGGCGGCCAGTGTGTCCCGGACGCTGTTGCGCAGCCGGAGCAGGGCGCCGTGCTCGGAGTTGCTCAGCCCGGCCTCGGCCGGCAGCCAGCCCGCGGCCTGCAGCCAGGCCGCGGCCTGCTCCCGCGAGGCCAGTGCGTCCTCGCCACCGGCCTTGCCCGCGGTGGCGGCGAAGGTCTCGATCGTGGAGGGGGTCATCACCCGATCGTAACCGGCCGGTCACGGTGACGCGCGGAATAGCGGCAGGCCTCCCTCGGTTAGGGATAGATGCAAACGCATATAACTACCCCGCAGGAGCTGAGCATGCAGTTCGGGATCTTCTCGGTCAGTGACATCACCCGGGACCCGGTGTCCGGTGAGACGCCGAGCGAGGCCGAGCGTATCGACGCGATCGTGCAGATCGCCCAGAAGGCCGAGGACGTTGGCCTGGACGTGTTCGCAATCGGTGAGCACCACAACCCGCCGTTCTTCTCGTCCGCGCCGACCACGCTGCTGGCCCACATCGCGGCCACCACCAAGCGGCTGATCATGTCCACCGCGACCACGCTCATCACCACCAACGACCCGGTGCGCATCGCCGAGGAGTACGCGATGCTGCAGCACCTGGCCAAGGGCCGGGTCGACCTGATGCTCGGCCGCGGCAACACCGCCCCGGTCTACCCGTGGTTCGGCCAGGACATCCGGCAGAGCCTGCCGCTGGCGCTGGAGAACTACAACCTGCTGCACCAGCTGTGGCGCGAGGATGTGGTCGATTGGGAAGGCAGCTTCCGCACCCCGCTGCAGGGCTTCACCTCGGTCCCGCGGCCGCTGGACGACGTGCCGCCGTTCGTGTGGCACGGCTCGATCCGTACGCCGGAGATCGCCGAGCAGGCCGCGTTCTACGGCGACGGCTTCTTCGCCAACAACATCTTCTGGCCCAAGGAGCACTACATCCAGCTGATTCGGTTCTACCGGCAGCGTTTCGAGCACTACGGGCACGGGACCAAGAAGCAGGCCATCGTGGGCCTGGGCGGCCAGGCCTACCTGGCTCACCGCTCGCAGGACGCCAAGCGCGAGTTCCGCCCGTACTTCAACGAGGCACCGGTCTACGGGCACGGGCCGTCCATGGAGGACTTCATGGACCTGACCCCGCTGTCGGTGGGCAGCCCGCAGGAGGTCATCGACAAGACGCTGACCTTCCGCGAGCACTTCGGCGACTACCAGCGCCAGCTGTTCCTGGTCGACCACGCCGGGCTGCCGCTCAAGACCGTGCTGAACCAGCTCGACCTGCTGGGCGGCGAGGTCATTCCGGTGCTGCGCAAGGAGATCGCCGCCCGCCAGGACCCGGAGACCCCCGAGGCGCCCACCCACGCCAGCCTGGTCCAGGCCAAGTACGGCACCGGGGCGCCGCGCCAGCCGCGGCCCAACGCCAACCGGGGCGACAACGTCACCGGTGGCTCGCCCTACCAGGACGCTGAGGACACCGCGGCGTGACGACTCAGCCCGTGGCGCCCCAGCGCGTGATGCCCCAGCTCGCCAACGATGCCTGGGAGCAGCTGCTGGCCGCGTACGGCACGCTGATGCGGCTGTACGCGGCGGAGGACCGCTGGGACGAGGTGTCGATGCGCGAGTACGACGTGCTCTACACCCTGTCCAAGTGCCCGGCGCCGGTGCGGCTGTCCGAGCTGAACCGGCACGTGCTGCTCAGCCAGCCCGCCCTGTCCCGGCTGGTCGACCGGCTGGCCGAGCGCGGCCTGGTCGACCGCTGCACCGACCCGGCCGACGGCCGCGGCGTCCGGCTCTCGCTCACCGAGGCCGGCCGGGCCGTGCAGCAGCGGGTCGGCCGGGGCCACGCCCGCACCGTGGCCCGGGCCATGACGGCCGGCCTCACCCATGACGAACTCGGCCAGCTCGAGGCCTTGTGCCGCAAGCTGGCCGCTGCCCACGACAAGGATCCGACGTGACCGATACCTTCCAGCTGACGGTGGTCAGCGCAGGAACCAGCGACCCGTCCTCGACCCGGCTGCTGGCCGACCGCATCGCCGAGCGCACCATGGACCTGGCCGGACGCCGCGGCCAGGCCGTGACCACGACCGTGATCGAGCTGCGGGAGCTGGCCGCCGACATCTCCACCGCGACCGTGTCCCAGCTGATCACGCCGCGGCTGCGCCAGGCCATCGACGCGCTCGCCACGGCCGACGGCCTGGTGGTCAGCACCCCCGTATACAAGGCCGGGGCCAGTGGCCTGTTCAAATCGTTCTTTGACCTGCTCGACAACGACCTGCTGATCGGCAAGCCGGTGATCCTGGCCGCCACGGCCGGCACCGCCCGCCACGCCCTGGTCGCCGACGACCAGCTGCGCCCACTGTTCGCCTACCTGCGCGCCCTGCCCGTACCGACCGCACTGTTCGCGGCCCCAGAAGACTGGGCCGACCCGGCCCTGAACCAGCGCGCCGAGCGTGCCGCCCGCGAGCTGATCCTGCTCATGGAGAGCGGCTTCGCCCGCGCCGTCCGGGACGAGGCCTGGGACAGCTACCAGCACGAGTTCGCCAGTTCCGCCGAGGCCCGGCGCGGCGACGACGAGCCCGCCATCAACCTCAACACCGACCTGATGCGCCTGGCCACGGGCGGCTCGGCCCGCCGCGACCGCGCCAGCTGAGGTGGCCAAATAGAGCAGGGGCGGCGCCCGGGCTGGTGCCCGGAACTCCGCCCCTGCCCGCGACGGCTGAGCGATCAGACGTCGTAGAAGTGACCGGCGTCATTTCCTGACCTGCGATGATGGCCCCACTCGGCCACTGAGCTGGCGTTTTACTTGCCGAACGATGCGGGTCGTTACCGACCATTACCGATGCTCTGACGGCCCAGGGACGGCCCGGTGAGCACCTACCTGAACCGCCCACGTCCACATCGGCGCTGGACGTCCCGGGGCAGCACCAGGGCAGGATGGAAAACGTGCCACAAGCTCGCTGTGGCGGCGTCGCAGAAGACCACGATGAGGAGATGGTCACGATGACGACTGGAAATGAGCCTATGGTCGTACGGGAGCTAGACAACATCCTCCCCGAGGCGATGCGGCCAACGCCGTCTGGTGCCCGGCTCGACCTGCGCCTCTACTTCACGGAGGACAAGAAGGGCCGCTGGCTGAGCGTGGCTGTCACCGACGCTGACGACCATCAGATCGGGCCATCGCTGCCAATCGACAGCCAGGAGCATGTGGGCCAGTACTTCGAAGCGCTGGCCGCCAAGGCGTACGAGGTTGCGGCATCGAAGCGGACCAAGCCGCTCCAGCGCTGAGCTAGCAGCGCAGCGCCCCGTCAGCTCTCGGCTGGCGGGGCGCTAGGGTTCCCTGCCCAGGCGGCCTGCGCGGTGCCTATCCTGGCCAGTAGATGCGGAACGACCCCGAGGTTAGCTGATGCTTGACGACCTCGCCGGGAAGCGGACCGGTGAGCGTATCCAGATCCTGCGCGAGCGCAAGGGCCTGTCCCGCCCGGTGCTGGCCGGGCTGGTCGGCATGTCCGCGTCCTGGCTGAAGGGCATCGAGCGGGGCACCCGGCTTCCGCCGAGGCTGCCGCTGCTGGTCAAGCTGGCCGAGGCGCTGTCGGTAGGCGACGTGGCCGTGCTCGCGGGCATTGACCTGGACCTGGGGGCTGCGTCGGTGCCGGTGTCCTCGTTCGCCCGGATACCGCATGACGCGGTGCCCGCCATCCGCGAGGCGGTCCGCGACCCCCTGCTGGTCCTGCCGGACGACGCGCCGGACGTGGCCGCACTGGCGGGCCGGACCGCAGATGCGTGGCGGCTGTGGCACCAGTCCCCGCAGCACCGCACCGACGTGGGCCGGGTGCTGCCCCGCCTGGTGACGGACGCGAGGGTTGCCGCCCGCGCCGCTGAGGGCGCTGATCGTCGGGCCGCGAACGCCGCGCTGGCCGATGTCTACGCCCTGGTGCAGCACGAGGTTGTCTGGGCGTCGGAGACCGAGCTGACGTGGACCGCCGCCGACCGGGCGATGACCGCAGCTCAGGAGGCCGACACGCCGATCGCGCTGGCCGGGGGCGCGTGGACGCTGGCCATTGTGCAGCGGTCGGGCGGGGACACCGACGCGGCCATGGCCCTCGCGGTGGAGGCGGCCGGGCTGCTGGCGTCCCGGCTGGAGGACGCCAGCGACGAGCTGCGCGCCATGTACGGGGCGCTGCACCTGCACGCCGCGACCACAGCGGCCCGCGCCGGGCACGAGGGCGACGCCTGGCGGCACTGGGACGTAGCCAGCGACACCGCCAGCCGGTTGCCGGGCGGTTACTTCCACCCCTGGACCATGTTCGGGCGGGCCAACGTCAAGCTGCACGCCGTCTCGATCTCCGCCGACTTGTCCCAGTCGGCCGAGGCCCGCAACCATGCCGAGCAGATCGACCCCGACGAGATCCCCAGCCGGGAGCGGCGCGGCCGTCTCGGGGTGGAGATCGCCCGTGCCTACTACCAGCGCCACGACTACCCCGGGGCGCTGCACTGGCTCGAAGAGGCGTACCGCACCGCTCAGGACTCGGTGCGCTACTCGCCGTCCGCACGCCAGATCGCCGCCGACGTGGTGGAGAACGGCGGCCCCCTGGTGAGCCGCAGGGCGCGGTCCCTGGCCGGAAGCATCGGCCTGCCCCTGTAGGTCAGGGGCGCACAGTGCACCCCTCGGTGCACGGCCTCACCATGCGCGTCATGTGCCTGCCCACGCTGACTACGGTTCGGGGCTGACCGGTGACCAGGCGGCCACGGGAGACCGACACGATGACGATGGATGAGCCACCGCAGGACCCGCTCGGGCGGCTCCAGTGGGACTGGGGCACCGCGTACCAGATCACGGGCGCGGCCGGCCGCTGGGTGGCTCGCCGGAGCGACAACGGGCGGCTGCTGAACGCGGGCAGCCCCGAGGGCTTGCAGCGGCTGCTGGAGCAGGACTACCGGGATCAGCCCGTCCCCCGCGAGGTCGCACCGTGACCGCCACCCCCTGCGAACTCCGCACGGCTGGCTCACCCGCCGGCTGTGCGGTCCCAGCTCACCTCGTCCCGGTGCCGCCCGGCGCGGCCCGCCTGCGTCCGGCCGAGGCCCTGGAACGGCTCGCGGGCGAGCTGCCCGGCGGCACCCGGACCACGCTCCGCACGGACGGCGTGCTGGCCGTCCTGTCCACGCCAGCCGCCTCGGTCTGGTCCAACGGCCGGATCTTCTGGTGGGCCACTGCGGACAGCGAGATCACCTGGCCAGCCGCCGACGCGGAGGGCGCGGCGTGGCAGCTGAGCGAACACTGACGATGCACGGCACCTGGGGTCACGCCCTGCTTATTGGCCTGATCTTCCTGGCCGCAGACCTCGCCCTGCTAGGGGTTAAATGGCTGGTTACCCAGCTGATCAGGCGCTGGAGGACACGTGGCGGCAGCTGATCAGTGACCAGTCAGCTCTTGCGGCAGGTCGGCCCAGTCGTCCAGGACGGCGATCCGCCGCCGCTGCACCCGCGAGCCGAGCGCCCGCTGATCCCGCGCCCACCGCGCGGCCGGGTACTGAGGGTTCTCGTCCTGGCTGCCGCGGATCTCCAGCTCGCCATCGATCGTCCGCGCCGCGCACCCGGTGACCTCGTTGCCGTCCATTAGCAGCATCGAAGCGTGCCCGCAGGGGGCCGGGCGGCCGGGGTGCCGCGGCTGCCTGAGCGAGAGTGCCGGATGCCGGTGTTGCCTTGCCGTCAGGCCCTCCGTACCGGCGGAGCGGAGGCCCGAAATCTCTCCTGAAGAACTCCAGGGCACGGTGTGTCGGTCTTCGACATAGGGGTGCGGCGGGTTGTACGTTTCCCGCATGTCCAGCAAGATCAGGATGACGCAGGTGATCATGGACGTGCTCGACGTCCTGTCATCGTCACCGCCAGAGGATCCGGCATGGGGCCTGCGGCTCTGCGAGCTGACCGGCCACGGCACCGGCACGACCTACCCGGCGCTCAACCGGCTGCTGAAGGCCGGCTACATCAGCGACGCCTGGGAGGACCCGCCACCCGAGGACCGCCCCCGCCGCCGCTTCTACGAGATCACGAGCACCGGTCGGCAGATGTACGCCGATGCGCTCCGCGAGCGCGAGCAGCGCCGCGCCGGCTGGCTTCGTCCCGCTCCGCATACGGGATCAGCCACGTGAGCGCGGAAGGTATGGACAAGCCGGCGATGGAGACCGGGGTCACTGAGCCGCTGGACGTCGGCTCCGAGCCGTTGCCGTCCACCGTCCGGATGCTGCTCGATATCTCCCGCGTTCTGCTAACAAACCGTCTGGCCCGCCGGAGGTTCCGCCGGGAATTCCCCAGTCTGTACAACGTTTTCGTCGCGGCGGCCCTCGCCTTTGTCGGGATGGTGCTGACGGCGGCGGCGCTCACAACCTCGAATCGGTCAGCCCAGGTAGCCCTCCTGCTGGTTATTGCGCCTCTCACAACGACTAGCGTCGGAATGATGCTGAAGGCCCGTGGCCGCCATCGGCGGAGGATCGTCCGCCTGGGCCTGGCTGGGCTTTCTGTCCACAGCCTGACCAGCGTGGCCGCGTTGCTGGCCGGCCGCGAGGGACTGGCTCTGCTTGACGAATCAGACGCTCACCTGGCCGGCCAGAGCGGCCACGACCCAGCCAGCTGGGCCAAGCTGAAGGAAGCGGCCGGGTTTGTCATCGCAGGGGTCCGCTACCGGGGCCAGGACTGGGCCGACGCCGCGTGGAAGCCAGCAGATGCGGTTCTGCGGTCCCGGTTCCTTTCCGGCCTGTTCGTTGTGATCCCGACCATGGTGGTCGCGGCCGAAGTGCTGACCAACAAGGGCACGATCGGCATGTTCACCTCGTTCGGGTCCATCTTCGGCGTCGGAGCCTTCCTGGCCGGGGTGATCAAGGCCGGGCGCTGGTACCGCAACGTCGAGCCGCCCGAGCCGAAGGCACGCCAGGCCAGGAAATAGGACCTGGCCAGGTACGCCAGCGGCCTCTGCCAGGATCGGCCCACCCTTCAGCGGAAGCACCTCCGGCGGCATGTCCCACGGGTCCAGCTACCTGAGCAGCGAACAGGCCCGCCCGCCGGGTAATCATGGCGGGCGGGGCCTGCATCCGCATTGCCCTACTCGGACAGGATCTTGTCCACCCGGCTGGCCTGGTACTCGGCCTCCCCAGCGAGCCTGTGCAGTCCGCTGGCGATCGGACTGAGCCCAGGCCGGGGATCGTCCGCGATGTTCTGGAAGCCGGCGCTCAAGGCAGCGGACGTGCCACAGACCAGGGAGAACGGCTTCCTCGCACTGCGGCATCACTTCGCGTCAGCGCTGTTGGCTAACGGGGTGGATATCCGGGCACTGGCCACCTACCTCGGCCATGCGGACCCGGCTTCACGCTGCGGACCTATGTCCACCTCATGCCCGACGCGGCCGACCGGATGCGCCAAGCCGTTGATCATGCGACGGAAGAGATCTACCCCGCAAACGGCCCAGCCACGGCCCAGGCGGGCCGTGGCTAGGCGTTTTACCAGTTTCAGATGCTGTAATCGCTCAGACGTCGTAGTACAGCTCGAACTCGTGCGGGTGCGGGCGCAGCCGCATCGGGTCGATTTCGTTGGCACGCTTGTAGCTGATCCAGGTCTGGATCAGGTCCTCGGTGAACACGCCGCCCTCGGTGAGGTAGGCGTGATCGGCCTCGAGCGTGGCCAGCACCGCTTCCAGCGACCCGGGCACCTGCGGGATGGCCTGCGCCTCGTCCGGCGGCAGCTCGTACAGGTCCTTGTCCACGGGCTCGGGCGGCTCGACCTTGTTCTTGATGCCGTCCAGGCCGGCCATCAGCATGGCCGAGAAGGCCAGGTACGGGTTGGCCGACGGGTCCGGCACGCGGAACTCGATCCGCTTGGCCTTGGGGTTGGTGCCGGTGATCGGGATGCGCACGCAGGCCGACCGGTTCCGCTGCGAGTACACCAGGTTGACCGGCGCTTCGAAGCCTGGCACCAGCCGGTGGTAGGAGTTCAGCGTCGGGTTGGTGAACGCCAGCAGGGACGGGGCGTGCTTGAGCAGGCCGCCGATGTAGTACCGGCCCAGGTCCGACAGCCCGGCGTAGCCGACCTCGTCGTAGAAGAGCGGCGAGCCATCCTTCCAGATGCTCTGGTGGCAGTGCATGCCCGAGCCGTTGTCGCCCATGACCGGCTTGGGCATGAACGTCACGGTCTTGCCGTTCTTGTCGGCCACGTTCTTGATGATGTACTTGAACAGCATCAGCCGGTCGGCCGTGTTCAGCAGCGAGCCGAACCGCATGTTGATCTCGCCCTGGCCCGGGCTGCCCACCTCGTGGTGCTGCATCTCGACCTGGACGCCCGCCTCGATCAGCGTGCGCGTCATCTCCGAGCGCAGGTCGGTGTAGTGGTCGATCGGCGGGACCGGGAAGTAACCGCCCTTGTACGGGGGCCGGTGCCCGAGGTTGTTGCCGCCGTCCTCGCTGCCGGTGTTCCAGGCGCCTTCGACCGAGTCGATGTAGTAGTACCCGGCGTTGGGAGCCGTCTCGAACCGGGCCGAGTCGAAGATGTAGAAC
>DATDIH010000443.1:0-5779 GCA_036521155.1 Streptosporangiaceae bacterium
CCCGGCGACGCCAAGAACACCTACGGCACCGGCAACTTCCTCATCCTGAACACCGGCACCGAGCTGATCCGGTCCAAGGCCGGGCTGCTCACCACCCCGGCCTACAAGTTCGGTGACGAGCCGGTGGTGTACGCGCTGGAAGGCTCGATCGCGGTGACCGGCTCGGCCGTGCAGTGGCTGCGCGACCAGCTCGGCATCATCAGCGGCGCGGCCGAGAGCGAGAGCCTGGCCCGCCAGGTCGAGGACGCGGGCGGCATCTACTTCGTGCCCGCGTTCTCCGGCCTGTTCGCGCCCTACTGGCGGTCCGACGCCCGCGGCGCGATCGTCGGGCTGTCCCGGTTCAACACCAACGCCCACCTGGCCCGGGCCACGCTGGAGGCGATCTGCTACCAGAGCCGCGACGTGGTCGAAGCCGGCGAGCAGGACTCCGGTGTGCACCTGGACGTGCTCAAGGTCGACGGCGGCGTCACCGCCAACGACCTGTGCATGCAGCTGCAGGCCGACATCCTGGGCGTGCCGGTCAGCCGGCCGGTGGTGGCCGAGACCACCGCGCTCGGGGCCGCCTACGCGGCCGGGCTGGCCACCGGGTTCTGGCGCGACATCGAGGAGCTCAAGGCCAACTGGAACGAGTCCAAGCGCTGGCAGCCCCAGTGGTCCGAGCAGCAGCGCGCGGACGGCTACGCGGGCTGGAAGAAGGCCGTCCAGCGCACCCTGGACTGGGTGGACGTCGGCTAGCGAGCGCCCGGGAGCGAGCTAGCCAAAATCAAAACCGCTAAGACAGGATCTCGCCGAGGTTGAAGTTGACCGGTTCCTCCAGTTGGTCGTACGTGCACGACTGGGGGAGCCGGTCCGGCCGCCAGCGGACGAACTGCGCGGTGTGGCGGAAGCGCACGCCCTCCATGTGGTCGTAGCGGACCTCGACCACCTGCTCGGGCCGCAGCGGCACGAACGACAGGTCCTTGCCCGCGTTCCACCGGCTGGTCTCCGCCTTGCGCGGGGTGCGCTGGCCCTCGTCCTGCCGCTGCCAGTTCCACGGGTGCTCGTCGAAGCTGGTCACGAACGGCTGCAGCTCGGTCATGAGCTCCCGGCGGCGTTCCATCGGGAACGCCCCGACCACGCCCACGCTGGCCAGGTTGCCGTCCGCGGTGTACAGGCCGAGCAGCAGCGAGCCGACCGCGTCCGGCCCGCTCTTGTGGACCCGGTAGCCGGCCACCACGCAGTCCGCGGTCCGCTCGTGCTTGATCTTGAACATGGTCCGCTTGTCCTCGACGTACGGGCCGTCCAGCCGCTTGGCCACCACACCGTCCAGACCCGCCCCCTCGAACTGGCCGAACCAGTTCTGGGCGGTGTCCCGGTCCCGGGTGGCCGGAGTCAGGTGCACCGACTTCCCCGCCCCGGCCAGTGCGTTCTCCAGCGCCTCCCGCCGCGCCGAGAACGGCTCCTCGATCAGGTTGTCGTCGCCCACGGCCAGCGCGTCGAAACACACCAGGTGGGCCGGGGTCTGCTCGGCCAGCAGGTTGATCCGGCTCTCGGCCGGGTGGATGCGCTGCAGCAGGGCCTCGAAGTCCAGCCGCCGCCCGTCGCCGTCGGGGATCACGATCTCCCCGTCGATGACGCACCGCTCCGGCAGTTCGGCCTTGATCGCGGCCACCAGCTCCGGGAAGTAGCGGGTCATCGGCCGTTCGTTGCGGCTGCCGATCTCGACCTCGTCGCCGTCGCGGAAGATGACCGCGCGGAAGCCGTCCCACTTGGGCTCGAAGCTGAACGACCCCTCGGGGATGTCAGGCACCGACTTGGCCAGCATCGGCGCGATCGGCGGGTTCACCGGAAGATCCATGCCCCCCATGATGTACCAGGCCCGTGACATCCGCGCTGGCTGGCCGCCGTAACCCCGCTTCCCGCCGCCCCGCTTGCGGTCATTTCTCATGATCTCGAAGGTCTCGTGCCCGGGTCCCACATTAGGCTCGGGTCCGGAGGCGTGATGGGTGGAGTTCGGCGGATCATTCCGCTCACGCTGGGCTGGGAGGACCTGCCCCGCGGGGTGTCGATCCACGGTGACACGTCCGGCCAGATGCTGCGCGAGCCGGTGCCGGGAGTCCTGCTGCTGTGCGACGGCGGCTGGCTGCTGCTGGACACCGGGTTCAACACCGCGCTGATCACCGACCCGGCCCTGCGCCGGCGTTTCCACGGCGACCCCCTGGTCCAGCCGGTGCTGCCCGGCCCGGGCGAGCCGCTGGAGGAGGCCCTGGCCGCGGCCGGCGCCGACCTGGCCGACGTGCACGCGGTGGCCGTGAGCCATCTGCACAACGATCACGCGGGCGGCCTCAAGCACTTCGCGGGCCGGGTCCCCGTGCACGTCCAGCGGCGCGAGCTGTCCTACGGCATGAACAACACCACCGGCCCGGAGGAGAACGGCATCTTCCGGATCGACTACGACGACCCCCGGCTGGACTGGCGCCAGGCCGACGGCGACACCGAGATCGCCCCCGGCGTCACCGCGGTCCTGACCGCGGGCCACACCCCCGGCCACCAGAGCTTCATCGTCGACCTGGACCCGTCGGTGGGCGGGGGCGGCATCGTGTTCGCCTTCGACGCCGCCGACCTCACCGAGAACATCGAGCAGGAACTCCCGGTCGGCGGCTTCGTCGATGTCGAGCCCGAAGTCACCGTGGCCGCCATCCGCAAGCTCAAGTCCCTGGCCGCCGGCCGCGGCTACCGCATCGTCCCCGGCCACGACCCCGTCGCCTGGCCCGCCCTCACCGCCGAACTAGCCACCCGCTGGCCCACCCCCTGACGGCCCGCGCCCGGCCCCTGACCGCGCGCCGCCCCCGGCCGGGCCCACGCTCGGCTCATCCCACCCCCGGGTCACGCCCGCCCCAACGCCACCTTGCGCACCACCCGGCCCGCCAGTCCCACTGTCCATTTACCGGGCCGAGATGATCTCGAAATCCCCTTGTGATGGGTGTGAAGGCGGCACACATATGCGAGGTTTCGTTGTGATCTGAGTTACAGGAATGCCCGTTAATCTCCGGGTTTGCCTGAAATGCCTGCGTAGACCGGCCACGATGCTCCGGATGCCTCACCAAAGGAGCACTCGTGGCAATTCGACATAAGGCAGGCACCATCGCCGGAACGATGGCCGTCCTCTCGATCGCGCTCACAGGCATAGCCAACGGCCAGACCGCGTCCTTCAACCAGAAGGCCGCCGGTTACGTGGAAACCTTCATCCATAAAGCCCCCTACCGCTACGGCGGCACGTCCCCGTCGACCGGGTTCGACTGCAGCGGGCTCACCCAGTACGTGTACAAGCACCTCGGCAAGTCGATTCCGCGCACGGCCGAGGCGCAGTACAAGCACTTCAAGCGCATCAGCCGCAGCCAGGCCTGGGGCGGCGATCTCGTGTTCTTCCACGAGACGTCGAGCCCGAGCAGCCCCGTGTACCACGTCGGTGTCTACGAGGGCAGCAATCACATGGTCTCGGCGGCCAACTCGTCCGAGGGCATCGTCTGGCAGACGATCTGGTCCTCCGACGTCACGTTCGGGACCATCACCCACTGACCCGCCGGTGCCCGGGGTCCTGGGCGTCGCCGGGCGCCCAGGATCCCGGGTCCGTCCCGCTCAGCGCTTGAACGCCACGCCGCCCCACATGGCGGCCGCGGCACTCGCCTCCTCCGGGGTGGCCGGCCGCCACTCCTGGATCGGAACCACCCCCGGCTCGACCAATTCCAGGCCCTCGAAGAGCTTGGTCACCTGCTCGCGGCTGCGGTACGTGCTGCGCTGGGCCAGCAGCCGGTTGAGCCGGTCGCCCATGGCCTTCATCGCGGTGGCGTGCATGTCGCTCGGCACGTGCGTGATGGTCAGCGAACTGCCCGGCGGCATCTCGGCCATGAGCCGGGAGATGATCCCGGCCGGGTCTTCGTCTTCGCTCACGAAGTGCAGGATCGCCACCAGCATGACCGCGACCGGCTGGCTGAAGTCCAGTACGTCCGCGGCCGAGCGCAAGATGGTGTCCGGATCCCGGACGTCCGCGTCCAGGTAGGCGGTGCGGCCCTCGGGCGCGCTGCGCAGCAGGGCCCGGGCGTGGGCCAGCACCATCGGGTCGTTGTCGGCGTACACGACCCGGCTCTCCGGCGCGATGCCCTGGGCCACCTCATGGGTGTTGTTGGCGGTGGGGATGCCGGTGCCGACGTCCAGGAACTGCCGGATGCCGGCCTCGCCGGCCAGATAGCGGACGGTGCGGGCCAGGAAGGCCCGGTTGGCCCGGACCGACGACACCAGCTGGGGGTAGGCCGCGATGGCCTCGTCCCCGGCCTCCCGGTCGGGCGCGAAGTTGTCCTTACCGCCCAGCCAGTAGTCGTACACCCGGGCGATGTGGGCCACGCTGGTGTCGATGTCGGCGTAGTCGGTTTCGCCCTCGGGCACCACGCTGTGGAAGAAGCCGTCAGCCATGGGGGATTTCCTCCTCGTGGCGCCCACGGGCATGGCGCATCAGAGCGATCCCCCCGCCAGGACCGACAATACCGGGTGGTCAAACCCTGGAGCATCGCGGAGCCGGCGTCGCAGCGTGCGCGTGTCGTGAGCCAGCGCGGTGATCAGGACCCCCGGTCCCGCCAGCGGCATGACCGCCACCCAGGCATCAGCCTCCTCCCAGCCCTCTTCCGCCCCGCTGCCCCCTTCCGCCCCGCTGGCCTCATTCGCCTGGTTCGCCTCTCGCGCCCATCCCACCCCTTGCACACCACCAGTCACATCAGTCACATCAGCCAAGCCAGGCTCAACGGTCAGCAGCGTCCCGGCGGCCCGGTGGCCGGCCAGCACCGCGGGCCCGCCCGCGACCGGGTCGGCCCCGTCTACGTCGAGCTCGTGCCGCAGCAGCGGGCGCCAGCCCGAGGTACTGTCCCGGTCGACGGCCAGCCGGGTGCGGCAGGCGCCACCGCGCTCCCCGTGCCGGCCCAGCAGCACCTCGTCGCGCAGCAGCAGCGTGGCGTCTTCGGCCAGCCGGACCGAGATCTCGGTCCGGTGCCGGGCGGCGTCAGCTGCGACCAAGGGCTCGGGCAGGTACTCCAGGCGGGCCCCCGGTCCGACCGTGGCCGTCACCGTGAGCCGGGACTCCTGCCCGTACCGGCCGGGCAGGGCCACTGCCGCCGCCACCGTCCGCAGCCGGAGCCGGGCCCCGGCCCGCACCTCGATCCGCAGCTCGAGCTGGTCCCCGCCCAGCGGCCCGGCCGCCCCGCTGACCAGGTACACCGCGTCGGCGGTGCGGCGCAGCACCAGCGGGGCCTGGGACCGCTGGACCGGCAGCCGCAGCTCACCGGCTGGCCCCCGTTCGGCGACCAGCTCGGCCCTGGCTTTCACAACGCGGTCACGATGGCCCGGCCCCCGTCTGAGCCCCGGCCCCCGCCTGAGCCCCGGTCCCGGTCCCAGCTTCGGCCGCGGCTCGTTCGGCCAGGGCGGCCCGCACCCAGGCGGTGACCTCGGTGGCCTGCGGATCGTCCCGCAGTGAACCGAAGATCACCGGCCGGCCCTGACGGACCGCCGCGGCGTCCCGGTCCATCACCGCCAGGCTGGCCCCGACCAGCGGGGCCAGGTCGGTCTTGTTGACCAGCAGCAGGTCGGAGGTGGTGACCCCGGGCCCGCCCTTGCGTGGCACCTTGTCACCGCCGGACACGTCCAGCACGAAGATCTGCCGGTCGACCAGGCCGTGGCTGAAGGTGGCGGTCAGGTTGTCGCCGCCGCTCTCGACCAGCACCAGGTCCAGCGGGCCGAACGTCGCTTCCAGGTC
>DATDIH010000444.1:0-4554 GCA_036521155.1 Streptosporangiaceae bacterium
GCGGTCGGCCGGCCGCTGTTCGTGCGGGACACCCGCAGCGTCACGCTGACCGTGGACGGTGAGGCCATGGCCGGGTTCGCCCGGTCGATCCTGGCCGCCCACGAGCAGGCCGTGGGCTACTTCACCGGCTCCGGGCTGAGCGGCCGGCTCCGGCTCGGGGTCACCGACGACCTGGCCCTGACCCCGGTGCCCAGCATTTTGCGCGACTTCCGCCAGCAGTATCCGCGGGTCGACCTGGACCTGACCGTGTCCCAGAGCACCATGCTCCAGCGCCGGGTCGAGTCGGGGCACCTGGACATGGCGATCGTCAAGCAGGCCCCGGGGGAGGGGCACGGCCGGCTGGTCCGCCGGGACCGGCTGGTGTGGGCGGCGGCCCCGGGCACCCGGCTGTCCGCCGGGGAGCGGGTCGCCCTGGTCGTCTACCAGTCGCCCAGCATCAGCCGGTCGGCTGGTGTGCAGGCCCTGGAAGGGGCCGGGCTGCCGTACCGGGTCACCTGCGCGGTCCGCGGTGTGCTGGGCGTGGTGGCCGCGACCCGGGCCGGGCTCGGGGTGGCGATCTTCGCCCGCAGCCTAATCCCCGACGGGCTGGTCGAACTGCCCGCCTCGGCCGGCCTGCCTGACGTCGGCGAGATCGACCTGGTCCTGCTGACCAGCCCTCGCCCGGTCAGCCAGCCCGCTCAGGCCCTGACCGACACCATCCTCGCCACCGGCCAGCCCGCCGGCGGCCGCCCCCGCTGACCAGGCCGGGCGGGTGAGCGTCAGCCGATGGCGTCCGGCAGCATCTGCTGGCGCCGCCGGTTCATCGCGGCCAGTTCCTCCGGGCTGAGCCGGCTGGCCTGCTCGGCGCGCTCGCGCTGCATGGCCGCGAGCTGCTCAGGGCTCAGCGCGGCCGTGGCCTCGTCGCGGGCCCGTTTCATCTGCTCGAACTGCTCCACGGTGAGTTTCTCGGTCCTGGCGGTGGTCCTCTCGATGAGTTCGATGAGCTGCCGGGCCGGCGGCCCGGCCCCGGCTGTCCGTCGTCCGCCTCGCTCATGGTCCCGACGCTAGAACCTGACCCAGCGTCAGGCGCAAGCCCTCAACCGTCGGCGCCCGACGGCGCCTTGGCGGCATGCAGGGCCCGGTCCACCGCCCGCTGGACCTGGTCCGGGGTGATCCTGGCCAGGGCCGGGTCCAAGCCGCTGGCGTGCGGGTTGCCGCGATAGCCGGGCTCACCGGCCCACAGGACCTGATGCCACGGGTGCCGCGGCGGTCCCCACTCGGTCGGCGGCACCGGGCCGAACAGCGTCACTGACGGCCGCGCGAACGCCGACGCCAGGTGGGACAGGCCGGTGTCGCCGGAGACGACCAGCCGGGCCGACGCGACCAGCACGGCCAGGCCGGCCAGCGAAGTCTGCCCGGCCAGCACGTGTTCCTCCGGCAGCCCGGCCAGCCAGGCGACCTGTCGGGCCAGGTCCCGCTCACCCGCCGACCCGGTGATCCGGACCTCGTGGCCGCGGTCGGCCAGCCAGCCGGCCACGGCCGCGAACCGTTCCGCAGGCCAGCGCCGGCCCGGGGCCACCGCCCCCGGATGGACCAGCGTGAAGGCGGAACCGCCGACGCAAGGGGCAGCCAGCACCAGGTCGGCCGGGTCGGCCGGGATGCCGGACTCGGTGAGCAGCCGGCACCAGCGGGACACCTCGTGCTCGCCCGGTCGCCACACCGGCCCGCGGTAACCGCCGGCGTGCTCGCCGCCGAACACGATGAGCCGCTGCGGGGCCAGCGCAGCCACCAGCCGGTGGCTGGCCGGACCGCGTCCGTGCAGGTCGATGCCCATCCCCGGCCGGAGACCGGTCCACGGCACGGGCTCCAGCTCGCCGGTGGGCAGCAGTTCGTCGATGGCCCCGGTCAGCGGCACCAGCGGAGCCAGCGCGGCCGGCGCCGCCAGCACCACCTGATGGTCTGGGAAGGCCCGGCGCACCGCGCGGTAGGCGGGCACGCCGGTCAGGAAGTCACCCAGGCCGAGGGCTCGCAGCAGCAGGATGCGCCGGGGCGGCGGAACGGGCAGCACGGTCAGCGCAGGCTCGCGTGGTTCCGGGCCGCCTCGGCCAGCCGGGTGGTGGAACGCCCGCTCAGATAGGGCACGGTGACCGCTACGCCGCCCCAGGTCTCCAGCAACCCGGCCTCGGGCAGGTCCCGGCCGTCATAGTCGCCGCCTTTTACCCAGACATCGGGACGCAGCTGGTCCAGCACCGCGCAGGGCGTGTCCTCATCGAACACCGCGATCGCGTCCACCGAGCCCAGCGCGGCCAGCACCGCCGTCCGGTCGGCAACGTGGTTGAGCGGCCGGCCGTCGCCCTTGAGCCGCCGCACCGACGCGTCGGAGTTCAGGCACACGATCACGCAGTCACCCAGCGACCGGGCCGTTTCCAGCAGGCTGACGTGCCCGGCGTGCAGCACGTCGAAGCACCCTCCGGTGGCCACCACGGTCCCGCCCGCGGCCCGCACCTTCTGCGCCAAGGCCACCGCGTCCGGCTTCCTCATCCCGTCCATCTCCGCAAAATTCTGAGATTGCTGTTGTTCGCGAGGCGAGCGGACTGATCCCCGGGACCCGCCGGACCCCTGGAGTCCGCCCGCCCCTTCGGGGCTGCTGTAGCGGGCCACTCCGCCGTCGGCCAGGTACTGCGAGGCCGCCGCCACCGCCGAAGTCACCGCTTCCGACGGCACCGCCCCGGCCCGGAGCGCCACCGCGGCGGCGGCCGCGAACCGGTCCCCGGCCCCGCACGGATCGGTGACGTCGAAACGCCGGGCCGGGACGACCAGCGGCCCGGTCCCGCCCTGGACCAGGACCGCGCCCTGCTCGCCCAGGGTGATGGCGACCGCGTCCGCCGACCACCGCTGACCCAGGTAGTGGGCGGCCGCGGCGGCCGACGTCAGCGCGGGTGGCCCGGTCAGCCCGGCCAGCGCGGCTGCCTCGGCGTGGTTGGGCGTGACCAGCCGAGCGTGCGGTACCGGCGCTGCGCCCCGAGGATGGGGGTCCCAGACCAGCGGCACCCGCCCGGCCTGCTTCTCCAGGGCCGCGCGGATCTTCCGATCAGCGGTGACGCCCCGCCCGTAGTCGGACACCAGCAGCGTCCCGGCCGAAGCGATCGCGTCCGCGGCTTCATCCAGGCCGCCATTCGCCCTCGAGGCCAAACCGCCGTCACCCCGGTCCGCCCGCAGGAGGGTCCGGCCGCCGGCCCGGAACCGGGTCTTCTCCGGCAGCGACCCCTCCAGCGGCAGCCGGACCACCGTCATCGCCGAAGCCAGCAACCCGAGCACCCGCTGGCTGGCTTCGTCGTCACCGAGCGGAGCCACCAGGACCACCGGCACCCCGTCCCGGGCCGCCATCAGCGCGGCCAGCGCGGCCCCGCCCGGACGGCAGATCGGGACCTGGTCCTCCAGAACCGGGGCGGGCGCGTCCGGGCACAGCCGCCGCACCTGCCCGTCGACATCGCGGTCGAGCAGGGCGTCACCCACCACGACCAGCGGGCCGTCGGCCGCCGCCGGGCTCATGGCGCCGTCACCTCCGCGATCTCCGTGTCCAGGGCCTCGCACAGCGCGTGGATGGCGACCAGGTGTACTTCCTGCACCACCGAGGTGTCGGCCCCGGCCACGCACAGCGCCTCGTCCGCCCGCTCAGCCAGCGGGTTCGGGGCCGGCCCGGTCATGGCCCACACGGTCAGGCCCAGCGACCGGGCCCGGTCCGCGGCCGCCAGCACGTTCTCGCTGCGGCCGCTGGTGGACAACAGCAGCAGGGTGTCGCCGTCGCGGCCGTGCGCCGCCACCTGCCGCGCGTAGGCCTCGCCCACGCCGTAGTCGTTGCCTATGGCGGTCAGGCTGGAGGTCTCCGCGTGCAGCGCGATGGCCGACAGCGGCCGGCGTTCGGTCACGTACCGGCCCACCAGCTCGGCCGTGAGGTGCTGGGCCTCGGCCGCGCTGCCGCCGTTCCCGGTCACCAGCAGCCGCTGGCCGGCCAGTAGCGGCACGGCCAGCAGACGGCCCCAGCGCCGGGCGGTGGCCAGGCCGGTCGCCGGGCTGCGCAGCGCCTCGATCAGCTGCTCGACGTGCTGGGTCAGCTCCGGGTCGGCCAACTCGGTGGGCGCGCTCATGACGCCCCCGCCGTCAGCGAGTCGCCCGCCGTCAGCGAGTCGCCCGCCGTCAGCGATCCGACCGACTCGGCCGAGCTGTCCGAGCCCGGCGCCGCGGCTGCCGCCGCGCGCATCTGCTCGTAGACCGCTTCGGTCTGGGCCGCGATCCGGGGCCAGCTGTACCACTGCCGGGCCCGGTCGAGGCTGGCCCGGCCCAGGGCCGCGCGCCGGTCCGGGTCGGCCAGCAGCGCCCGCAGCGCGCCGGCCAGCGCGGCCGGGTCGCGGGGTGGCACCAGCCAGCCGGTGGCCCGGTCGACCACGGTGTCGGTGAGGCCGCCGACCGCGCTGGCCACCACCGGGACGCCGCAGGCCATGGCCTCCAACGGCACGATGCCGAAGGGCTCGTACCAGGGCGTGCAGATCACCAGGTCGGCCGACCGGATCAGGG
>DATDIH010000445.1:0-2257 GCA_036521155.1 Streptosporangiaceae bacterium
TGCCGCGTCAGCTGTACTGGCGTAGCTGCGGCCACATCTGGCCCCAGGGGTGGCGCGGGCCGGTGCACAGGTAGACGTGACCGTGCCACTCCTGGTTGTGCAGGCCGTACGGATTGGACAGCGTCGCGACGGCCCGCACGCGGGTGAAGAACTGCCCGAGGTAGGCAGCGTCCCCGCCGCCGTCCTCTGGCCCTGGCATGACCGCCACCACGGTGGTCGCCTGCGGGTTACCCGGGCCCCACCACCAGTAGGTGTTGTGCCCGCTCACGGCCTGCGGGAGGCCCGTTCCCTGCCCCAGCACGTTGATCGCGCTGGCCTCACCGTAGTTGTTTGTGAAGATCACCGCGCTGGCCCGCTGGCTGGTCGGCAACGAGAGCCACGCCGTACGAACCGTGCCAACCAGCTGTGGCCAGCCCACCGACTCAGCTAGTACCGGGTTGATCTTCTGGGTCCAGCCCACGTCGCCAGCGGGCAGCACCGGCAGCACGATGGGCACGGCCACCGCGGTGGCGACCGCCGTGGCCAGTAGCAGCCTGCGGAGCCGGCCTGCGCGGCCGGCCAGCCAGCCGTCGATGGCCACGGCCCCGGCCGCGAGGAGGTAGATGTACGCGCCCGCCAGGTAGTAGATCTTCCCTCCCGTGGTGACCGCGAAGAACACGAACAGGATCGCGTACGCCCACACCAGGGCCCGCCAGATCGGCCGGCCGGACCGCCACAGGAAGCGCAGCCCGGCCACCCAGACCCCCACCAGGGCCAGGGCGGACATGATCAGCTGGCCGATCACAAAGCCGGCGATGTTGGCCAGACCCCCGTTTTCCTGCGCGAGCGCGCGCGACATGGCGATCGTGGCCCACTGGTGCTGTGCCTGCCACCAGATGTCAGGGATGGTGAAAGCGACCGCGATGATGACGCCGGTCAAAAACCACCGGTTCAGCACCAGCCGCCACCCGCCGGACAGCACGACGCCGATGACCAGCGCGACGCCGAACAAGCCCACGCTGTGCTTGTTGGCCAGCCCCAGCCCGAGCACCAGGCCGCCGGCCGGCCACCAGCGCACGTCACCGGTCCGCCCGATCCTGGCCACCACCAGCGCCAGGGCCGCCCAGGACAGGATGTCGAAGGCCGTCGGGCCGAACAGGTGATCGCCGCCAAGCACGACGGGCATGGTCGCGGTCGCCACCGCGGCCAGCAGTTGCGCCCGGCGGCCGCCGCCGAACTCCCGTGCCGTCAGCCCGGCCAGCACGACCGTCGCCCAGGCGGCCAGGGCCGGCCACATCCGGAGCCCGAGCAGCGACACGCCGAACAGCTTCAGGGAAACCCACGCCAGCAGCGGCGTCAGCACCGGCTGGTCGACGTAGCTGGCCTGCAGATGACGGGCGCATTCCATGAAGTACAGCTCGTCGCGGTGAAACCCGTACCGCGTCGACAGCGCCAGCAGGACGGCGAAGACAACCGCGCCGACCGCGATTACGCGCCGGTCGAAGGGAGCAATGCCTCCGGCCGGACCAGCCGTGTTCCGGCCCGCCTCGGCCGGGTTTCTACCTAGCAGGTTCATGGCTGTCATGCTCGTCCGCCCGCAGCGGTATCCGCATCGGCCGCAATGCCCGTTTGCGCGCCCATCCCGAACGGGGGGTGCACCGCGTTTCCGGCCGCCCCGTTCCCCCTTAGGTAGAGGTAGCCAGTTCACCCGTGCGACGGATAGCCCGCGCATCGCCGTGGACTTTACGATCAGCTGGTGAAGAAGCTTGCCGCGTGGGCCACCGGGCTGCCGCCGCGCGTGCAGGACCTCACGCTCGCTCTGGCGCTGGCCGTTTACAACGTCGCCTCGCTGATCCCGGAGACCAGGCAGCTGCAGCTGCCCTACCTCGCGTTCGTGCTGGTCGTGCTGCAGGTGGTGCCGCTGACCTGGCGGCGGCGATGGCCGGTCGCCGTGTTCGTCGCCGTGAGTATTCCCCGGACGATCTATGACCAGCTCAATATCAGCTTCGACCCGCTGCCGCTCGGCTCGGCGATTGCCTACTACACGATCATGGACCGGTGCTCGACCAGGGTCCGGGTGGTGATCAGCGCCCTGCTGATCGTCGGCATCATCAGGTCGCAGACGCTGCCCGGCCACACCGAGCCCTACGACTTCTTCGTCGTGGTACTGGAGTTGGGGGTGGCGGGCACGCTCGGCATACTCAGCCGTACCCGCCGCGCCTACCTGCAGGCGGTCGAGACCCGGGCCGAGCAGGCCGAGGCCGAACGCGGCCGCCAG
>DATDIH010000446.1:0-7019 GCA_036521155.1 Streptosporangiaceae bacterium
CCCAGCGCCCACTCGGGCTGGGTCAGGCCGATGTCGAACTGGGCCACCATGCGCTCGCGGGCCTTGGGGTCGGGCACCGAGTTGAAGATCGGGTCGATGGGCTGGAGCGGATCGCCCGGGAAGTACATCTGGGTCACCAGCCGCTGGGTGAAGGCCCGGCCGAACAGCGAGAAGTGGATGTGGGCCGGCCGCCAGGCGTTGTGGTGGTTGCCCCAGGGGTAGGCGCCGGGCTGGATGGTGATGAACCGGTAGTTGCCGCCGGCGTCGGTGATGGCCCGGCCCACCCCGGTGAAGTTCGGGTCCAGCGGGGCCGGGTGGTGCTCCCGGGAGTGCCGGTAGCGGCCGGCCGCGTTGGTCTGCCAGATCTCGATCAGCGTGTCCGGGATCGCCCGGCCGTCGGAGTCCAGCACCCGGCCGGTGAGGATGATGCGCTGGCCCTGCGGCTCGCCGTCGTGCTGCATGGTCAGGTCGCCGTCGGTCGGCGCGATCAGGTCGTTGCCGAGCAGCGGCCCGGTCACCTCGGTCAGCCGCTGCGGCAGCAGCACCAGCGGCTGACGGGGGTGGCGCAGGGCCGTGGACCGGTAGCCGGAGTAGTCCAGCGGCGGGTGCACGCCCCGCGGACGGCCGTAGGACGGCAGCACCAGGCCACCCGGGCTCACGTCAGCGGTCATCCCGACACTCCTCCGATTGGTGCGCTGAGTGCACAACCGTTCGACATCCGTACGATAGCGGCCCGGTCAGTCAGCGTCGATCCTGGTCCGCCTCGTCCAGGGCACGCTGAGCCACGGCGAAGGCGCGGTTGCCGGTGGGGACGCCCGCGTAGATGGCCACCTGGAGCAGCACCTCCTGGATCTGCTCCGGGGTCAGCCCGTTGCGCAGCGCCGCCTTGACGTGCATGGCCAGCTCGCCCTCGTGCTGCAGGGCGGCCAGCACGGTCAGCGTGACCAGGCTGCGCTCGGCCCGGGTCAGCCCGGGCCGGGACCAGATGTCGCCCCAGGCGTAGCGGGTGATGAGGTCCTGGAACGGCGCCGTGAAGCCGGTGGTGCGGGCCACGGCCCGGTCCACGTGCTCGTCGCCCAGCACCTCGCGCCGGACGGTCATGCCGAGCTGCAGGCGGTCTGCGTCGTCCATGGGTTCAGGTCCCATCCTTGGCGAAACGGTCGTGCGCGGCCAGCGCCGCGTCGGTGAACTCTTGGGCCGCCCCCAGGTAGCGGGCCGGATCCAGGGCCGCGTCGATCTGCTCGGGGGTGATCCGGGCCTTCTCCAGCTGCTCGGCGGGCCGGGGCAGGCCGAGCAGGGCGTCCCGCAGCGGCACCCCGGCCGACACCGCGCGGGCCCCGGCCTCGGCCACCAGGTCGTGGGCGGCGGCCCGCCCCAGCGTGCCCGCCAGCAGCGAGGTGACGTGCTCGGCCAGCGGCAGGCCATGGGACGCGGCCAGGTTGGCGCTCATCCGGGCCTTGTCCACGACCAGGCCGCCGAGCAGGTCCGCGGCCCAGGACGCGGCCGAGCCGGTCACCGTGAGCAGGTCGGCCAGGGGCTCCCACTCGGCGTGCCAGGCGCCCGCGGCCCGCTGGTGCTCCTGCTCGCCCGCGGCGGCCAGCGTGGCCAGCAGGCCCGGGGCCCGCTTGGCGCAGCCGAGGATGGCGACGGCCGCCACCGGGTTCTGCTTGTTGGGCATGGCCGACGACCCACCGCGCCGGGGCGAGCCGCCGCTGGGGCCGGCCGCCGGGCCGCCGGGGCCCTCGCGGACCTCGGCCACCTCGGTCTGGGCCAGCAGCGTGACGTCGCGCGCGATCTTGGACAGCACGGAGTCCGCGCCGGCCAGGGCCGCGGCCAGCTCCAGCACCCGCAGCCGGTCGGTGTGCCAGGGCAGCGGCGGCGCGGGCAGGTCCAGCTCCTCGGCCAGCAGCGCGGCCACCCGGGGCCCGTCGTCGCCCAGCGCGGCCAGCGTGCCCGCCGCCCCGCCGAACTGCACGGCCAGCCGCCCGGACCGCACCCGGGCCAAACCGGCCCGGGCATCGTCCAGCGCGGCCAGCCAGCCCGCCGCGACCAGCCCGAACGTGATGGGGACGGCCTGCTGGAGCAGGGTCCGGCCGATCATGATGGTCGACCGGTGCCCGGCCGCCAGCCGGGCCGCGGCCGCCGCGGCGGCGGCCAGGTCGGCCCCGATTGCGTCCAGCCCCTGCCGGGCCAGCAGCATGGCCGCCGTGTCCACGATGTCCTGGCTGGTCGCGCCCTTGTGCACGGCCCCGGCCAGCGGGGCCGGGACCTGGCGGGCCAGGGCCCGGCTGAGGGCCGGGACCGGGTTGCCGGTGAGCGCGGACAACTCCCCCAGCTGGGCCAGGTCGAAGTTCCCGGGCACGGCCGCCTCGGTCACCGCCGCCCCGGCCCCGGCGGGCGCCAGCCCGGCCCGTTCGGCCGCCCGGGCCAGCGCGGCCTCAGTGTCCAGCATGGCGCGCAGCCAGGCGGCGTCGCCGGCGTGCACGCGGCCGCGGCTGAACACGCCACCGAACAGCACGCCGCGGCTACGGCTCTGGTCAGGCTCTGTCACGTCCAACCACCCTAGACGGGTACCGCCAGCCAAGTCGGCCGCTGGCAAAACGGGCGGGCAGGCGTATGGTCGGCAGCATGAACGCGTCTTCACCGGTTGCGGGCGGCCCGGGGCTGCCGCAGGAACGTCGTGTCGTCACCGAGATCCCTGGCCCGGCATCCCGCGAGCTGCTGGAACGCCGGCAGCGCAGCGTGGCCCGCGGGGTCAGCCACGTCCTGCCCGTGTTCGTCACCGCGGCCGGCGGTGGCGTGCTGGTCGACGCCGACGGCAACTCGCTGATCGACTTCGGTTCCGGCATCGCGGTGGTGTCGGCGGGCAACGCCGCGCCCCGGGTGGTGGAGCGGGTCCAGGCCCAGGTGGCCCGGTTCACGCACACCTGCTTCATGGTCACGCCGTACGAGGAGTACGTGACGGTCTGCGAGGAGCTGGCCGCGCGCACCCCCGGCGACCACGAGAAGCGGTCGATCCTGCTCAACTCGGGCGCGGAGGCGGTCGAGAACGCGATCAAGGTCGCCCGGCACGCGACCGGCCGCCAGGCGGTGGTGGCGTTCGACCACGCCTACCACGGCCGCACCAACCTGACCATGGCCCTGACCGCGAAGAACATGCCCTACAAGCAGGGCTTCGGGCCGTTCGCCGGGGAGATCTACCGGGCGCCGATGGCCTATCCGTTCCGCTGGCCGGGCGGCCCGGACGCCTGCCGGGAGCAGGCCCTGGACGTGATCACCGGCCTGATCCACACCCAGGTCGGCGAGGAGAACGTCGCGGCGGTGCTCATTGAGCCGATTCAGGGCGAGGGCGGGTTCATCGTGCCGCCGCCCGGGTTCCTGGCCGGGCTGGCCGAGTTCTGCCGCAGCTACGGCATCGTGCTGATCGCGGACGAGATCCAGACCGGCTTCTGCCGCACCGGCGACTGGTTCGCCTGCGAGCACGAGGGCGTGGTCCCGGACCTGATCACCACGGCCAAGGGCATCGCCGACGGGCTGCCGCTGGCCGGGGTCACCGGCCGGGCCGAGCTGATGGACGCGGTGCACGTCGGCGGCCTGGGCGGCACCTTCGGCGGCAACCCGGTGGCCTGCGCGGCCGCGCTGGGCGCGATGGAGACCATGGCGGCCGAGGACCTGACGGGCCGGGCCCGGCACATCGGCGACATCATGCTGCCCCGGCTGGCCAAGCTGGCCGAGGCCGACCCGCACATCGGCGACGTCCGTGGCCGTGGCGCGATGATCGCGGTCGAGATCGTGCGCCCGGGCGGGATCGAGCCGGACCCGGCGACCGCGGCCCAGGTGGCCAAGGCCTGTCACGCGGCGGGCCTGGTCGTGCTGACCTGCGGCACGTTCGGGAACGTGCTGCGCTTCCTGCCGCCGCTGGTCATCGGGGACGGGCTGCTGGAGGAGGGCCTGTCGATCCTGGAGGACGCGTTCGCCGCGGTGTGAACGGCCCCCGATACTAGGGGGCATGGCGGGCAGGACGCAGCGCGGGCAACAGCGAATGGCCGTGCACCGCGAGGTGGACGGCGGCCTGGCCGAGCTGGTCCCGGACATGGACCGGCCCGGCTCCTGGCTGCTCTACCTGGGTGACGCGCCCCAGTCGCAGGTCGACCTGACCGACCCCCGGCACCTGGAGTTCGAGTACGTCCAGCGGATCGCGCACCTGCTGGACGTGGCCGCGCCGGCCGGGGCGCCGCTGCGCGTGCTGCACCTGGGCGGCGGTGCGCTCACCTTGCCCCGGTACCTGGCCGCGACCCGGCCCGGCTCGAGCCAGCTGGTGGCGGAGACCGACGGTGCCCTGATGGACCTGGTACGCGAGCACCTGCCGCTGGGCCGGGCCCGGGGCCGGATCCGGGTCCGGATCGCCGACGCCCGCGAGGTGCTGGGCTCGGTGCCGCCGGGACGGTTCGACGTGGTGATCAGCGACGTGTTCGCCGGGGCCCGCACGCCCCCGCACCTGACCACGGTGGAGTGCGCCCAGCTGGCCGCGCGGGCGGTGGGGCCGGGCGGGCTCTACATCCAGAACGTAGCCGACGGGCCGCCGCTGTCCTTTGCCAAACAGCAGGCCGCGACCGTGGCCCAGGCGTTCACGCACGGGCTGCTGGCAGCCGAGCCGGCGGTGCTGCGGCGCCGCCGGTTCGGGAATCTGGTGCTGGCCGGGAGCCAGGCCGAGCTGCCCGCCGATGGGCTGCGGCGGCGGGCGGCGGCGGACCCGTTCGCGGCCCGGGTGCTGGATGGCGAGGACCTGGACCGGTTCGTGGCCGGCACCCGCCCGGTCACCGACGCCACCGCCCAGCCCGGCCCGATGCCACCGCCCGCCGTGCTGACGGGACCCGGCGGCTCATAGCGCCGGATTGCGGGGTATTTGTCCGCTCCGGCAGCGGTAGGCCCGCCTTTCCGCTATTGTGCTGGAGCCTGGGGAGGGTATTTACGCATGTCCCTGGGCCGGGTAGGCGGATTGTCCTCGGGGAAGGTGTAGCGCGCATGGAGATGCCGCCCCCCGGCTGGTACGACGACCCCGTACAGACCGGGTCGCTGCTCCGCTGGTGGGATGGGACCCAATGGACGGGTCACACCGCCCCGCGGGTTCAGGCGCTCGGCGCCCCCGTATCCGCCACCGGCGAAGTCCCCACGGCCAGTGACCCGGCCGACCTGCGCGATTTCCCGGCCACCGACGCGGCCGATGACAAATCACTCACCGAGTGGTTCGACTCCGTCCCCACCCGCCAGGAGCCCGGCACCGCGGTCGCCCTGACCCGGCCGGCCGGCGGGGCGCACGCGGCCCGGCACGGGGAGAACTCGACCCGGGTCCTGGACGGCGCGCTGATGCCACCGGCCCCCGAGGCCACCAGCTGGCCGGCCCGCGGCACCGGGGCCCTGGCCCGGCTGGGCTGGCGGCGCAGCGCTCCGGTCACCGAGGACAGCCTGCCGCTGGTGGAGCGGGCCGGCTACGGCGGCATGCTGCGGCGGAACAAGATCCGGCTGATCTGGGCGGTGGCCCTGGGCACGGCCCTGGCCATGCTCATCACCGGCGTGCTGGTCGGCGTGCTCGGGTCGTCCCCGGCCCCGAAGACCGGGCCCGGCGCCGCGGCGACCCGGCCCGCGGCGACCCACAGCGCGGCGCCGACACCGTCGGCTTCAGACACCCCCTCGACCACCGCGACGACCGGCACGCCGGTCAGCGACGCCGCGTCCGGCCTGTCCTACGCGCTGCTGGCCGCGCCCTGGCAGCCCGGCTGCCCGGGCACCATGAACAACGCGGTGTTCAGCTGGTCGGCCGGGGAGAACGCGGTGGCGGGCACGCTCCCGGCCGCGGGCGGCAGCCCCTGGTACGCCAGCGCCTGCTCCGGCCTGCTGCCGCAGCAGTACGCCTACACCGGCGTGCAGGACCTGCCGCAGACGGCCATGAACCTGGTCAACGCGTTCGACCCGGCCTACTTCGGCGCCCTGCCGCACGTGCGGTCCACCACCGAGAACAACCCGCTCCAGGTCAGCGGCCACGCGGGCTGGATCGTGGAGTTCGGCATGACCTACCAGACCGCGGCCGGCCAGGGCCTGGCCTGGCAGAGCCAGCTGGGCGCGGTCGTGGTGGTGGACCGGGGCACCGGCCAGCCGCCGGCCGTGCTGTACGTGACCGTGCCCAACAACCTGGGCACGGCCAACATCGGCACGATCCTGGCCTCGATGCAGCTGGCTGCGCCCGCGGCCGGGAGCCCGGCCCCCCCGGCCGCGCCGACGCCATCAGCGCCGGCGGCGGCCGGATCGGGCGCCCCGAATCCCTAGGAGCCTGAACCCCTAGGAGTTGACCGGGAAGCCGAGGCTGACGCCGCCGTGGCTCGGGTCGAGCCAGCGGGACGTGACGACCTTGCCCCGGGTGTAGAAGTGGACGCCTTCGGTGCCGTGCATGTGGGTGTCGCCGAACAGCGAGTTCTTCCAGCCGCCGAACGAGTAGAACGCCATCGGCACCGGGATCGGGACGTTGACCCCGACCATGCCGACCTGGATCTCGTTCACGAACCGCCGGGCCGCGCCGCCGTCGTTGGTGAACACCGCGGTGCCGGTCCCGTACGGGCTGTCGTTGATCATCTCCACGGCGGCCTCGTAGGAGTCCACCCGGGCCACGCTCAGCACCGGCCCGAAGATCTCGTCGTCGTAGGCGCCCATGCCCGGCGCGACGTGGTCCAGCACGCTGGGTCCGAGCCAGAACCCCGTCGGCTCCCCGCCGATGACCGGGTGGGCCCGGCCGTCCACGGCCAGGGTGGCCCCCTCGGCGACCCCGGAGTCGAGATAGGAGGCGACCTTGTCCCGGTGCGGCCCGGTGACCAGCGGGCCCATCTCCGCCCGCTCGTCGGTGCCGGGCCCGACCCGCAGGCGGCTGATCCGGGTCTTGATCTTCTCGATCAGCTCGTCACCGACCGGCTCCACCGCGACCAGCGCGGAGATGGCCATGCAGCGCTCGCCGGCCGAGCCGAACCCGG
>DATDIH010000447.1:0-5857 GCA_036521155.1 Streptosporangiaceae bacterium
TCGCGGGACCGGCCGTTGACCATCACCGCTGGGTTCATCAGACCTCCCCGGGCCGGTGACCGTGTGTTCTGTGCTCCTACCGACGATAGCTCGGTCATGGTTCCGTCCTGTGTTTTCCTATTGGCAGCTCAGAATCCGGGCACGGCCTGCCAGGCGCGGCCCGCGTCCGGGGCGTCGTCCCGGGTGACCGTGCCCTCGATCAGCCCGTAGGGCCGGTCGGCCGCGTAGTACACCTCACGGTCGTTGGGCAGCCCGAACGGGCTCAGGTCGACCAGGAAGTGGTGCTTGTTCGGCATCGACATCCGGATCTCGGCCACCTCGGGGTGGGCTTCGAGCACCTGCTCGCCCATGTAGTAGAGGGTCTGCTGCAGGGCCAGGCTGTGCTTGGCCGCGAACGCCTCGAGCAGGATGCGCCGGATGTCGGTGTAGTCCTTGTCCCAGTCGACGTCCGTGCCGATGTAACGCCAGCGGGCGGTGACCGCGGTGGCCAGGATGCGGTCCCGGTCCTCGGGCAGCGAGGTGTAGCGGTCGCGCGGGAACCCGGTGAACTCCGAGCCGGTCGACTTCAGCACGGTCAGGTCGGTCAGGCCGGACACCACCCAGGCCTGCGGCCCGTCGATGGTGACCACCGTGGTCCGGGTGCCGCCGCCGGCCCGGGAGAAGGCGTGCGGGTGGTCGGCCCCGTCGACCTGGATCCGGTCCCAGCCGTACTCCTCGATCCGGATCTGGGCCCCGGTGACCCACTCGAAGTCGTCCACGAAATGGTGGCCCAGCCGCAGCCCGAAGTCCTCGATCTGGCCCACCCCGTACTGCTGGGCGAAGGCGTAGACGGTGTTCTTCTGGGTGTCGGTGGCGACCACGTGCGAGTTGTCGCCCGCCAGGTGCGCGGCGGCGAAGTCGCCGCGCAGCGAAGAGGACACGTTCAGGTCCTTGATCTGGTGCCGGTCGCCGTCGCGGGTGACGTGGACCAGGCGGACCTCGGCCTTGCCGTACTGGTTGGTGCCGAACGTGATGGCCATGACTGACCCTTTCCTATCGAGGCCTATCGAGGACTGTGAGGACTAGCGGGTGCGACGCGGAACTGCGCGCGCAGGGACGGGGGCAGATCCGCGAGCCCGGCGCCGCCGGCGGCGTGGTCCGCCGCTTCGGCGGGCGGCAGGCCGGTCGCGGTGAGGATGGCCGCGAACTGCGGCCGCGGCAGCAGGTGCAGGAACCGGCCGGCCAGGGCCTCGCGGGCGGCCGGGGTGGGAGCCCCGTACACCCGCAGCCGGGCCATGCCGCCGTCCGGGAAGACGTCGAGCCGGACCTGTTCGGCCACGGGCCCGCCGTCGATGGCGAACCGGTGCCGGGTGTCGGGCTGCAGCGCGGTGCGCGGCAGCAGGTCCCCGCCGTCGCCGCGCAGGACCGCCCAGCCGGGCGCGTTGCCCACGAAGCAGGAGGTGTCCAGCTCGGCCAGCTCGACCGCCCCGGCGCAGGCCAGCTGGACCGCCACCCAGTCGTGACCGTCGTCGCGGCGGCGGGAGGTCTCCCACCCGTCGCCCATGACCCGGGCCAGCCCGGGCTTGATCAGCTGGCCGGCCGAGTTGTAGAAGCTGTTGCTGGAGTCGGTGACCAGCGCGCCGTTCTCCAGCGCGGCCAGGTCGATCACCCCCGGCAGCAGCCGCGGGTCGGGTACCGGCTCGCCGAAGACCCGCAGCCGGGCCACGCCGCCGTCGGGGTAGATGGTCAGCCGGACGTGGGTGAAGCGCTGCTCGGCGGTGACGCCGAACTCGTTGCGGTGGTCGCCCTGGACCGGGCTGCGGGGCACCAGCGTGATCCACTGCGCCGCGGCCAGCTCGCCGGGCCCCGGGTAGCCCTCGGCCCCGCAGGCCTCGACCGACACCTCGGGCGGATAGTTGCCGGTGAACCAGCTGGTGTCGACCACGACCCGGCGGACCACCCCGCCCACGCCCAGCCGGACGATGGCGTGGTCATGGCCGGGCTCCCGCCGGCGGCGGGTTTCCCAGCCGTCCATGATCTGGCCCTTGGGGCCGAAGGTGTGCGGCTGGAACACCGGATCGCCCGGCTTGATCAGGTTCTCCCGGACGGCGAACAGCTCGTCGTTGGCGTAGACCACGCTGCCGCCGAGGTCCCGCGCGGCCAGGTCGGCCCACTGCTGCTTGCCAGGGTCATTGCGCTCTGTGGTCATGATTCCGTCCTGGTCAGCAGGCGGCCGGTGGGCTCGCCCGTGATGGTTCCGCCAGTGCTGACCGGGGTGCCGCGCAGCCAGGTGCGGCGCACCACGCCGGTCAGCCGTTTCCCGTCGTAGGCCGACACCGGGTTGCGGTGCTGCAGCGCGGCCGCGTCGACCACGAAGCTGTCGCCGGGCGCGAACACGCACAGGTCGGCGTCGTAGCCGGGGGCCAGCGCCCCCTTGCCGGTCAGCCCGGCCAGGCGGGCAGGCCGGGTGCTCATCCAGGTCACGACGTCGGTGAGCGGCACCCCCCGGGACCGGGCCTGCGTCCACACCGCGGGCAGGCCGAGCTGGAGCGAGGCGATGCCGCCCCAGGCGGTGGCGAAGTCGCCGGTGTCCAGGTGCTTGAGGTCCGCGGTGCACGGCGAGTGGTCGGAGACCACGCAGTCGATCTGCCCGGCCCGCAGCCCCTGCCACAGGGCGTCGCGGTTGGCGGCGTCCCGGATCGGCGGGCAGCACTTGAACTGGGTCGCCCCGGCCGGGATCTCGGCCGCGGCGAAGCCCAGGTAGTGCGGGCAGGTCTCGGCGGTGACCCGGACCCCGCGCTGGCGGGCCGCGGCCAGCGCGGGCAGGGCGGCCGCGCTGGACAGGTGCAGCACGTGCACCCGGGTGCCCGTCCGCTCGGCCAGGTCCAGCAGGGTATCGATGGCCCGCTGCTCGGCCGCGGGGGGCCGGGAGCGCAGGAAGCCCTGGTAGTCCCGCCCGGACGGGACCTCGGTGATGTCGTGGCCGTCCTCGGCGTGCACGATCAGCAGGCCGCCGAACGAGGCGATCTCGCGCAGGGCCTGCTCCAGCCCGGCTTCGTCCAGGGGCGGGAACTCGTCCACCCCGCTGGGCAGCAGGAAGCACTTGAAGCCGTACACCCCCGCCTCGTGCAGCGGGCGCAGGTCAGAGACGTTGCCGGGGATGGCGCCGCCCCAGAACCCGGTGTCGACGTGCACCTGGCCGCCGGCGGCCTTGCGCTTGACTTCCAGCGCGGCCACGTCGCAGGTGGGCGGGACGCTGTTCAGCGGCATGTCGATGATCGTGGTCACGCCGCCGGCCGCGGCGGCCCGGGTCGCGCTGGTGAAGCCCTCCCACTCGGTCCGGCCCGGCTCGTTCACGTGCACGTGGGTGTCGACCAGCCCGGGCAGCAGCACCTCGTCGGCGGCCAGCTCGACCACGGCCACAGCGTCTTCTTCAAGATCGAGTCCGCTCGCGTCGGGGTCGGTGACGGCGGCGATGCGCCCGTCGCGGACGGCCACCGCGGCCGGGCGCAGGACCCCGTCCACCACCGCCTGCCGCGCCTTCACCACCAGGTCGAACGTCATGTTCGGCTCCATGCGGCCAGTTGATCACGGGCGACCCGCTCCAGCAGCCCGGCGGCCCCGGTCATGCTGCGGGCCAGATCCGGCTCCAGGTCGGCGAGGACGTGCACCGCGCTGAACCCGGCGTCGGCGGCCTGCTCCGGCGTGAGCAGGCTGCGCCCGGCCACCGCGATCACCGGGATCCCGCGGCGGGCGGCGGCCCGGGCCACCCCGACTGGGGCCTTGCCCGACAGGCTCTGCGTGTCCAGCGAGCCCTCGCCGGTGACGACCAGGTCGGCGCCGTCCAGGGCGGCGTCGAACCCGGTCAGGTCCAGGATCATGTCGATGCCGGAGCGCTGCTGGGCGCCGAGCACGGCCAGCGCCGCGAACCCCACCCCGCCCGCGGCCCCGGCCCCCGGGGCCTGCGACCAGTCGTGGCTGGTGGCGTCGGTCACCAGGGCCGCCCACCGGCGCAGGTAGCCGTCCAGCGCCGCGACCTGGCCCGGGTCGGCGCCCTTCTGCGGCCCGAACACCGCGGCCGCGCCGTCCGGGCCGGTCAGCGGGTTGGCCACGTCGGCCGCGAGCGTGATCCGGGCCGAGCGCACCGCCGGGATCAGCCCGGTCAGGTCCAGTCCGGTCACGTCGGGCAGGGCGGCACCGCCCCGGCCGATGGGCTCGCCCCGGCCGTCGAGCACCCGGGCGCCCAGCGCCTGGAGCATCCCGGCCCCGCCGTCGGTGCTGGCGCTCCCGCCGACCGCCAGCACCAGTTCGTTCGCGCCGCCGGCCAGCGCGGCCCGCATGACCTCGCCCACGCCGAAGCTGGAGGCGTCCATGGGGGCCAGCTCGCCGCCGGGCAGCCGCTCCAGCCCGCACACGGTGGCCAGCTCGACCAGGGCCAGGTCGCCGCGGCGGGCGTAGCTGGTGGCCACCGGCTGGCCGGTGGGCCCGGCCGCGGTGACCGGCACCCGGTCGAAGCCGGCCGCGACCGCGGCGTCCACGGTCCCATCGCCGCCGTCCGCCACCGGCACCGTGACCAGCTCGGCCCCGGTCCCGCGCAGCCCGGCGGCGATCGCCGCCGCCACCTCGACGGCGGCCAGCGATCCCTTGAACTTGTCGGGGGCGATCACGATCCGCATGCTCCTAGTCCAGCATGGCCATGACCGCGGTGGGCGCGTCGGCGCGGCGCGCGGCCAGCTCTTCGAACTCGGTCACGTTGTCGAGCTCGGTGCCCATCGACACGTTGGTCACCCGTTCCAGCACGATCTCCACCAGCACCGGGACCCGGTGCTCGGCCATCAGCTTCCGGGCCCGGTCCAGCGCGGGCCCGATCTCGCCCGGGGCGGTGACCCGCAGCGCCTTACAGCCCAGGCCCTCGGCCACCCGCACGTGGTCGACGCCGTACCCGGCGGTCTCCGGGCTGTTGATGTTGTCGAACGACAGCTGGACGCAGTAGTCCATGTCGAAGGCCCGCTGCGACTGCCGGATCAGGCCCAGGTAGGCGTTGTTGACCAGCACGTGCAGGTAGGGCAGGTGGAACTGGGCGCCCACGGCCAGTTCTTCCATCATGAACTGGAAGTCGTAGTCGCCCGACAGCGCGACCACGGTGGCGTCCGGGTCGGCCGCGCACACCCCGAGGGCGGCGGGCACGGTCCAGCCCAGCGGGCCGGCCTGGCCCGCGTTGATCCAGTGCCGCGGCTGGTAGACGTGCAGGAACTGAGCGGCGGCGATCTGGGACAGCCCGATCGTGCTCACGTACCGGACGTCGGGCCCGAAGGCCCGGTTCATCTCCTCGTACACCCGCTGCGGCTTGATCGGGACGTCGTCGAAGTGGGTGCGCCGCTGCATGGTGGCCCGGCGCTGCTGGCACTGCGCGGCCCAGGCGGCCCGGTCCGGCAGCTGGCCCGCGGCCCGGCGCTCGCGGGCCGCCTCGACCAGCAGCCGCAGGGCCGCGCCGGCGTCGGAGACGATGCCGTAGTCGGGAGCGAAGACCCGGCCGATCTGGGTCGGCTCGATGTCGATGTGCACGAACGTCCGGCCCGCGGTGTAGGTGTCCAGGCCGCCGGTGTGCCGGTTGGCCCAGCGGTTGCCGATGCCGAGCACGAAGTCCGAGGCCAGCATGGTGGCGTTGCCGTACCGGTGCGCGGTCTGCAGGCCGGCCATCCCGGCCATCAGCGGGTGGTCGTCCGGGATCGCGCCCCAGCCCATGAGGGTCGGGATCACCGGGACGCCGGTCAGCTCGGCGAACTCGGTCAGCAGGGCGGCCGCGTCGGCGTTGATCACGCCGCCGCCGGCCACGATCAGCGGGCGCTCGGCCGCGGCCAGCAGGTCCAGGGCCCGG
>DATDIH010000448.1:0-4192 GCA_036521155.1 Streptosporangiaceae bacterium
CGGTCCAGGCCGGTCCGGAGCCCGGTAGCGTTACTGGCGCGATGAATGCCATGCGTACGACGCTGCTGATCACCCTGACCGGGCGGGACCGCCCCGGGGTCACCTCCCGCCTGTTCGCTGCCCTGTCCGGGCACGAGCTGAGCGTGCTGGACATCGAGCAGGTGGTCATCCGCGGCCACCTGGTGCTCGGGGTGCTGTGCGCGTCGGCCGGCCCGCCGGACCTGACCGCCATCCACCGGAAGATCAGTGCCCTGGCCGCCGACCTCGGGCTGGACGCCGAGATCACCACCGGCTCCTCGGACCCGCCGCGGCGGCGGGGGCGGCTGCATGTCTCGCTGCTGGGCAGCCCGCTGTCCCCGGCCGCGATCAACGCCATCACCGGCCGGATCGCGGCCAGCGGGGCCAACATCGACCGGATCACCCGGCTGGCCCAGGACCCGGTGACCTGCCTGGAACTGGACGTGTCCGGGGCCGACCCGGCCACGCTGCGGTCCGAGCTGTCCCGGGAGGCGATCCAGCAGCACGTGGACGTGGCCGTCCAGCGCGGCGGCCTGCAACGGCGGGCCATGCGGCTGATCGTGATGGACGTGGACTCCACGCTCATCCAGGACGAGGTCATCGACCTGCTGGCCGACCGGGCGGGCTGCGCGGCCGAGGTGGCCAAGGTCACCGAGGCCACCATGCGCGGCGAGCTGGACTTCGAGGCGTCGCTGCGGGAGCGGGTGGCCCTGCTGGCCGGGCTGAACGACGGCGTGCTGGCCGACGTGCGGCACGCGCTGCGGCTCACCCCCGGGGCCCGCACGCTGATCCGGACGCTGAAGCGGCTGGGCTACCGGTGCGGCATCGTCAGCGGGGGGTTCACCCAGATCATCGACCCGCTGGCCGCCGAACTGGGCATCGACTACGTGGCCGCCAACGTGCTGGAGACCGCGGACGGCAAGCTGACCGGGCGGGTGTCCGGCCCGGTCATCGACCGCGCGGGCAAGGCGGCCGCGCTGCGCCGGTTCGCGGACCGGGCCGGGGTGCCGCTCAGCCAGACGGTCGCGGTCGGGGACGGCGCCAACGACCTGGACATGATCGCGGCGGCCGGGCTGGGCGTCGCGTTCAACGCCAAGCCGGTGGTCCGGGACGCGGCCGACACCGCGCTGAGCCTGCCTTACCTGGACACCGTGCTGTACCTGCTCGGCATCTCCAGCGACGAAGTGGAAGCGGCCGACACCGAGGCCTGAGACCAGCCAAACCGCAAAGGGGCGGGCCAGCGCCGGATGACGCTGACCCGCCCCTTTGGGCGGTACTACTGGTCAGGAATCCGTGCCGGACGCCTTCGGCACCGTGGACGCGCCCTGGCCGTTCACGGCTCCCGGCTCCTCCGGCGTGCCGGTCTCGACGACCTCGACCTCGACGACCTCGATCGTTTCGGTGGCCGTCGGGGCCGGGACCTCCGGCGCCGGGGTGATCGCGTCGGCCGAGCCGGCCACCTCGGTGCTGGCCCCGTCGCCCGTGTCCATCCCGGACCCGCGGCGCTTGGAGAACACGATCGCGCCGACGATGATGACCACGGCGGCCAGCGCGACACCGACCCGCAGGCCGGTGTTGCCGCTGTACTTGACCACGCTGGTCGCGATCAGCAGCGAGACCAGGTTCATCACCTTGAGCAGCGGGTTGATGGCCGGGCCGGCGGTGTCCTTGAACGGGTCACCCACCGTGTCGCCGATGATGGTCGCCTCGTGGGCGTCGGAGCCCTTGCCGCCGTAGTTGCCGTCCTCGACCAGCTTCTTGGCGTTGTCCCAGGCCCCACCGGAGTTGGCCAGGAACACGGCCATCAGCACACCCGCGGCGATCGCGCCGGCCAGCACCGAGCCGAGCGGCGCGTACCCGAGCGCGAACCCGACCGCGATCGGGGTCAGCACGGCCAGCAGGCCGGGGGTGGCCAGCTCCCGCAGCGAGTCCCGGGTGCAGATGTCCACCACCCGCCCGTACTCCGGCGTCTCGGTGTAGTCCATGATCCCCGGGTGCTCGCGGAACTGCTTGCGCACCTCCAGCACGACCCGCTGGGCGGCCCGTCCGACCGCACTGATCAGCAGGCTGGAGAACATGAACACCACAGCCGCGCCGACGATGAGGCCGACCAGGACGTTCGGCCGGTCCACGGACAAGCTGAACGTGCCCGAGGCCCGGCCCAGCGCCGTCTGCACCGTGTCGCGGAACGAGCCGAACAGGGCGGTCGCGGCCAGCACCGCGGTCGCGATCGCGATGCCCTTGGTGATCGCCTTGGTGGTGTTGCCGATCGCGTCCAGATTGGTGAGGATCTGCGCGCCCTCACCCTCGACGTCGCCGGACATCTCGGCGATGCCCTGGGCGTTGTCGGTGACCGGGCCGAAGGAGTCCATCGACACGATGACCCCGACTGTGGTGAGCAGGCCGATACCGGCCATGGCCACCGCGAACAGCGCGACCGTGGCGTTACCGGTGCCGAGCAGGAACCCGCCGAACACCGCGGCCGCGATCAGCAGCGAGGAGTAGACCGCGGACTCCAGACCGGTGGAGATGCCGGACAGGATGACGGTGGCCGCACCGGTCAGCGAGCTCTCGCCGATGTCCTTGACCGGGCGCCGGTTGGTCTCGGTGAAGTACCCGGTGAGCAGCTGGATGGTGCTGGCCAGGGCGATGCCGATCAGGACGGCGCCGAACGCGATCCAGCGCGGGTCGCCGTTGTAGCGCAGGATGCCGAGGTTGGTGACGCCCTTCAGCGCGCTGAACTTGCTGGGCAGATAGGTGAAGCAGGCCACGGCCACACCGATGGCCGACAAGATCGCCGAGATGAAGAAGCCCCGGTTGATGGCGGTCATCCCGCTGCGGTCGCCGGACCGCGGGCGGACCAGGAAGATGCCGATGATCGCGGTGATGATGCCGATGGCCGGAATGAACAGCGGCAAGACCAGACCATAATTACCGAAGGCGGCCTTACCGAGGATCAGCGACGCGACGAGCATCACCGAGTAGGACTCAAACAGGTCGGCGGCCATGCCGGCGCAGTCACCCACGTTGTCGCCCACGTTGTCGGCGATGGTAGCCGCGTTGCGCGGGTCGTCCTCCGGGATGCCCTGCTCGACCTTGCCGACCAGGTCGGCGCCCACGTCGGCGGCCTTGGTGTAGATACCGCCGCCGACCCTCATGAACATGGCCAGCAGGGCGGCGCCGAAGCCGAAGCCTTCCAGCACCTCGGGCGCGTTGCCCTTGTAGATCAGCACCACGATCGTCGCGCCGAGCAGGCCCAGCCCGACGGTGAACATGCCCGCCACGCCGCCGGTGCGGAAGGCGATCCGCATCGCGCGGTTGTAGCCGTCCTCCCGCGCCGCGGCGGCCACCCGGACGTTGCCGCGGACGCACAGCCACATGCCGGTGAACCCGGTGAGGCCGGAGAACAAGGCGCCGAGCAGGAAGAACCCGCTGCGGCCCCAGCGGACGGCGGTGTCGTCGGCGGGCAGCACGAGCAGGATGAAGAAGATGATGACGACAAAGATGCCCAGGGTCCGGAACTGCCGCCGCAGGTAGGCAGCGGCCCCTTCCTGGACCGCCCGCGAGATCTCCTGCATTCGCTCGGTGCCCTGGCTCGACGCCAGCACCTCGCGGACCAGCGTGGCCGCCACGCCCAGCGCCAGCAGCGCCACGGCCCCGGCGATAATGATCAGAACCAGGTTCCCGCCGGTTACGCTGACGGGCCCGGCCCCTGCGGCCACGGCATTAAGCCTTGACAATTCAAGTCCTCCTTGACCCCTCATACCAGGCATTTCGCGCGCCGGGCAGCCGTGCGTGAGCTCACCGCACTGGCCGCGCCCTCGCTCGCTCCCGGGGACGGCGATCCGCCGCGCCCGGTGCCGGGCAGGTGGCCTACTGAGTAGTAAGGCCACCAAATACAGTGGCGGGAGTCTACGCAGCGCGGGCAGCAATGGTAAAGACGACGCCGTTCCTAACAGGTTAGAGACTCTTCCGTTATAACGGCGCTATCAAAAAGACACAATTCCGCCCCGTATGTGCGCCGGGACGCCGTGAGCGGTGTGGCCCCTGGTGGGCGTTTCCCCAGGTGTGAACGGTGTGGCCACCGTGACATGGGCTGGCGTCGTAGGGCGCGCCTCGGCGGCAGGCAGCGGAGCTGGGCAGCAGCCCGGCCTGGCGCGGGGCGCGGAGGCTG
>DATDIH010000449.1:0-8948 GCA_036521155.1 Streptosporangiaceae bacterium
GTGGCCGGCAACGGCTACCCCGAGTTCAACTACACCCTGAACCAGGACGGCAAGCAGGTGCACTACGGGCACCAGCCGGACGACTACCTGGTCGATGTGCTGTCCGGCAAGGCCGGCTCGTTCATTGACGCCTCGGCCTCGTCCGGCCAGCCGTTCATGCTCGAGGTGGCCACGTTCGCGCCGCACGCGCCGTACACCCCGGCGCCCCGGTACGCCCACGCCGCCCAGACCGTGGCCTACCCCAGGACCCCGGCCTACGACCAGCTGCCCGCCGGCCCGCCGTCGTGGCTGGCGCAGCGGAGCCCGCTGACCGCCCAGCAGCAGAAGAGCATCCTCAAGGACTACCGCAAGCGGGTCGAGGCCGACCTCGCCGTCGACGACCTGATCGGGCACCTGGAGAGCGAGCTGAAGGCCAAAGGGGTGGCCAGCAACACCTACTTCATCTTCAGCTCGGACAACGGCTACCACATGGGGGAGTACCGGCTGCTGCCCGGCAAGCAGACCGCGTTCGACACCGACATCCACGTGCCGCTGGTCGTCAGCGGCCCCGGGGTCCCGGCGGGCCGGACCGCCACCCAGCTGGCTTCCAACATCGACCTGGCCCCGACCCTGGAGACCCTGGCCGGGGTGCCGGCCGGCAGCACCGTGGACGGGCACAGCCTGGCCGGCGTGTGGCACGGGCAGAACCCCGCTGACTGGCGCCAGGCCATCCTGATCGAGCACCACGGTCCCGACGACACCCCCGGCGACCCCGACGCCCAGAACCAGCAGCACGCGGACCCGCCCTCCTACGAGGCGGTCCGCACCGCCAGCGGGCTCTACGTCAAATACTCCAACGGCAACCAGGAGTACTACGACACCGCCACCGACCCCTACGAGCTGGACAACCTAGCCGCCCAGGGCATCCCGGCCACCCTGCCCCGAACCCTGCTCGCCATGGAGAACTGCCACACCGCCACCACCTGCTGGACCGCCGCCCACCTTTAGTCCGGGGGGACGACCCAGCGGGCCTGGGGCTGCAGGTGGTCCGCGTGCGGGCGCCCGCTTGTGTAACGACGGCCAGCTGAATCTGCCCAGCGGCGGCCATGCCGGTGGCGGCAATCGCCGCCCAGATTGGGGATTGTGTGCGGCGGCTACGGCGTGCGATTGGAGACCTTGGCCGCTGGTCCGCTGTCGGGCAACGCCGTCGATGTGGGCCGCTAGCCTTTTACGTAGGCGGCCTTCTCGGTTATCTTGCCGTTCTGGACGGTGAAGACGTCGATGCCGCGCACGTGGCCGTCATCCCAGTCATATCGCCACCGCTGGATGACACGGTTGCCCGCGGTGAACGTTTCCTCGACGGTGAACCGGCTTGCCGCATCGTCGAAGATCGGCTTCCAGGCCGCGGTGATAGCCGCGTGGCCGGCGTGGCGCTGGCCGTCCGGCGGCGGTGACGTCGCCTCGAACACGCAATCGGCACTGGTCAGGGCCAGCGCCGCCGCGAGATCGTGGTCGTCCCAGGCAGCGTTGAACTCGTGGATGATGGTGGCTGCGTCGTCGAGCCTGGGCTGGCTCGCGGCTTTCATGCCAGCGCGGGCTCGGCGTCTTGCAGGCCGCCGCGGAGCATCTCCCGGAGTTCGGGCGTGTCCTGGTGGCCATGCTTGGCGACGGCATGCGCGGCCGCGGCGTCGAGGACCTCGTCCTCGCCGCCGGCGATGGTGAGCGTGCAGCCGATCTCGTTGGGCACCTGGCGGCAGTCGATCATCTTTCGGGACATGACGTTTCCTTTCGCTGAGCCGGGACCGATCCCGGCCGGGTTCCTGAGTTCGGTGTTTCCTGGCTTGCGTGCGTCTGGCTACCTGGCGTAGGTGCCCGCGCCGAACCAGTCGATGGTGACGACGGGCTCGTCGCCGACCACCCAGGCGTCGTGGCCGCTGGGCAGTGCGGTTACGTCTCCGGGCCCGGCGATGAACTCGGCGCCGTCGTCCATCCGTATCGCCAGCTGCCCGCTGAGGTGGTACTGGAAGTGCGGTGCCTCACAGCTCGCGGTACCAGCGATCGGCTTTACGTCGTTCGACCAGCGCCAGCCGGGCTGGAAGACCAGCCGGCCGATCTGCCCGCCGCCAACGTTCAGAATTTCCGCACGGCCGTGTAGGAATTCGCGGGTCTCGTCGGGTGCCTGGAAGCTTTTGTGCTCGGTTTTGTCCATGTCGCCCTCCGCCGTTGCAGGGACACCCAGGTACACTTACTTACCGATAGGTCAGAGTCTGACTTACTGGTAGGTCAGACGTCAAGAGGGTGGAGGTTCAATGACCAACGGGCGCATCCGCGATGAGGCCGGCACGGCCTCGCGGATCCTGGACGTGGCCGAGCGGCTGGTCCAGACCTGCGGGTTCAACGGCTTCAGCTACGCTGACATCGCAGCCGAGCTGCAGATCAGCAAGGCCGCCCTGCACTACCACTTCGCCAGCAAGGCCGCCCTCGGCGAGGCGCTCATCGCCCGTTACGCCAGCCGTTTCATGGCAGCTCTCGCGAGTCTGGACACTGCCGACGGCACCGCCCGTGCCAGGCTCGACTCCTACGCGGGCCTGTACCTGCAAGTGCTGCGCAACGGCCAGATGTGCCTGTGCGGCATGCTCGCCGCCGAATACCAGACCCTCCCGCAGCCGATGCGAAACGCGGTGATCGGGTTCTTCGACCAGAACGAGAGCTGGCTGGAAAACGTCCTGGAGCAGGGCCGGGCCGACGGCAGCCTGCGCTACGCCGCCTCCGCGCAGGACACCGCCCGCATGATCGTGGCCGGCCTGGAAGGGTCGATGCTCGTCGCCCGCCCCTACGGCGACACCGCGCGGTTCCAGGCCGCGGCGGCCAGCCTGCTGGCCGGCCTGGTACCCCCAGGCAGCGAGCCGGCGCTGTCAAGCCCAGACCCGGCCACGGCCCAGCCACCTAGCCACCCGGCTCCAGCCGCTGCCGGGCGCTGACTCGCTGCGGTCGGGTCGACCGTATAACTGGCCGATCTGGCAGCTGGATCGTTTGTTCGATTACTAGCCTGCGGCCTGGGATCGAGATTTTCAATTTGGGGTGGGACGACCCCCTGCACCCCCCGGAACCCGGGTTACGGTCCTCGCCGTAGCCCGTACCTCTCGCAGGCCGGGGGCCAGGGCCACGGTCACCGCCACCGACAGCGCCGCCATGATCGTCATGGCCAGGGCGGGGGAGGTGAGCTGGGCCACCGCGCCGGCCAGGGCGGCGCCCAGGCCCTGCATGGTGAGCATGCCGGAGGAGTGCAGGCCCAGGGCGTGCCCGCTCAGGTCCTCGGGGGTGAGGGCCATCAGCCGCTGCTGGAGCATCAGGGTGGCCGAATATCCCACCGAGGCCAGCACAATCGCCGCCACCGCCAGCGGCAGCGCCGGGTGCAGGGCGAAGATCAGGTAGGGCCCGGCCAGCAGCAGGCGGAGCGGGGCCCCGAGCCGGGGCCGCCACCGTTCCGGCCAGACCCGCCCGGCCAGCGTGTCGCCGGCCAGCATCCCGGCCGCGGCGCAGCTGAACAGCAGGCCGGCATGCCGGGGCGCGTACGGGATGTACAGCGACTCGCAGCCCACGATCAGCCCGTTCGGGACCCACAGGGCCAGGTAGACGTACCGGCGGGCCGGGCTGGACCACAGCCGCCGGTTGTTCCGCCAGGTCTGCCGGACCGAGGGCCGGCCGCTGGCCCGGGGGGCCCGGCGGCTCAGCCCGAAGCGGGCCACCAACGCCGCGGCCAGCGACAGGCCGGCGCCGGCCAGCATCGTGCCGCGGGCGGACAGCACGGCCAGCAGCAGGCCGCCCGCGGCGTAGCCGCAGATCTGCATGACCCCCACGGCCATGTTGAACACCGAGCGCCCGAGCAGGTAGCCGCCGCGGGGCAGGATCTCGTTCAGCAGCCCGTAGAGCGCTCCGCCGCTGATCGACCCGATCGTGCCCGCGGCCAGCACGATGGCGAAGATGGCTCCCACCGGCAGGCCGGGGATGGCCTCGGCCGCGGCGGCCAGCCCGGACACCGTGGCCAGCCCGGCCAGGGTGGCCCGCGGCGGCAGCCGGTCGGCCGCCGACAGCAGGGCCGCCGCCCCGGCCGCCTGGGCCAGCGCCGGGCCGAACATGGCCAGCGCCGACAGCAGCGGGGACCCGGTCGCCGAGTAGATCAGGGTGCCCAGGGCCAGCCCGGTCGCGGTCTGCGCGGCGATCTGCACCGAGGCCGTCACGAACAGCGGGGTGAACTCGCGGGTCCCGAACAGCTCGGTGTAGGTGCGCATGCCTGGAGTCTCGGGGACCGCTCGCGGGTGCGTTATTGTTTCGCCGGGAGGCGAAACGTGGGCTGGTGGCAGGTCAGCGCGGACACCCTGGCCGGGAGCCGGTTCGTGCCGTCGCCACTGGCCGAGACCACGGCCGCGCTGATCGTGCTGCACCGGGACCGGGCCGCCCACCCGGGCGAGCGCGCCTGGCTGAACACCCACCGGGCCGCCTGGCGGGCCCGGCTGGCCGCCGACCCGGTCACCGCGCTGCTGCTCGATACCGGGATCCGGCCCCGCTGGATCGCTGGCTTGTTCACCATCCCCCCGGTCCTGGCCGGCCGGGGTGACCCCGGCTTCGGGACCGAACTGGCTCAGCTCCGGGCCTGCGGGAACCAGCTCGCCCGGGACGGCCTGGCCGCGGAGCTGGACGCCCCGCTGCCCGCCGCCCTCGACGGCCAGGACCTGCCGCGTCTGGCCGCGGACCTGCTGGCCTGGGTGTGGGACGAAACCGTCCGGCCCACCTGGCCCCGGCGGCGCCGGATCATCGAGGCCGACATCGTGGCCCGCACCGCCCGGCTGGGACGAGACGGCTGGGCCGGCGCCCTGGACCGGCTGCGGCCCGGCACGCGCTGGCTGGGGGAGGGACGGCTGCAGATCAACGCCCTGGATTACCCGCCCCGGCAGATCTCCGGCGCCCAGCTGCTGTTCGTCCCGGTCACCCCGACCTGCGGCTGGGTGTCCTGGGAGGAGCCGCACCGGTACGCGCTCGTCTATCCGTGCTCGGGTGTGCTGGCCGGGGACGCGCCGCCCGTCCCGGACGCGCTGAGTGCTCTGCTGGGTCCGGCCCGGGCCCAGGTACTGGTGCTGCTGGGCACTCCGCTGAGCACCACCCAGCTGACCGCCCTGACCGGCCAGGGGCTGGGCTCGGCCGGCCGTCACCTGAAGGTCCTGCTGGACGCCCGGCTGGTCCAGCGCCGCCGCTCCGGCCGCTCAGTCCTCTACACCCGCACCGAAGCCGGCCACACCCTGATCCGCGCCCAGCAGCCGGGATCAGACTGATTCCTGCCCAGTCAGGAAGCTGTTGGCCAGGTCGTTGAAGACCTGGGGCTGCTCAGCGAAGCACAGGTGCGACGCGTCCTCGATGATCTCCAGCCGGGACCCGGTGATGCGGCCGTGCATCTCTTCCAGGTGGCCCGGGGTGCACTCGTCATACCGGCCGCCCACCAGCAGCGTGGGCACCGCGATCTCGGTCAGCCGGTCCATGATGTCCCAGTTCTTGAGGGTCCCGGTCACGGTGAACTCGCTGGGCCCGTTCATGAAGTTGTAGACCTCGTAGCCGGCCTCGGCGAACGACCGTTCCAGGCCGCCGGGCCACGGGCTCATCCGGCACACGTGCTTGCGGTAGAAGCCGAGGATCGCCGCCTGGTACTCCGGGCAGGCGGTGAACCCGTCCGCCTCGTGCTGCCGGATGACCTGCCGCACCTCGGCCGGCTCCTCGGCCAGCAGCGCGTCGCAGTCCCGGACCCAGCGGGTCATGCTGGCCGGGCTGCCGCACAGGATCAGGCTCTCCAGCTCCGGCTGGCGGTCCAGGGTGTATTGCATGGCCAGCATGCCGCCCCAGGAGCTGCCGAACAGGTGCATCCGCTCCAGCCCGAGGGCGGCCCGGACGTCGGCCAGCTCCTGCACGAAGCGGTCCACCGTCCACAGGCCGGGATCGGCGGGCCGGTCGGCCCGCCCGCAGCCGAGCTGGTCGTAGAAGATCACCCGGCGCTGGCTGGCCAGGGCCTCCAGCGGTTCCAGGTAGTAGTGGGTGAAGCCGGGGCCGCCGTGCAGGCAGAGCAGCGGCACCCCGCCCTCACCGACCGCGCGGTACCAGACCCGGCCACCGTCGACCTCGATGTATCCCTCGGCCTCGGGCGCCGGCACGGTACTTACTTCTCGTAGTGGCTGGGCGGGAACTGCTGGCGCTCGCCCTCGATCAGGACCTCGTCCTTGTCTTCCTCGCGCCGCAGCTCGGCCCGCTCCTCCTGGTACTGCTCGGTGTCGCGGACGTCGGTGTCGAGCGGCGGGGTGTCGGTGGCGGGCGGGACCTCGTCCGGGTCGTAGGCATCGACGCCCGCGTCGACCCGCTCCTCTTCGGTCTCGTGGGCGAGACGGTCGTCGTCGAGGTGCTGCGGCGCACCGCCATGCTCCCGCCGGTCCCGGCGGAACCCCTCGGCCGGATCTGAACTCTGGAATGCCATGACGCCTCCCGTACCCCAGGGATCCTGGGCTTATTCGTCCGTGATTGGCTCCGAGGCAACAATGCCACACGGCCCGCCGGGCGTGGCGCGCGCGTCAGCACCAGACCAAGGGGAAACAACAGTCACAACAGTCACAAGCGTCCAGGGTCACGAGCCCCAATCACCGGCATAATGACCAGGATGCAGCAGCCGGAGATCCGGGTCAGGCCCGCCGTTGAGGCCGACCGCCCGATGATCGCCTGGCTCATGACCGAGCTGTGGGGTTCAGCCACCCAGATCGTGCATCAGACCGTTTACCGGCCCGCCGACCTGCCGGGCCTGATCGCCGAGCGCGGCAGCCGGGTGGTCGGCCTGCTCACCTTCCACGTGGCCGGCGGCGTGCTCGAGGTGGTCACGCTGAACGCGCTGGAACGCCGGGCGGGCGTGGGCACCCTGCTCCTGGAGGCGGCGGTGGTCGAGGCCCGGCAACTGCGCTGCCATGAGATCCGGCTCACCACGACCAACGACAACCTGGACGCGATCCGCTTCTATCAGCGGCGCGGGCTGCGGCTGGTGGCGCTGCGGCCGGGCGCGGTCGACCGGGCCCGGGCGGAAAGGCCGGAAATTCCGCCCGTTGGCGATTACGGAATTCCGCTGCGGGACGAAATCGATCTCGCTCGCCGGGTGTGACACATGTTTTCCCCGGTGCGGGAAAATCGCCTTGCCACGAGCTTTATTGGCCGCCCCGGTAGGTCAGACTTGACGCCCCCGGCGCGCGGTGGTCCATCATGGGGGAGCAGCGACGGCCCCGTCCCTAACTGAAAGTGAAAGTACAGCGGAGCAACGTCACCCGCCGTATCTGGCCGTGTGCTGACGAGAACGGCGGGTAATGCGCTATACAGGGGACTAGGTGTGCGAGGAAGCGAGATGCTGCCAAACGACAGAGCTCAGTCCGCGGCGCCGGCCGTTCCCAATCGGCTCGCCCGCGTATTCGGCGTCTTCCGGCGCGCGCCGCTGCCGCTGAAAATCGGGTTCGTCGTCCTTGCGATCATTTTGTGCGGCCCGGAGATCGGCATCCTGCTGCTGGCCGCCATGGCCTACGGCGTCTACGCGGTGGTCAAAGCCCGCCGCAGCGTGCTGGCCTCGGTCTGCGTGGCCGTCTGGGGCCTGGTCGGCGCGGGCGTGGCCGGCACCTCCAGTTCCTGGATCTACCTGCTGCTGGTCATGCCGTTTGTGATCGCCGCCGGCGCCCACATCGGCCCGCTGGCCCGCTGGCACGTGCCCTGCCGCACGGTGGCCTGGGCCCTGGTCTGGTCCGTGCCCATCGGTGTGGCCGCGCTGCGCCTGTGGCCCACCCAGCCCTTCATCGGCATCGCCGCCGCCTGGCTGATCGCCTGCATCGTGCTGGTCTGGCGGCTGGCCAAGGGGTCGCAGGAGGCTCACCTGTACGGCGCCGAGACGGCCCGCCGTCCCGGTGGCGCCGGGCCCCTGCCCGGAGCGGGCGACCCTGCGGCCGCGGCCCACGCCGGTTACGGCGTCCGGGCCCAGGCGGCCGCGCCCTCGCACACCGACCCCGGCGGCCGGGACCAGGCCGTCCCCGAGCCGCTGCCGGACATCTCGGTGGCCGAAGCCATGGCCGAGCTGGACCGCATGATCGGGCTGGCCCCGGTCAAGGAGCAGGTCCGGTCGATCGCCGCGTCCATCGAAGCCGCGCGGCGCCGGGCCATGGCCGGCGTGGTCACCGAGAAGCCCATGCGGCACTTCGTCTTTCTCGGCCCGCCCGGCACCGGCAAGACGACGGTGGCCCGGGTGGTGGCCAAGATCTTCTATGCCTTCGGCCTGCTGGACAAGCCCACCGTGGTCGAGGCGCACCGGGCCGATCTGGTCGGCGAGTATCTGGGCGCGACCGCGATCAAGACCAATGAGCTGGTCGACTCGGCGCTGGGCGGCGTGCTGTTCATCGACGAGGCCTACTCGCTGCACAACGAGGCCTACTCGGGCGGCGACGCGTTCGGCAACGAGGCCGTGCAGACGCTGCTCAAACGGGCCGAGGACGACCGTGACCGGCTGGTCATCGTGCTGGCCGGCTACCCGGCCGACATGGACCGGTTCCTGCGCAGCAACCCGGGCCTGTCCTCCCGGTTCAGCACCCGGATCGAGTTCCCCAGCTACTCGCCGGACGACCTGGTGCGGATCACCGTCCTGCTCAGCCAGCAGGCGGGCGACAGCTTCGACTTCGGCGCCGAGGAGATGCTCGAGCAGATCTTCGAGCACGCCGGCCGCCAGGGCCACATCGACGAGCTCGGCAACGGGCGGTTCGCCCGCTCGCTGTTCGAACGGGCCTGCGCCCACCGGGACGTCAGGGTGGTCCGGCTGGGCGAGGGGGCCACGGCCGAGGACCTGACCACGGTGGCCGCCGACGACCTGCGCGCCGCCTACCGCGAGCTGGCCGGTGAGCGGGCCGCGGACTTTTTCG
>DATDIH010000450.1:0-8694 GCA_036521155.1 Streptosporangiaceae bacterium
CGGCGCGGGCGAGCCGCCCTCATTCCAGGAAACGTCGGCCGGCAGGATGAGCGTGGCCACCCCGCCGGGCGGGGTCATCGCCGCCGCCACCCCCTCGGCCGCGTCGGCGGCCACGTCCTCGCTGCGCAACGACCGGCGCACCCAGGCCGAGACCGTGCCGGCCAGCGCATCGATGTCGGACTCCAGCGGCGCGTCGTAGCGCTTGTGGTAGGTGGCGTGATCGCCGACCACCGTGAGCAGCGGGGTCCGGGCCCGCCGCGCGTTGTGCAGGTTGGCCAGCCCGTTGGCCAGGCCCGGGCCCAGGTGCAGCAGCGCCGCGGCCGGCCGCCCGGCCATCCGGCCGAACCCGTCGGCCGCGCCGGTGGCCACCCCCTCGAACAGGCAGAGCACCCCGCGCATCTGCGGCACCGCGTCCAGCGCGGCGACGAAGTGCATCTCCGAGGTCCCCGGGTTGCTGAAGCACACGTCCACGCCGCCGCCGGCCAGCGTACGGATGAGAGCCTGCGCACCGTTCACTGTGTTCCTCCGACCTCGAACAGGACCCCGGGACCCAGGATGCCGCCCGGATCGAAGGCCTGCTTCACCCGCCGCATGAGACCGACCGCGACCGGGTCGGCCAGTTCCAGGAAGTAACGCTTCTTGGCCGTCCCGATGCCGTGCTCGCCGCTGACCGCGCCGCCCCGGGCCACGGCCGCGGCGAAGATGCCGTGCATCAGGTCGGAGCGCGCCGCTGCGTCCGGCTGGAACACCGCCAGGTGGACGTTGCCGTCGCCCGCGTGGCCGCAGCCCATCACCAGGCCGCCGCCCGTCCCGGCCAGCTCGCCGACCTCGGTCAGGAACCCGGCCATGGCCGCGCGCGGCAGCACCGTGTCCACGATGTCGTCAGCCCCGGCGTTCTTGGCCGCCCAGAACGCCTTCTCCCGCGCCTCGATGAGCCGCCGCGCGGCCGGGTCGGGCAGTACGTAGACGTCGCCCGCGCCCAGCATGGCCAGCAGCTCGGCCAGCTCGGTGATCAGCGCGGCCAGGCGTTCCTCGGTGCGTTCCTCCACCATCACCACCAGGTAGGCCAGCGTCTTGTCCCGGACCGCGGCCGGGACCCCGAGGTCGATGTCCTGCGCCGCGGTGATCGCCGCCATCGTGACCAGGTCCACGTACTCGAGGATCAGCGGCCCGATCCCGCTGCCCACGATGCCGGGTACAGCCGCTGTGACCTGGTCCAGTGACCCGAACGGCGCCAGCACCGTGGCCTGGTGCGGCATCCGGGGGTAGAGCCGGACGACCGCCTCGGTGACCAGCGCCAGCGTGCCCTCGGAGCCGACGATCAGCTGGGTCAGGTCGTAGCCGGAGGCGTTCTTGACGTGCTTGCCGCCGGCGCGCAGCACCTCGCCGGAGGCGAGCACCGCCTCGAGGCCGAGCACGTGCTGGCGGGTCACGCCGTACTTGACCGCCCGCATCCCGCCCGCGTTGGTGGCGATGGTCCCGCCCAGGCTGGCGCCCATCTCGCCGGGGAAGACCGGGTAGACCAGGCCGTGCGCGGCCGTGGCCGCGTCCAGCTCGGCCAGGGTGACCCCGGGCTGCACGACCGCGACGTTGTTCGCGCCGTCGATCTCCAGCACCCGGTTCATCCGCTCGAACGACATCACCAGGCCGCCGGGCCCGGGAATCGCGGCGCCGGACAGGCCCGTGCCGGAGCCGCGCGCGGTCACCCGCAGGCCCCGCTCGCCCGCGATGCGCAGCACGGCGGCCACCTCATCGGTGCCGCCCGGCCGGACCACGAACTCCGGCCGCCCGGGCGCGACGCCCAGCGCCTCGTCATGGCCGTAATCCGGCGGCACGTCGCCCGCGGCCCGCACGTGCTCGGCTCCCACCGCCCCGGCGAGCAGTGATCGGGTATCGGTCACCAGTGGTTCCTCCTCGCGCGTCCCCGCGGGGCCAGGCCGACGGTTACTGTTCAGTAACCGATTATCCATAACGCCCCGTCTCGGGCTCGACCTGGCGGCCGAAGACGGATCCCGGCGCCAGCCGCCGGCCAAGGCGTGCACGCTTGTGCCCGCCAGGGACGCCTCAGGAGCCGACGTGCCGGACCCGCTGGCGGTCCGGCTGGATCCGCAGGATCACCCGCTCGCTCCGGATCAGGCTCTCGGTGAACGGCTGGCCCATGTAGCGCCAGGCCAGCTTCTCGATGTGGTCGCGGGCCTGCGGCCCGGTGATCCTCTCAACCACTCGCCCGCGGATGTCGGCGTACCGCTGGTCGTCATCCGAGTCCATGATCATCACGGCCACGCGCGGGTCGTCGAGCACGTTCTTGTACTTCCGCCGGTGCACCTCGGTGTTGACCAGGATGTGGTTCTCGTCGCAGTCGACCCACATGACGTGGGTCATGGGCGAGCCGCCGGGGAGCAGGCTGGTGAACGCGGCGAAATTCTTTCCCTGCGCCAGCTCGCGGACTTCCGGGTCGATCGCCACGACGGCCCCTTTCCCTGCTCCAGGTATCCGGCCTGGTCATACTCCCCCACGGTGCCATAGAACGCCAGCGCGGGCCGTGTCATGGCAGGCTTGGTGCCCATGTCCGAGGATTCCGGCGCCGCCAAGCAGAGTGAGCGCGGCGGCACACCGAATGTGGACCGGCTGCTCACCCTGTCCGACGGCGTGGTGGCGATCGCGCTGACCCTGCTCGTCCTGCAGCTTCGCGTCCCGCTGCTGAGCAATCTCAATCAGGACTCACCGTCCGTGCTTGCCGCCAGGCTCGGCGACGAGGGCGACCAGCTGGTCGCCTACCTGATCTCGTTCTATGTCGTCGCCAACTTCTGGCTGGTTCACCACCGGGTGTTCGTCCAGCTTCGCGGCCAGAGCGAGGACCTGGCCTGGCTGAACTTCGCGTTCCTGTTCACGATCTCGATCATGCCGTTCGCCAGCGACCTGATCGGCCAGTACGGCGAGAACCCGCTCGCGGTCACCATCTTCGCGGTGAACTTGCTGCTGGCCAGCCTGGCCACCCAGGCCACCCTGGAACTCGCCCGGCACCGTGGCCTGATGGTCAAGGGAGCCGACCCCAGGGACCGGCGGGCGGGCATGCTGCGAGCGGCGGGCTCGTCGGTGGTCATCCTGGTGTCCATCGCCGTGGCCTGGGTGAACCCCGACCTCGCCAAGTACCTGTGGCTGCTGATGGCCGTGGTGCCGCGCCTGGCGGTCTACCTGGCGAACCGCCGCACCGGCGCCTCCCGCTCCCGGGACTAGCATCGTCACATGGGGTACGAGCACATCCTGGTCGAGCGGTCCGGCGACTTCGTGACCGTGACGATGAACCGGCCGCAGCGGCGCAACGCCCTGTCCCTGGAGCACATGCGCGAGCTGATCGCGGCGTTCAGGGAGATCGGGGACGGCGACGCCCTGGGCGTCATCCTGGCCGGCAACGGCCCGGTGTTCAGCGCCGGGCATGACTTCGCCGACGTGGCCGAGGCCGACCTGCCCGCGGTGCGTTCCCTGCTGATGACGTGCACCGAGCTGATGACGCTCATGCAGCAGGTGCCCCAGCCGGTGGTGGCCCGGGTACACGGGCTGGCCACCGCCGCGGGCTGCCAGCTGGTCGCGACCGCGGATCTCGCCGTGGCCAGCGAGAACGCCGGCTTCGCCGCGCCCGGCGGCAAGGGCGGCTGGTTCTGCCACACGCCCATGGTGGCGATCGCCAGGAACGTCGGCCGCAAGCGGGCGGCCGAGATGGCCCTGTCCGGTGACACCATCGACGCCGCCACCGCGCTGGACTGGGGCCTGGTCAACCGGGTGGTCCCGGCCGCCCAGCTCGGCTCGGCCACCCGCGACATGCTGGACCGGGTGACCCGCGGCTCGGCCGAGAGCAAGGGCATCGGCAAGCAGGCCCTCTACGCTCAGATCGACCTCGACCAGCCCAAGGCCTACGCCTACGCCATCGAGGTCATGGCCGCCACCAGCCAGACCCCCGACGCTCGCGAAGGCATGCGCTCCTTCCTGGAAAAGCGCAAGCCCACCTGGCTCCGCGGCCGCTGATCAACTCCCCCCCACCGGGTGCGGGAGGCGGGCCAGGAACTTGTCCCGGTCGACCACCACCCGGTCGACCGTGCCCAGGCCGGCCACGGTGCCGGCCGCGTCGACGGCCTCGACCCGGAACGTGAGCCGCCGCCCGTCCACCACGGTCAGCTCGGCCGTGACCGTGACCCGCATGCCGGCCGGGCTGGCCGCGGTGTGCTCCAGCCGGATGCTGGTCCCCACCGACGTCTGGCCCGGGGCCAGCGCCGCGGCCACCGCCTTGACCGTGGCCGCCTCGGCCAGGGCCAGCAGCCGGGGGGTGCCCAGCACCGGCACGTCCCCGCTGCCCAGTGCGGCCGCCGTGTCGGCCGCGCCGACCACCACCGTGATCTCGGCTCGAAGTCCCGGTTCCATACCGCGACGCTACCGGGACCGGCCGCCCGCCATTTTCCAGGTTTCCGGAAACCAGGCTGAGCAGGGCTTTTATGGCCATTCCGGGCCTTGAAGGCGGGTAGCTTTCTGGCCAGATGCACCCCGGAACCGCGATGGAGGACAGCATGCATCTCGGATCGGCGCTTCTCGTCCTGTGGCTCATCATCGGCGCGGTGGCCGCGGGCCAGCGCGGCTACTACGACGGGACCATCGGCAACTGCACCAAGGCCGGCACGATCGCCGCCACCGTGGCGGCCGGCCCGCTCAACTACACCGGCGCCAACCCCAAGGTCGACTGCACCCTGACCACCAGCTAGCGGCCCGGCGCGGGCAGGGCGTCCGTTACGCGCAGCCCGGTCGGGAAGCCGTCGATGCTGGCCAGGTTCTTCTCCCGGTGGTACGCCTCGAGCCCGTCGGGCCCCTTCTTCTCGGCCCACTGCGCCATCAGCGGGCGATCGTCGGCGTACTCCATGAACGGCACCCCGTAGCCACACGAGGTCTGCACCAGGTCGATCTTCATGTCGAAGATCTGCCGGGCGCCGAGCATGGGCGCGAAGAGCCCGATGAACTCGTCCCACTCCGGCTCGTCGGGCTGGATCTCCGTCGCGGTGCCGTACAGCCTCAGGATCAGCGGCTGACGTTCGAACGAGCAGAACATCAGGGTCATCCGGTTGACGTCGAGCAGATGGGCGGCGGTCTCATTGCCGCTGCCGGTGCCGTTCAGCCAGAGGACCCGGTTGGGTCCGAGGACACGCAGGGCGTCCAGCCCCTTCGGCGAGACGTTGACCCGTCCGTCGCGCGCCGCGGTCGCCACGAAGAACATGTGCTGGGCCGCGATGAACTTCGCCAGCCGGTCACTGATCTCGCCGTACTGCTGCGCCATTGCACCGCGCTCCCATCGGGGCTCCCATCAGGCTCAGTTACGACGGTAGCCGACCCTCACCGGACCCGGTACAGCTCCTCGTCCACCGTGGCCAGCCGGGACGGGACCAGCCGCCCGTCGGCCAGGCCGTAGAAGTGCTGGAAGCTCATGATCAGCGGCCGCCAGCGGTCCGGGTCGATCCGGTTGGGGTGGTCCGCCATCAGGATGTCCGGCGACGCGTGCACCCGGCGCACCGTGACCTCGACGGCGGGGATCCGGGCATGGTCCGGATCCATGTGGTCGACGGTGCACTCCATGACCACCGGGCAGTCGGCCACCAGCGGCGGTGCGATCAGGTCGGCCGGCGCCGGGGTCAGGCCACTGACCCCGAACTTGTCGGCCGCGTGCCGGTAGCTGCGGCGCTGCTGCCGTTCGGAGAGCGGGTTCCGGCCGGTGGTCAGGGCCAGCCGGTTCACCGCGTCCACCTGGTCCACCGACGGCAGCGCCACCGCGACCTCCCGGGTGCGGTCCAGGTTGGCCCAGCTCTGCGAGTTGCGGTTGATGCCCAGCACGGCCTGGCGCCCGAGCCAGAACACCGACGAGATCGGGGCCAGGTTCGGGCTCCCGTCCGGGTTGACCGTGCTCAGCAGCACCACCGGGGTGCCGAAGTACAGGATGGCCGGGTCCGTCACCACGTGCGTCCGCTCGAGTGTCTCCATACTCTGAAGACGCCCCGCAGGCCCCGGACGTGAGGTCGCGCCCCGGGCTATCCTGCCGTCTTCCCGTACACCCGGTAGGCGTTCTCGTAGCCGGCCTGGCGGGCGATCCGCTCGGCATCGGCCCGGGTCCAGCTGCCGTCGTCCAGACCGGCCCGCAGGAACTCCGACAGCCCGCGCCGGAACAGCACCGCCCCCAGGTAGTGCAGCTCCGGTAGGCCGAACCCGTCCGAGGAGTACAGGAACTTGCCGAACGGGGTCAGCTCCAGGGTCTCGGCGATCAGCCGGGCCGAGCCGCGGCCCAGGTTGTGGGTGGCCAGCCCGGCGTCCACGTACACGTGCGGGAACACCTGAGCCAGGTACCCGGCCTCGCGGTGGAACGGGTAGTTGTGCAGCAGCATGATCGGCACGCCGGCCGGCTCCAGGGCCCGCAGCAGCGGCGTCAGCAGCAGCGGGTTGCACCGGTGCAGGTCGACGTCGCGGTCGCCGTAGCCGACGTGGAACTGGATGGGCAGCCCCAGGTCGGCCCCGCACCAGATGAAGAACCGGTGCAGCACCGGGTCGGCCAGCCGCCCGGGCCGGCCGGAGGGGGTGTCCAGCCAGTGGGCCGCGGCCACCGCGACCTCGGTCCCGGTCGGCCGGGCCGGGGCCAGGTCCAGGCCGACGCGGTAGGCCGCCACCGACTTGAGCCCGGCCGCGTTCCGGGCCCGTTCGGCCAGCGCGGCCCGGAACGCGGGCCCGAACCCGCCCGCCGTGCCCGCGTCACCGGCCAGGCCGGCCGCCACGAACTCGGCCACCTGCTCCAGCCGGACCACCTCACGGGTCTCCGCGTCCGCCAGCGTGCCCAGGCCGGCAGGTGAGGTCAGTGGCTCCGGCTCGAACCCGGTGTCGACGTACAGCGCGTCCAGCCCGGCGGCCCGCAGGAACCGGCGGCTGACCTCCTCCCAACCGAGCGCGGCCCGGACGGTCAGGTACTCGTCCGGGCCGGTGTGCGCGGGTAGCCCCAGCACCGGCGGGCAGTAGCGCCGCAGGGCCAGCCCGAGCTGGGTGCCGAACATCGTCACCCCCGGCTCACCCACGTAGCCGGCCTCGGTGAGCATGGCCTCGAACGCCGGCCGGTCCAGGTCCCGGCCGGCCACCCCGTGGCAGTGGTGGTCGGCCAGCCTCAGCTCGGCGACGGCCGGGAGCAGGTCCGGCAGCAGGTCCGGGTCAGGCACGTCGGCTCTGGTCATCGGGCACGTCGGCCGCGGCGCCGGCGCGGTCCGCGCTGATGCCCTCCCGGGCGGTCAGCGCGTCCCCGAGCCGGCGGGCGAAGCCCGGCGCCACCAGCACCGTGACCAGCGCGGCCAGCAGCCAGACGCCCGCCACCACCGGGAACCACTGGCCCGGCCCGGACGGCGGGTACGGGATCACGTTGCGGTAGAGCGTGTAGCCCAGCACCACCAGGGCCAGGATCGGGACGATGATCTGCCACATCGGCACCGGCAGCTTGCGCCGTACGAAGACCAGGATCACGCACCCGATCGTGGCCAGCACGTACACCACCAGCAGGATCAACGTGCCGATCGTGCCCGACCAGGCGAAGCTCTCCTCGGCGGTGGCCCCGAAGGCGGCCAGGTAGATGACGTAGATCGCGACCGCGAAGGCCACGATGGTCACGGTGGCGGTGACGGGGGAGCCGTTGCGGGCGGCCCGGCCCAGCCCGCGGTCCCCGCCGGTGTCCCGGGCCAGCGCGTACATCAGCCGGGACGCGCCCACGGTGGAGGCCAGGCAGCAGCCGAACGCGCTGATCGTGGTGCCCAGCGTGATGACATCGCCGATCCAGGCTCCGACGTAGCTCGACCCCAGGTCACCGAGCAGCGAGGACGAACTGGAGAACGCGGTGACCCCGGCCTTACTGGCGCCGAACCCCATCATCTCGATCGCGGTGACCACCACGAAGTAGATGCCCCCGAAGACCGCGGTGCCGAAGATGGCCCGCGGGATGTCCCGGGTGGGATTGGTCGTCTCCTCACCCAGGGTCGAGGCCGCCTCGAAGCCCGCGAAGGACAGGAAGCCGAACACCACCCCCAGGAACAGCGGCGAGAAGCTGGTCCCGGGGGTCGGCGCGAACACGCTCAGCGTGAAGTGGTGCCCGCCCGGCGCGTTCCCGGCCAGCAGCCGGACCAGCACCACCACGGTGACGATCAGGATCAGCGCGACCGTGCCGCCTTCGACCGTCAGCAGCACGTTGGTGCCACGGCGGGCCGGGAAGATGGCCACGGCCAGGGTCAGCGCGATCGCCACCCCGGCCAGCAGGAACGGCGCCCACGACGGCGGGTGCGGCCAGGCACCGACCGCGCTCAGGAACGCGGTGCCGAAGATGCCGGCCGCCGAGGACGTCACCACGGCATAGAACGTGTACGTGCCGAGCAGGCCCCAGCCCGCTACCACGCCCGCCCGCGGGCCCAGGGTGGCGCCGACGAAGGCGTAGACCGAGCCGGAGTGGTGGTAGTACTGGCACAGCCGGACGAACGTGTACGCCACCAGCAGCACGCCGACCGCCGCGATCAGGAACGTCAGCGGCACCGCCCGGCCCGCCGTCGCCGCGCTGGCCTGCGGGTTGATGTTGGCCGCCATGCTGGGTGCCATCAGCGCGATCGACAGCCCAATGGCCTGCCAGATCGACAGCGACCGCCGCAG
>DATDIH010000451.1:0-13691 GCA_036521155.1 Streptosporangiaceae bacterium
GAACGCCTGGTCAGATGGCGTTGAGGCGGAGACGCCGTTGCATCTCCCACTCGTGCACGATGGCGTTGGCGTAGCCATGCGAAATGCCGTGCTCGTCGGCAAGCCAGTTGGCGCGCTCTTCGCAGCGCAGGAAGGCCGGACCGGATTCTACACGTCCGAACCACTCTCGAAGGTCACTACCCGTGACGCGGGGTATGCGGGCGATCAGATTTTTGTGCGTCTCCAGGGAGCGAGTCAGCGGCAATTGGCACCTCCAGGGGCGGTGGACCTCTTGCTGTGAGCCTGCACTAGTGACCTGCCCGTGACAACCCCTGGAAGCAACCTTTCCTTAATGCCAGGTAAATCCGCTCTGTCTTCTCGTTGTCATCCTCGTGCTGGTTACGGCCGGGTTGGCCGCCCCCTTTCCTCCAGGTCCCCCTGGTCCCGCTGGGCGGCAGGCGTACCCGCCGTCCCAGCGGAAACACCGTTCAGGAGAGGCGCTCCAGCACCATGGCCATGCCCTGGCCGCCGCCCACGCACATGGTCTCCAGCCCGAGCGTCTTGTCGTGGAAGTTCAGGCTGTTGAGCAACGTGGTGGTGATCCGCGCCCCGGTCATGCCGAACGGGTGGCCGACCGCGATCGCGCCGCCGTTGACGTTCAGCCGGTCCAGGTCGATGCCCAGTTCCCGGTAGGACGGGATGACCTGAGCCGCGAACGCCTCGTTGATCTCGACCAGGTCGATGTCGCTGATGGCCATGCCCGCGCGGGCCAGGGCCTGCCGGGACGCTTCGATCGGGCCCAGGCCCATGATCTCCGGGGACAGCGCGGTCACCCCGGTGGACACGATGCGGGCCAGCGGGGTGATGCCCAGCTCGGCGGCCTTGGTGTCGCTCATGATGATGACCGCGGCGGCGCCGTCGTTCAGCGGGCAGCAGTTGCCCGCGGTGACCGTGCCGTCCGGCCGGAACACCGGCTTGAGCTGTGCAACTTTCTCCAGCGTGGTGCCCGCCCGCGGACCGTCGTCCTTGCTCACCGTGCTGCCGTCGGGCAGCGTGACCGGGATGATCTCCCGCTGCCAGAAACCGTCGGCGATGGCCTTCTCGGCCAGGTTCTGCGAACGCACGCCGAACTCGTCCTGCTCGGCGCGGCTGATGCCCTTGAGCCCAGCCACATTTTCCGCGGTCTGGCCCATCGCGATGTAGACGTCGGGAATGTTGCCGTCGCCACGGGGGTCGTGCCAGGTTCCCGCGTTTTCCTCGGCGCTCTGCTGGGTCCGGGTCTCCGCGCTGGCGAACTCGGCGTTGTGCGTGTCCGGCCAGGAGTCGCTGCTGCCGTTGCCGAACCGGCTCACCGTCTCCACGCCCGCGGAGATCAGCACGTCGGCCTCGCCCGCCTTGATCGCGTGGAACGCCATCCGGGTCGTCTGCAGCGACGACGAGCAGTACCGGGTCACCGTGGTTCCGGGCAGGTTGTCGTGGCCGAGCAGCACCGCCACCACCCGGGCCATGTTGAAGCCCTGCTCGCCACCGGGCAGACCGCAGCCCAGCAGCAGGTCGTCGATGTCGCCGGGGTCGAGTTGCGGCACCTTGGCCAGGGCCGCCGTGATGATCTGAGCGGTCAGATCGTCCGGCCTGATGCTGGTCATGGAACCCTTGAACGCGCGGCCGATCGGGGATCGGGCCGTCGCGACGACAACGGCTTCCGGCATGGCATCCGCCTCCTTTGAGCGTGGCCACCTACTACTGATCGGTAGCTTATGTCGTCGCGACTGGCTGCGCGTCCCGGCCCCGGGTCGGATAACGTCAGGGGCAGCCAGGAGAACCAGTGAGGGCCGGCCCACCTGGGCCGTTGGCCCCTGGCCCATGAGGGATCGCGACGAACATGCACGTATACGATTCCCTGACCCAGACGGTAGGTAACACCCCGCTGGTCAGGTTGCGCGAGGTGACCCGGGACCTGCATCTGGCCGGTCCCGGGCCGGACGTCATCGCCAAGGTCGAGTACTTCAACCCGGGCGGCTCGGTCAAGGACCGCATCGCCCTGCGGATGATCCAGTCCGCGGAAAAGGCCGGCCTGCTCCAGGAGGGCGGCACGATCGTGGAGCCGACGTCGGGCAATACCGGCGTCGGCCTGGCCATCGTGGCCGCCGAACGCGGCTACAAGTGCGTGTTCGTGTGCCCGGACAAGGTGGCCCAGGACAAGATCAGCGTGCTGCGGGCCTACGGCTCCGACGTGGTGGTGTGCCCCAGCTCGGTGCCGCCCGACCATCCGGACTCCTACTACAGCGTGGCCCGCCGGATGGCCGCCGAGCTGCCCGGGGCCTGGCAGCCCGACCAGTACGCCAACCCGGACAATCCGGCCTCGCACTACGCGTCGACCGGGCCGGAGATCTGGTCCCAGACCAACGGCCGGATCACCCACTTCGTGGCGGGCATCGGCACCGGCGGCACGATCAGCGGCGCCGGGCGGTACCTCAAGGAGATCTCCGACGGCCGGGTGCGGGTGATCGGCGCCGACCCGGAAGGCTCGGTGTACTCGGGCGGGTCGGGCCGTCCGTACCTGGTCGAAGGGGTCGGTGAGGACATCTGGCCGGTCACTTACGACCGCGCCATCTGTGACGAGGTCATCGCCGTCACCGACGCCGAGAGCTTCCTGATGACGCGCCGCCTGGCCCGCGAGGAGGCGCTGCTGGTCGGCGGGTCCAGCGGCCTGGCCGTGGCGGCCGCGCTGAAGGCCGCGCACCGGGCCGGCCCGGACGACGTGGTCGTGGTGCTGCTGCCCGACGGCGGCCGGGGCTACCTGTCCAAGATCTTCAACGACGACTGGATGGCCGACTACGGGTTCCTGTCCGCGCAGACCGGCGAACCGCTGGTCAGCGACGTGCTGCTGGCCCGCAAGGACCGGGAGATCCCGGAGTTCGTGCACGCGCACCCGGGCGAGACCGTGGCCCAGGCCATCGCCCTGCTGCGCGAGTACGACGTGTCCCAGCTACCGGTGGTGAACGAGGAGCCGCCGGTGGCCGCGGCCGAGGTGGTCGGCTCGATCGTGGAACGCGACCTGCTCGACGCCCTGATCACCCGCCGGGCCCGGCCCGACGACCCGCTCAGCGGGCACATGTCACCGCCGCTGCCCACGGTCGGCTCGGGGGAGACGGTCAGCAGCGTGGTGCACGCGCTGGAGGGCGCCGGCGCGGCCGTGGTGTTCGTGGACGGCAAGCCCGCGGGTCTGCTCACCCGCCAGGACCTGCTCACTTTCCTCGCTGGGAACGCTCTGTCGGGAGGCACCATATGACCACCCCTGGGTTCGAGACGCAGGCCATCCACGCCGGGCAGGACCCGGACCCGGTCACCGGGGCGGTAGTGCCGCCGATCTACCAGACCTCCACCTACAAGCAGGACGGCGTGGGCGGGCTGCGCGGTGGCTACGAGTACTCGCGCACCGCCAACCCGACCCGCACCGCCCTGGAGGAGTGCCTGGCCGCGTTGGAAGGCGGCCGCCGGTCGCTGGCCTTCGCCTCCGGCATGGCCGCCGAGGACTGCCTGATCCGCAGCCTGTGCCGCCCGGGGGACCGGGTGGTCATCCCCGACGACGCCTACGGCGGAACGTACCGGCTGTTCTCCGCGGTGCTGGCCCAGTGGGGCCTGGACTGGGCCCCGGTGCACCTCCCGGACGTGGCGGCGGTCCGCCGGTCCCTGGCCGAGCGGCCCACCCGGGTGCTCTGGGTCGAGACCCCGACCAACCCGCTGCTGGCCATCGCCGACATCGCCGCGCTGGCCGAGGCCGCCCACGAGGCCGGGGCCCTGCTGGTGGTGGACAACACGTTCGCCTCCCCCCGGCTGCAGCGCCCGCTGGCCCTGGGCGCGGACGTGGTGGTGCACTCCACCACCAAGTACCTGGGCGGCCACTCCGACGTGGTCGGCGGCGCGCTGGTGACCTCGGACGAGCAGATCGCCGAGGACGTGGCCTACCTGCGCAACGCCACCGGCGGGGTGCCCGGGCCGTTCGACTCCTGGCTCACCCTGCGCGGGATCCGCACCCTGGCGGTACGGATGGACCGGCACGGCGAGAACGCGATGCGGGTGGCGGAGATGCTGGCCGGGCACCCGGCGGTGCCCGAGGTCTTCTATCCCGGCCTGCCGTCCCACCCCGGGCACGACGTCGCGGCCAAGCAGATGAGCGGCTTCGGCGGCATGGTGTCGTTCCGGGTCCGCGGCGGCGAGGAGGCCGCGGTGGCCGTGTGCGGCCGCACCCAGCTGTTCACGCTGGGCGAGTCGCTGGGCGGGGTCGAGTCGCTGATCGAGCACCCGGGCCGGATGACGCACGCCTCGGCGGCGGGCTCGCCGCTCGAGGTCCCGTCCGACCTGGTCCGCCTGTCGGTCGGCATCGAGGATGCGGCCGACCTGATCGACGACCTCCGTCAGGCCCTAGCGGGCTAACCCGGCGCGCCGGGCCCGGAGGAAGTCCCGCACCACGTACTCACCGAGTCTGTCCGGCTGGGCGTGCAGGACCCGGCCGCCGTTGCGCCGGGCCACGTTGTCGACGAACGCGGTCAGCCGGTCGTCCTCGGCCAGCATGAAGATGTTCAGCAGCGCGTTCCGCCGGGTCATCTTGTCCACCTCGGCCAGCGTCAGCTGCAGCGTCTCCGGCGACGGCGGCCAGTCGAACCAGAACCGTCCGTCCCGCTGCAGGTGGGCGGTTGGCTCGCCGTCGGTGACGATCAGCACCACCGGCTCCTGCTCGGGGTGCCGGTCCAGGTGCCGCCCGGCCAGCACCAGCGCGTGGTGCAGGTTGGTGCCCTGCACCATGTCCCAGCCCAGCCCGGCCAGCTCGGTCTCCTGCAGCTCGCGGGCGTAGTTGGAGAACCCCACCACCTGCAGGGCGTCCTGCGGGAACCGCATCCGCATCAGCGCGTGCAGGGCCAGCGCGGTCTGCTTGGCCGAGGCCCAGGTGCCGCGCAGGGCCATCGAGTAGGACAGGTCGACCAGCAGGCTGACCGCGGCGCCGCCGCGCCGTTCGGTCTCGGCCACCTCGAAGTCGCCCGGGTCCAGCCGCACCCGCGACACCTCGCGCCGCCGCGAGTCCGGGTCGGTGCGCGCCTGCCGGAGCAGGGCCTTGCGGATGGTGGCCGAGGTGTCGATGGGCTGCTCGTCCCCGAACTCCCAGGCCCGGGTGGCCCCGGTCAGCTCGCCGGCCTGCCCGGCGTCGCGCCGGTCATGGTCGCCGCGGCGGCCGGTGGTCAGGCCGGGGAACACCCGCCGCAGGGCGGTCTCGCCCAGCCGGCGCACGGCCCGCGGGGTCAGCTCCAGCTTGCCGCCGTTGCGGTTCAGGTACCCCTGCTGCTCCAGCTCCCGCTCAACCCGGCGCAGCGCCTCCACGTCGTCCACGGCCTGCCGCCCGAAGGCCCGGCGGACCGCGTCCTCGTCGATGTCGTCCAGGGACGCGCCGGGGTAGTCCTGGCCCAGCGCCTCCTCCAGCTCGGCCAGGTCGGCCAGCTCAGCCAGCGCGGTGGTGGCGTCGCCCAGCCCCAGCGGCTGGTCGCCCATCATCTGCTCGCCCTGGCCGGGGAACATGTCCGGGCGGCGAGCGTGCAGCGTGTCCGACAGCCGGGTCATCTCCATGGCCAGGCCCGCGTCGTCCAGGGCCTGGGCCATCAGGTTGGCCAGCTCCTCGCGCTGCTCGGGGCTGAGCGAGGACAGCAGCCGCTCGGCCGCCGCCATCCGCCGGACCAGCGAGTCGACCAGTTCCTCGAGGTTCTCCGGCTGGTCGGGGAACAGGTCCCCGTACTCGTCCATGAACCGGTCGAAGTCCTGCTGGGTGTGCTCGCCGCGGGCGTCGGCCTCCAGCATGGTGTTGAGGTCGCCCATCATGTCCTTGACCCGCTGCATGGCTTCCGGGTCCGGATTCTCCAGCGCCTGCTTCATGCCGCGGAACTGGCTGTCCAGCACCTCGCGCCGGAGCATGTCCTTCAGCTGCTCGAACGTGCTCCGGGCCGCCTGGGACCGCCAGTCGTAGTCGGCCAGCTGGCGGACGGCCTGCGCGGTGTCGGACGGCAGCGTGTCCAGGTCGGCCTCGCGCATCCGGGCCTCGTCGCTGGGATCGGGAAACAGCTCGGCCCGCTCCTGGCCGATGGCCGTGTCCAGCAGCGACCGGACCTGATCCAGGGTGCCGCTGAGCCGGCCGCTGTTACGGATCTCGCGCTGCCGCTCGCGCACCCGGCGCAGCAGGTCATCCAGGCCGCGCCGGCCCGGCATGCCGTTCCGGGCCAGGTCGCGCAAGGCGTCGCCGGGAGTCGATCCCTCCAGGACCGAGTCCCCGAGGGCGTCGAGCGCACCGCGGGCGTCGTAGGGCGGCGCCAGCGGGTCCGGGCCGTCGGAGTACGGGCCGTATCGGTAATTCGCCAAGGGACGCCCCAGACATCAGGTTCAGTGGTCAGGTCCGGTAGACGGCGCTGCCGTCCATGGTGTCCTTGGACAGCCGCCGCATCAGGTACAGCCCTTCCAGGGCGAACTCGATGGCCGCGGCGGCGTGGCCGAAGGACTCACTGCCGTCCATGCCCAGCCGCTGCATGATCTTGGCCAGCCCGGGCACCTCACCCACGCTCTGCAGCAGGTCGGAGGCTGAGGTGAGCTCGCCGGACTCGACCGTCTGGCCGCCATCGAACTTGGCCAGCAGCGGGGACAGGTCGGCGCTGCCCAGCCGGGCCCGGAAGGTCTCGGCGATGGCCCGGCGGAGCAGGTGCGCCAGCACCTCTTCCTCCCGGCCCTCCTCGCTGACCTCGAACTCGACCTTGCCGCGCAGGGTCCCGACGATGGCGGGCAGGTCGCAGATCCGGGCCACCGGCTGCTCGGCCGCGGGCGGGGCCGCCGGGCTGCCGGCCCGGTGGGTGGCGCGGCTGGTGCTCCGGCGCGACGCCGGGCGGACCGGTGCGCTCTCGGTCAGGGCCGAGCGGCGCACGGCCGAGGCGGCCGCGCTCTCGGCGGCCGCGATCGCGAACCGGGCCGATACACCGGACCGCGAGTCGACCGCCGGTGACTCCCGGACCAGCCGGGTGAACCGGGCGATGATCTCGACCAGGTGCTCGGGCAGTTCCGCCCCTGGTGCGGCCCCGTCCCAGCCGACCACGGCCTCCTGCTGGATCAGGCCCAGCTCGTCGTCCAGGGTCAGCGGGTAGTGGGTGCGGATCTCGGCCCCGAACCGGTCCTTGAGCGGGGTGATGATCCGGCCCCGGTTGGTGTAGTCCTCCGGGTTGGCGCTGGCCACCAGGACCACGTCCAGGGGCAGCCGGAGCGCGTACCCGCGCACCCCGATGTCCCGCTCCTCCAGCACGTTGAGCAGCGCGACCTGGATCCGCTCGGCCAGGTCGGGCAGCTCGTTCAGGCAGAAGATGCCGCGGTTGGTCCGCGGCACCAGCCCATAGTGCACGGTCTCGGGGTCGCCCAGGGTCCGGCCCTCGGCCACCTTGACCGGGTCGATGTCACCGATCAGGTCACCGACGCTGGTGTCGGGGGTGGCGAGCTTCTCCCCGTAGCGATCGCGGGCGTTGCGCCACACGATCGGCAGGTCCTCACCCAGTTCCTCGGCCAGCCGCCGGCAGCGGGCGCAGACCGGCACGTAGGGGTGGTCGTTGATCTCACACCCGGCCACCGCCGGGGCCCACTCGTCCAGCAGCCCGGCCAGGGTCCGGATCAGCCGGGTCTTACCCTGACCGCGCTCTCCGAGCAGGATCACGTCGTGTCCGGCCAGCAGGGAACGCTCGAGATGGGGGAGGACCGTGTTGCCGAACCCGATGATGCCCGGAAAGCGGTCCTGCCCGGCCCGCATCCGGGTCAGCAGGTTCTGCCTGATCTCCTCTTTGACACTCCGGTAGACGTGCCCGTCCGCACGCAGTTCGCCCAGCGTGGCCGCTGACGGTGGCCGTCCGTGCCGCGCGGCGGGATGACGAGGCTGGCTGTTTGGCTGCACCATTCGACACTATGTCCATCTACGGGCTGTTCGCATCCGGGCCGCCCTTTACTGCGCTCCCCGCGAACACCCCTGGCGTTATCGGCCACCCCGCGCTAGCCGGACGTGCTGGCCGATCGGGACCGTGGCACACTGCTCAGGTGGCAACGGTGTCAGGCCAGGTGCAGGCCGATGATGTGGTGGCGGCGCGGGAACTGCTTCGCGAGGTCATCTCGCCCACCCCGGTGCAGCACTCCCGGGTGCTGTCCGAGCTGATCGGCGGGCCGGTCTTCCTCAAGTGCGAGAACCTGCAGCGGACCGGGTCGTTCAAGGTCCGCGGGGCCTATTTGCGGATCTCCCGGCTGACCGACGCGGAGCGGGCCGGCGGGGTGGTGGCGGCCAGCGCCGGCAACCACGCCCAGGGCGTGGCCTACGCGGCCGCCCTGCTGGACACCAGGTCCACGGTGTTCATGCCCGAGGGCGCGCCGCTGCCCAAGATCCAGGCCACCCGGGACTACGGCGCCGAGATCGTGCTGCACGGGTCGTCGGTGGAGGATGCGCTGGCCGGAGCGCGGGAGTTCGCCGAGAAGACCGGCAGCGTGCTGATCCACCCGTTCGAGCATCCGGACATCATCACCGGCCAGGGCACCCTCGGCTTCGAGATCATCGAGCAGTGCCCGCAGGTCCGCACGGTGGTGATTCCGGTCGGCGGCGGCGGCCTGGCCGCCGGGACCACGGTGGCGGTCAAGAGCCTGGACCCGGCCGTGCAGGTCATCGGGGTGCAGGCCGCGGCGGTGGCGCCGTTCCCGGCCTCGCTGGCGGCCCACCGGGCGATCCCGGTCAAGGGCGGGCCCACCATGGCCGACGGGATCGCGGTCAGCCAGCCCGGTGAGCTGGCCCTGAGCCTGCTGGCCGAGCACGGCGCGCGGGTGGTCACGGTGACCGAGGAGAGCCTGTCCCGCGGGCTGCTGCTCTGCCTGGAACGGGCCAAGCAGGTGGTCGAGCCGGCCGGGGCCGCGGGCGTGGCCGCGCTGCTGGAGCACGCCGGGGAGATCGAGCCGCCGGCGGTGGTGGTGCTGTCCGGCGGCAACATCGACCCGCTGCTGCTGTCCAAGCTGCTCCGGCACGGGCTGCGGGCGGCCGGACGCTACCTGGCCTTCCGCTGCCGCCTGCCGGACCGGCCCGGCGCGCTGGCCACCCTGCTGCACGAACTGGCCGGGCTGGGCGCGAACGTGCTGGACGTGTGGCACGAGCGGGTCACCCAAGGGCTCCAGATCGGCGAGGTCGAGGTCCTGCTGCAGGTGGAGACGCGCGGGCCCGAGCACTGCGAGGAAATGATCACCGAGCTGCGCCAGGCCGGGTACACGCTGATCTTCAGCTGACCGGCCCGGGCGCCCGACCCGAACACGCCGAAGGGGCCGGCCGTCTGACGGCCGGCCCCTCGTCCGTCAGTCAGACGCCCGCGTAGGGAACGGCGTCGAGGATCTCCACCGAGGCCGACCGGCCGTTGGGCAGCGAGTAGGTGGCGGTCTCGCCGACCTTCTTGCCGTTGATCGCCCCGCCCAGCGGCGACTTGGGCGAGTACACCTCGATCGGGGCCCCGGTCTCCTCCCGGGAGGCCAGCAGGAAGGTGACTTCCTCGTCGTCGCCAGGGAACCGGACGGTCACGGTCATCCCCGGGCCAACCACGCCATCGGTCCGGGGCGGGTCGCCGACCCGGGCGTTTTCCAGAATCGACTGGAGCTGCAGCACGCGGCCCTCGTTCTTGCCCTGCTCTTCCTTGGCCGCGTGGTAACCGCCGTTCTCGCGGAGGTCGCCCTCCTCACGAGCAGCCTCAATTCTCTTGGCGATCTCGACCCGCAGCGGCCCCGAGCGGTCATCAAGTTCGCCCTTCAGGCGGTCGTACGCCTCCTGAGTCATCCAGGTGACGCTTCCGTCGCGAGTCTCGGTCACGGGCACTCCTCAGTACTGCACGGTCCTGCCATGTCGCAGGGGCCCAGCGAGCGGGCCCCCGCACAGGTAATCTTTTAAGGCTAACAAGCGTCAACGACAAAGCCGCGCTAGTCAAATGGTGCAGGCAGGGAATGCCGGCGTTACAGCTGCGTGTTTTCCAGTGATTGACGCGGTTCCAGGCCATGACCGGGGGAAACGCCCTATTACGGGAACATCTCCGCGTGCCCGGAGCCGGAGCCAATTTACGCGCCGGTAACCATCAAGGGAGATCAGTTGTCCGCCGACACAGCCGGGCCCCAGCGGTTCGAGGACGGTGTCCGCCCCGGTCCACCAGACGAGTGCGGGCCCGGAGGGCCGGCCACGCTGCGGCTGATGGCCGTGCACGCGCACCCGGACGATGAGTCCAGTAAAGGCGCGGCCACCATGGCCCGGTACGTCCGCGAGGGTGTGGAAGTGCTGGTGGCCACGATGACCGGCGGTGAACGCGGTGACGTGCTCAATCCGGCCATGGACCGGCCCGAGGTGCACGCCAATCTGCCCGACCTGCGCCGGGAAGAGATGGCCCGGGCCCGCGAAATTCTCGGCGTCCGGCAGCAGTTCCTGGGTTTCATCGATTCCGGCCTGCCGGAAGGCGACCCGAAGCCGCCGCTGCCCGAGGGCTGCTTCGCGCTGACCCCGCTCAGTGCGGCGGCCCGCCCGCTGGTCCAGGCCGTCCGGGAGTTCCGGCCGCACGTGATGCTGGCCTACGACGAGTCCGGCGGTTACCCGCACCCGGATCACGTGATGGCCCACCAGGTCGCGGTGGAGGCGTTCGAGGCCGCCGCCGACCCGGACCGGTACCCGGGCACCGGCGAGCCCTGGCAGCCGCTCAAGCTGTACTACTTCGCCTCGTTCCACCGGGCCAAGTACGTCGCGCTGCACGACGAGCTGCTGCGCCGCGGCCTGGAGTCGCCGTACGTGAAGATGTTCGAGGAGCGGGAGAAGGACCCGGACCGGCGGAACCGGCCCGAGCTGGAGCTCACCACCCGGGTGCCGTGCGGCGACTTCTTCGAGACCCGGGACCGGGCGCTGCTGGCCCACGCCACCCAGATCGACCCCAAGAGCTTCTGGTTCGCCTGCCCGCTGGAGGTTCAGCGCGAGGCCTGGCCGACCGAGGACTATCATCTCGCTAGGTCGCTCGTGGACACCGAGCTGCCGGAAGACGACCTGTTCGCCGGGGTGCGGGAGAGGGTGTGCCTGTGACGGTCACTGCCGCCACGCTGGCCGGCCACGCGGTCCTGGCCAGCACCGTGCTGGCCAACACCGTGCTGGCCCATGGCGCGGTGCTGGCCAAGGCCAAGGTGAACAGCAACGACGTGACCCCGGGCGTGCTCGGGTTCCTCGTGGTGGCCGGGATCGGCATAGCGCTGTACTTCCTGCTCAGGTCGATGAACAAGCAGCTCAAGAAGCTCCCCCCGCCGCCGGAAGAGGAGGGGGACGCCCCGGCCAAGCCGCTCAGCCCGCTGCAGGCCGCGGCCGCGCGCCGCCGGGCCGCGGCCGCCGCCCAGAAGTCAGGTGGCGGGAGCCCAGACGCGCCGGACGGCCTCGGGTAGCCCCCACCAGCCCAGCGGGGTCAGCCGCTGCCGGTGGTCGGTCGCCCCGAGGGCCTGCCACAGGCCGGCCACGGAGCTGAACAGCTCGGTGACGGCGGTTTCGTCGAAGTCCTCGGCGCCGTACTCCCGCGCGTAACCGGCCAGATCGGTGGCCGCGGCCGGGGTGCCGGGTCCGCCGCGGGCCAGCGCCGCCATCACGGCCAGCCAGTCGGCCGCCTGCAGCGAGCACAGCGCGCTGATCGCGCCGGATGCCGCCGGGTCGGCGCTCTCCCCGGCCGGGGACACCACCCCGGCCGCCAGCACGAGCCACCATTCCGGGTCGGGACCGGGCAGCGCGCGGCCGGCCGCTCCGGCGCACGTGATCAGCAGCTGGCCGCCCGGCTCGCCGGCGCTGATCGCGGCCCGGACCGTGGCGCAGGCCGCGGTCAGCTCGCCGGGCGGCAGCGGCCGCTCCCCGACCTCGCCCAGCACCACCTGCAGGGCGCTCAGCGCTTCGGTGGCCGGCTCGTCCCACTCGGCCAGGAACCCGGGGTCCTGCTCGCATCGCAGCACGTCCATGGGCACCCGGCCGTCGCCGAGCGGGCTGGTCATCCACTGCTCCTGCACGCGGGACCAGGCCAGCTGAGCGTCCGGGTCCCCGGCGGCCAGGCCGTCCGGGTCCAGCTCACCGGCGGCCAGCTGGTCCTCCAGGTGCCGGACCAGCCGGCCGTGCAACTCGGCCTGGAGCCGGCTCCGGTCCGGCGGCTCGTCCCAGACGTGCAGCCCGATCATGCTGCTGGGCTCGGTCGCGGTCGCCTCCAGCCAGGCCCGGACGTCGCCGGCCCGGGCCGTGCCTTCCTGCAGGGACTCCAGCACGTCCTCGGTGGCGGCCCAGAACGCGGCCGACATCGGGTTGCCCGCCGCCAGCAGTCGCCGGCGCAGCAGCGGCAGCGAGGACATCGCGTCCCCGGGCGGCACCGACAGCAGGCCCAGCGCCACGTCACGCCGGGTCAGGCTGCCGACCGGCCGCCCGGCGAGCTGAGCGATGTGGCCCGCTTCGAGTTCCACGCTGGCAGCGTACGTCGGCACGCCACGGGCCGTGGCGTGCTTCGACCAGCCGGTGACTACAGCAGCTCGCGTCCGCCCAGGTAGGGCCGGAGCACGTCGGGCACCCGCACCCCGCCGTCGGCGGTCTGGTTGTTCTCGATCAGCGCGGCCAGCAGCCGGGGGGTGGCGATCGCGGTGTTGTTCAGCGTGTACGCGAACCGGATGGTGCCGTCGGTGTCCCGGTAGCGCAGGTTGGCCCGGCGCGCCTGCCAGTCGTGCAGCGACGAGCAGCTGTGCGTCTCCCGGAAGTGCTGCAGCGACGGGAACCAGGTCTCGATGTCGTTCATCCGGTACTTGCCGGCGCCCATGTCCCCGGTGGCGATCTCCAGCACCTGGTAGGCCAGGCCCAGGCCCTGCACCAGCCGCTCGGCCGTGTCCAGCAGCTCGTCGTGCCACCGCTCGGCCTCGGCGTCCTCGGCCACGCAGATGACGAACTGCTCGACCTTCTCGAACTGGTGCACCCGCAGCAGCCCGCGCACGTCCCGGCCGGCGCTGCCGATCTCGCGGCGGAAGCAGGGCGAGATGCCCGCGTAGCGGACGGGCAGCTTGTTCTTGTCCAGGATCTCCCCGGAGTGCAGGCCGACCAGCGCCACCTCGGCCGTGCCGGCCAGGTACAGGTCGTCGGCCGGGATCGCGTAGGTCTCCTCGCGGTGCCCCGGGAACTGGCCCGTCCCGACCAGCGGCATCTCGGTGACCAGGGACGGCACCGAGATCACGGTGAAGTCCCGGTCCATCAGCACGTCGAGGGCGTAGGAGTGCAGGGCCCGCTCGAGCAGCACCGCCTCCTTCTTCAGCGCGTAGGCGCGCTCGCCGGCCACCTTGCGGGCCCGGGCGAATTCGGCCCAGTCCCGCTTCTCCAGCAGCTCCACGTGGTCCAGCGGCGTGAAGCCGAACTCGGGCACCTCGCCCCAGGACCGGGTGACCACGTTGGCCGACTCGTCGCCGACCGGGGCGCCCTCCCACGGGATGGTGGGCGTGCGCAGCAGCAGCTGCTGCAGCTGGGCGCTGGCCTCGCCGAGCTCCTCGCGCAGCTGGCTCAGCCGGCTCTCCAGCTCCTGGTGCTGGGCGCGCAGCTCGGCCCGGCGGGTCTCGTCGGCCTTGGCGAACTCCTTGGACGAGCTCTTCCGCTGCCCCTGGGC
>DATDIH010000452.1:0-9684 GCA_036521155.1 Streptosporangiaceae bacterium
GCTAGTTTCGTCACCGCTGGTGCGGCCGCCCTGGCTGCGACGGCCCTGCAGGCCACGCCCAGCCTGGCTGCGACGCAAGGGGCCCAAGGGGCCCGAGGGGTCCAGCACGCGGGCCCGGCGTCGGGCGAGGTGTTCGTCCAGACCGACGCCACCAGCGGGAATGCGATCGTCGTCTACCACCGCAACGGCGACGGCACGCTGACCCAGGCCGGCCAGTACGCCACCGGCGGCCTGGGCGGCATCCTCGGCGGCTCGGTGGTGGACCACCTGGCCTCCCAGGGATCGCTCAGCTACGACTCCGGGCACGGCCTGTTGTACGCGGTCAACGCCGGCAGCGACACGATCACGGTGTTCGCGGTGCGCGGCCGGCACCTCGTCCGCCAGCAGGTCATCGGCTCCGGGGGCTCGTTCCCGGTCAGCGTGACCACCCGCGGCGACGTGGTCTACGTGCTCAACGCCCGTGACGGCGGCTCGGTCCAGGGCTTCCTGCGGGAGGGCCCGGCGCTGGTCCGGGTGCCGTCCTGGCACCGCGCCCTCGGCCTCGACGCCACCGAGACCCCCGAGTTCACCAGCACCCCGGGCCAGGTCGCGTTCACCCCGGACGGGACCAAGCTCGTCGTCACCACCAAGAACAACGGCAACGACATCGACGTGTTCGGGCTGACCCCGGCCGGGGCCCCATCGGCGGCTCCGGTGGTCAACGCCGACCCGGGCGCGGTCCCGTTCGCGGTCAGCTTCGACAGTGGCGGCCACCTGGCCGTGGCCGAGGCCGGCACCAACAGCGTGGCCACGTTCACGGTCGGCCACAACGGGAAGCTCACCCTGGTCAACCGGGCGGCCACCGGGCAGATGGCGACCTGCTGGATTACCCGGGACGGCTCGCTGTTCTACGCCTCGAACGCGGGCAGCGCCTCGGTGTCCGGGTATGCGGACTTCGGGTCCGGGGCCCTGCACGCGCTGGGCAACACCGCCGCCAACGCGGGCACGGTGGACGCCGTGGCCAGCCCCGACGGGCGTGACCTCTACGTTCAGGGTGGCGCCAACGGCACCGTGGCCGAGTACGCGGTGCACGCGGACGGCGCGCTGACCGGGATCGGCTCGGTCACCGTGCCCGGCGCGGCCGGCGGCGAGGGGATCGCCGCCTCCTAGCCCCAGGTGACCTGAGGACCCCGCCGGCCTTCGCTTCGGGAGGCCGGCGGGTTTCCGGGTCCCGGCCGGGCCGGGTCAGCCGATCAGCTTGCCCTTGCCCTTGACCCCGGCCTTGCGGACCCAGATCGTGAACGTGCCGTCGTGGTACTTGGTGGAGTCCGAGACCACCGTGACCTTGGTGTAGTTCTTGTTCTTCTTCAGCTCGGACGCGATCGCGTTGTCCGTGGCCGGCGTGGTGAAGCCCTCGTAGGCGACGACCTGGAAGTAGTTGTTCTGGATCGCGGCCTCGTAGGCGGTGGTGCCGCTCAGCACCACGCCCTTGGGGTTCTGGTAGACGAGCACGAACGTGGACGAGAACTGCTGGGCCTGGGCTTCCTTGTTGCCTTCGAGGTAGTAGATCGGGACCTCGGGGATCTCGACCAGGTACTTGGCCCCCGGCTTCAGCTGGGTAGAGAAGGACTTGACGAAGGCGGTCTCGTTCCCCCAGTCGCCGAACAGGTGGGTGGCCTCGGTCATGCCCAGCAGCAGGGCCAGCCCCCACACCGCGATCCCGATCTGCGGGCGGCGGAAGTGGTCGCCCATGATCCGGGCCAGCCCCACGCCCGCCATCGGCGCCGCGAAGAACAGGCCGAACCCGATGTGCTTGAGGAACGAGACGTCGGTGTGCAGGTGCGCCTGATACAGCGGGGCCAGCAGCGCCGTGCCGGTCAGCACCAGGCCGAGCAGGATCCGGCGCAGCCGGCTGCCCGCCGGGGCGATCTCCTCTTCGGAGTCGGTGCGCGGCCGCCAGGCGTAGGCCACCGAGCCGAAGACGGCCGCGAAGAACACCACCCCGCCCCACTTCAGGCTCTCCCAGCCAAGGTGCCCGACCGGGGTCGTGCCCTGGGCCCGGGAGGTGGTGGTGCTGGACAGGGCCTCGGAGTAAGAATGCCCGCCCCACTTCAGTCCCAGGTAGAGCAGCGCGCCGACGCCGACGGCGAACACCACCGGATAGGCCCACACCCGCCGCCGGCGGTAGGGCCAGGCGGTGAGCACCGGCAGCACCGCGATGGTCGGCAGGAACAGCGCGCCCGCGTACTTGACCGCCACCGCCAGCGCGGCCACCGGCACCGCCAGCAGGAACACCGGCCAGCGCAGCAACGCCGTGCGGACCATGATCCAGGCCGCCAAGGCCAGCAGGAACAGGCAGGTCGCGTCGTAGGTGGCGAAGTGCCCCAGGAACGTCACCGACATCGTGACCGAGAACAGCAGGGCCGCGCAGATGGCCACCCGCTCGTTGAACAGGCGCCGGCTGATCGTGTACAGCAGCCCGGTGGTGGCCAGCATCTCCAGCAGGCTCAGGGCCCGGGCCGCGGCCAGGCCGCCGACGCTGTCGGCCCACGCCCCGGCCACCGGGTACAGCACCGGCGCCCCCGAGAAGTAGGACGCGAAGTTCAGCGGCAGCGGCTGGTGATGGAAGATGTGCAGGATTTCCAGCCGGCCCGCGTACAGGTACTGGGCCTCGTCCTCGAACGCGGTGTTGTGCAGTCGCAGCGACAGCACGGCCTGCATCAGCAGGATGGCCAGCAGGACGCCCCGGCTGATCCACTTGCGGCGCTGGCTGGCCGTGTAGGGCTCGTCGGGCCGGGACGGCGCGGCCCCCTTCCGCGCCGGCGCCAGCGCCGCCATGATCGAGGTCGGCTCCTGGTCGATCAGCTTCCTGGGCGCCTCGACGCTGGACGCGCCCTTGGCCACGACCGCCTGGGCACCGGTGTCGGCCGTGCTGGCCCGCGCGATCTTCGGCGACGGCTTGAGCGGCGGCTTGACCTTGGGCAGCATCACGGTCTCGGCCGAGGAGAGCATCTCCGGCCGCTTGTAGGTGGCGTGCCGGTCGGTCTTGGCCGCGGCCTTTCCCTGGGGCTCGGCCGCCTGGGCGGCTTCGGCGTGCTCGTCGCCGTCCTCGGTGGCCGCCCCCGGGATGCCCTCGGTCGGCGGCCGCCGGCCCGGCCCGTAGTAGGTCACCGGGGCGTGCATCACCGGCAGGTCGGTCACGGTGATTTCCACCGGCGACATGGCGGTGGCCTCGGCCGGGGTCAGAATCGGCTGCGCCACCGTCGGCGCCACCGGCAGCATGCTGGCCGCCTCTTCGGGAGTGACGATCGGCTGCGCCATCGTGGGTGCGGCCGGCGGCAGTTTCCGGACGTCCTCCGGGGTCACGATCGGCTGGGCCACCGTCGGCGGGGCAAACGGAATCGCGGGCGCCTGGGGCTCAGGCTCTGGCTGGTCCCCGGGCGCGGCGTCATCCCGCTCGGTCTGGGGCCCGTCCGCCGCCGGGCTCTCGGTCGCCGGGCTTTCGGTCGCCGGGCTCCCGGTGGCGGCCGGCTCCTCGTGGACGGAAGACCGCTGCGAAGGCTCGGTCCAGACCTCGTTCATCGACCCGTCGGCCACGGCGGCCTCATCGGCCTGCTCGGCCCAGCCGGTTCCGGCGGACTCCTCGGCGGCACTGGTGCCGTCGGCCACGCTGGCTTCGTCGTCCGGGGACTCCGGGGAGATGATCGGCCAGGAAGTGGTCGGCGCGACCTCCTCGTACATGGCCCGCGCCTGCTCCGGCGTGACGATCGGCTGCGCCACGGTGGGCGGCGCGGCCGGCACGGGCGTCTCGGGCTTGGCCGCCGGGGTGGTTTCCTCCGCCGGGGCGGTCTCGGCCTCGTACATGGCCCGCGCCTGCTCGGGCGTGACGATCGGCTGAGCCACGGTGGGCGGCGCCGGCGGCGGCGGCGGGGTGGGCGCGGGCTCCTGGCCTGGCCAGTCACTGGAGGGCTCTCGCGGCAGGCGGCGCGAGACAGATTCGTCGCGCGGGAGCCGCCACGGCGGCGTCCAGGGCGATCCGCTTGGGCCGCCTGCGCTACCCGGGCTGGCTGGGCCACCCGGGCTGGCCGGCGGCTGGCCGCCGGAGGGCTGGTGGCCCCGCGGCGCCTGGCCGCGCAGCGTCTGGCCCGGCACCCGCCGGTCCAGCAGACCGAACGGGCCGTCACCGGGGCCGCCACCGTCGCCGTCGTCCTGCTCGTCGCGGGGCGGCCGGGTGTTGCGGATGTCCGCCGCGGTCACGCCCAGAGAAGCCGGATCACCGGATGGCTCCGCGCGGTCAGCCGGAGCCGGATCAGCGGCCTTCGATATATCAAAATCGGTGGACGGAGCAGCGGGATCGCCTGGTGTGGCCGGCCCGTCCCCGGCCGGGTCATCCGCCTGGGCAGCACGGAACGAAGGGCCGCCCGCTTCTTCGGCGGGAGCGGCCCTTTCCTCAGCTTCCTCCGCCTGACTGGGCGGAGCCTTGCTGAACCAGTCGGACCATTGGTGCTGGTCCTGTCGGGTGGAGTCCATCGACTGGCGTAGCCCCCCGGCTGCCGTCTGTTCCGGGGCGGGCAGGGATTCGTCTTGAACTCCTGGCCCGCCGTGCGATCTGGAGTGGTAGTGGTTGTCGTCGCCGTTGGTGGAACTCACGAAGTAGCGCTCGCCACCGGCTGTATGAGAACTCGGGCCGCGACCATCAATTCGAATGCGCCCAGCACGAAAAGCACGATGAAGTCGGCGGGGCTCATGGTGACCATGCGGTAGAACGCGAGCCCGGTCCAGGCCACGCTGCTGCCGATGGTCCAGATCAGGAAGCAGGCCCAGAAGCGCCTGCGACCGTCCTGCTTCTTCTTGTCGCCGCCCGAAGGCTTCCACCCGAGCCGCTTGCCCCGGATCGCGTCCCAGTAGGCGAACACGTGCGCCCAGCCCGAGATCAGCTTGACCGAGTAAGCCTCGAGCCGGTACGGCACGTGATGCCACATCGGGAAGATCACCGCGGAGTAGAGCAGCACCGGGATGATGAAGATCATGTTCTCGAGGCGCATCAGGCCCGGATAGAGAGCCAGAATGATGATGGAAAGCGCGGGCATGACGAATGTGAACAACGCCGTGTAGATGTAATAGACAAATCCGGCGAGATAGCACATTCGTGTATAGAAGTTCAGCTTCGCGCGCCAGAACGTGGGCCCGAATAGCAGCTCGACCGTTCCCGAGCACCAGCGGTATTGCTGATTCAGGAACGCCAGCACATTGTCCGGGCAGTTTCCGGTGGAAACCGCGATCGGCAGGTAGCGCAGGGTCCAGCCGAGGCGGCTGAGGTCGAAACCGGTGCGCACGTCCTCGGAGTGCTCGGCCAGGGTCATGCCCAGGTTGTCGGCCAGCGCGGCCCGGCGGTAAATGGCGCAGCTGCCCACGCAGATCGCGCCGTTCTTCTCGGCCCGGGCCGTCTGGATGGAGCGGTAGAACAGCTCCTGCACCGCCCCGGCGCCCCGCTCGACCCAGCTCTGGTCGTCGGTGACCCGGAAGAACTGCGGGGTCTGCACGATGCCCGTGTCCGGGTGCGCCTCCATCTGCGGCAGCGCCTCGTTCAGCAGGTCGTAGCGTGGTGCGAAGTCCGCGTCGAGCAGCAGGATGTAGTCGCCCCGGGAGACCTCGTAGCCCCACAGCAGGTTGCCCGACTTCTTGAACCAGCCCCGGTTGGGCCGGGTGGCGTAGGCGAACCCGAAGTCGCGGGCCATGGCCTTCAGCTGCGGGCTGGCCGAGTCGTCCAGCACGTAGGCGGTGACCTGGCCCTGGTAGTACTCGGCCATCAGCGACACGTAGTGCCAGGTGTTGCGGAGCACCTCGATCGGCTCGCCGCAGACGGGCAGGAACACGTCCACCGACGGGTAGCGCCTGGGCCGCCAGTTCGCCACCAGGTCGCGGTGGTGCTGGAAGTTGAAGCCCTTGCTCAGGCCGTCGGTGAGCAGCGGCAACGTCAGGAACAAGATGCCCATGGCCACGAACGGCACGTAGAACCAGAACCAGTGGTACATGATCATCAGCCGGACCTGGCTGAACAGCAGCAGCGGGAAGCTGGCCAGCGAGCCCAGCGTCAGCAGCCAGGCGTGGCGGCGGATGTAGCTGTACTTCTCGCGGTCGTCCGGCGGAACTGGCAGTACGGGGGTGCCGGGCTGCACGGCGGCGGGCGGCGGGACCGTGCGCGGGCCACGGGCCATGCGCGGCGCCGTCGCCACCGCGGCGGCCGCGGGGACGGGAGCGCTGACGGGTCGCGGAGCCGCCACCTTCAGCGGTGGCGTGCTGTCAGCCAGACGGGCATGCGAGTGCGCCTTGCCGCGCGCGCGTCGCTTGCGGTGCCCTGGCGCCGCATCCGGGACGACGGGTATCGGCCGCGTGGCATCGGCCCCGCGTCCCTCCCCCGTCTCCGGTGCGCCGGTCCCGGCTCCAGACCGCCTCTCGACAACGTTGGTCACATGCCCCCCTCTGGGCGTGTCGACAGGTTGAACGGACAAATAGTTTGAATCTTGTCGAAGCAGACGTGGCGAGATACGGAGAACTATAGTTTCATCTATCGTGTGATGAGGGGATATTACCGTTTGTTAACATACCTGTTTCATGTCGGGATTGCACCTGTCACAGGCTTTGGGGCAGGACCGACGCTGGCATGAGCAGACGTGGTGGAGACCGCCGGGGGAGGCGGGATCCAGTGCGTAAGTATCGCGCCAAATACCCGGCCGAGATGGGTGAAAACGGATATTCGACGATGCTTCGTAATCCACCACACGTGACGGTCAGGATCGTTGCGTTCCTGGCGGTTCGGCCCGGGCCGGGCAACTAGGGTAGGGCCCGCTCGTACCGGGCGGGCCGGCGTAACGGACTCTGGAGGGGAGTCGATGGATGGAGACCGAGCGGGAGCTCATCGAGATGATGCGCGCGGCGGCGCCTCCCGGCCAGACCGGCCTGGACGAGGACGCCGTAGCCAAGCTGCGGAGTCTCACCGCCTCGCTGATCGCCGCTAAGGGCGGCGCGGGCGCGGAGTACGCGCGGTTCCAGGCGATCACCCAGCGGTCTCTCTGCCTGCCCGAAGCGCTGCTGAACGACTGGCTGCGCGGTTCCGTGATCCTGGTCACCGGCGGCACCGGCTGTATCGGCTCGATGCTGATGGGCCAGCTGGCCGAGCTCGGCCCGGGCCGCCTGGTCAGCGTGAGCCGCGGCGTCACCACCGGCTATCCGCGCATCCCCGGGGCCGAGTACCTGCAGGCCGACATCCGGGACCGGGAACGGCTGGACACGCTGATCCGGGACATCCGGCCCGACGTCGTTTTCCACGTCGCGGCCCAGCGCAGCCCGGCCCTGGCCGAGATCGAGGTGCACCGCACGGTCAGCACCAACGTGTTCGGCACCCGCAACGTGCTCTACGCCGCGGCCGACGCCGGGGTGCCGCAGGTGGTGTGCGCGTCCACCGGTAAGGCCCTGCGCCCCTACTCGCCCGACATGTACGCCGCGTCCAAGCGCGCCGCCGAGTGGGTCGCCTCGACCTGCGCGCACGCCGTCGACATGCGGATTTCGGCGGGCCGGTTCACCCACGTGGTGGACAACTCGATCGTGCTGCACCGGCTGTACGACTGGGCCCGCAGCAACGAGGACGCGGTGGTCCGGCTGCACAGCTCGGAAATCGCGTTCTACATCCAGTCGGCCCTGGAGTCGGCCCAGCTGCTCCTGATCGCGGGCCTGGGCGCGGTCAGCGGCCAGTTCAACATCCACGCCATCACCGACCTGGGCTGGCCGGTCAGCCTGATCGATCTGGCCGTCGGCGTGCTGGCCGACCACGGATCGCCGGCCCCGATCTACTTCAGCGGCTACGACCGCGGCTACGAGGAGATCTCCTTCCCCGGCCTGTACGACCCGCTGACCGCGGGCGAGGTCAGCCCGCTGCTGAACGCGTTCGAGGCGGCCCGGGTGACCGAGGCTCCCTGTCACATGGTGGACTCGTTCCCGCTGGAGATGCGGCCGGACCCGGAGCCGGTCAAGCTGCTGGCGGCCACGGAGGATGCCTGCGCCGAGACCGAGGACCCGGACGCCATCCGCGGTGCCCTGGACGAGCTGTCCTGGTCGCTGCTCGACGTGACCCTGCAGGCCGCGCCGACTCAGGCGCTGGCCCGGTCGGCGGCCTTCGCCGATCCGCACCGCGGCGGGCTGAGCGCCGAGCACCAGCGGCTGCTGGCCGCCATCCGGCGGGACGCGGGCCTGGACGACTGAGGCGCCAGCCGGGCCCGGCCCCGCCGGAGGTCCCGCCGAACGGGCCTACCAGGCGTAGTTCTCCGGGGCGGGCTTGTACCCGGGGAAGATCTCGTCGAGCTGCTGGCGGGTGTCCTCGCTCAGTTGCAGCGTGACCGCGCGCAGCGGCTCGTCCAGCTGCTCCATGGTCCGCGGGCCGATGATCGGCGCGGTCACTCCGTCCTGGTGCAGCAGCCAGGCCAGGGCCACGTTGGCGGGCTTCTCGCCGAGCTTGTCGCACAGGGCCTCGTACGCCTCGACCTGGTCCCGGTGCGCGTTCAGGGTCTGCTGGGCCCGGTCCGACGCCCGGCGCCGGCCCTCCTGCTCCTTCTTGAGCACGCCGCCGAGCAGCCCGCCCTGCAGCGGGCTCCAGGGGATGACGCCGACCCCGTAGGCCCGGGCCGCGGGCAGCACCTCGAGCTCGATGTCCCGGGTCATCAGGTTGTACAGCGACTGCTCGCTGACCAGGCCGACCAGGTGACGCGCGGCCGCCGCGCCGTTGGCCTGGGCGATGTGCCAGCCCGCGAAGTTCGACGAGCCGACGTAGAGGATCTTGCCCTGGTCGATCAGCACCTCCATGGCCTGCCAGATCTCGTCCCACGGGGTGTCCCGGTCCACGTGGTGCATCTGGTACAGGTCGATGTGGTCGGTCTGCAGCCGCCGCAGCGACTCCTCGCAGGCCCGCCGGATGCTCAGCGCGGACAGCTTGCCGTCGTTGGGCCAGTCGCTCATCGCGCCGTAGACCTTGGTGGCCAGCACGGTACGCTCCCGGCGGCCGCCACCGCGGGCGAACCAGTCGCCGATGATCTCCTCGGTCCAGCCCGCGTGGGCCTGGCCGCTCTCGTCGAGTTGCCCGGGCGGGCTCTGCGCCCCGCCGTAGCGGTTGGCGGTGTCGAAGAAGTTGACGCCCACCTCGTGCGCGTGGTCCATGATCGCCTGCGCGTCGTCCGGCGGGGTGAGCGGCCCGAAGTTCATGGTGCCCAGGCAGAGCCGGCTGACGCTGAGGCCGGTCCGGCCCAGATGCGTATATTCCATGTTCGAATTTTCTCGCGCTGGCTCGCCACCCGTGCAGCCGGCCCACGGTCCGCGCCCCCCAGACCAACGTCCGTGGATAATAAAGTACTGGTTCAGGCGTTATACCCATGATCGGGGCGGTTTGCCGCCCCGTGACAGTTCCCCCACCGGCCACCCCCTCTTCAGGCCGGTGGGGGAACCCCTGTCTGGGGTTACCGTCTGGGACTACGGTCTGGCTACGGCACGTCCAGGGCCGGGTTGCGGTCGAAGAAGCCGGACGGCTTCAGCCAGAACGACACCGTGTCGGCGGGCATCACCGGCCAGTCCTCCGGCCGGGTGATGTGGTGGACGCCGAACACGTACCAGAGCACCACGTCGGTGCCGGCGATCGGCCGGTTCTGCGCGGTCCAGGTG
>DATDIH010000453.1:0-19360 GCA_036521155.1 Streptosporangiaceae bacterium
CCGCCCGCGCCGGAAGCGCCGCCAGCCCGACCAGCGGCACCAGCTGGCCCGACCGAAACAGCCTCCCCAGCCGCCACAGCAACCCCTCGAGTCACACCCAGCCCAGCACACCCAGCGCCCCTAGTTCACCCAGCACACCCAGTTCACACAGCGCACCCAGTTCACACAGCGCACCTAACTCACCCAGCGGACTCAGCAACCCCTACAGTCACAGTGCGCCCAGTTCACCCAGTGGGCTCAGCGGTCCCTACAGTCACAGCACGCCGAGCAACCCCAACAGCACCGGCAGCCAATGGAGCCACAGCCAGCCCAGCCAGCACAGCCGCGGGTCGCATCCCGGTAGCCGGTCCCGGCCGGGCAGCGGCCGCTCCTCCCGGGGCAGCCTGGGCGCCGGACTGGTGGAAATCCCGCCCATCCCAGCCCGCGACCCGGCCACCGCGGTGCTGGCCAACCCCGAGGTCCCGGAGCACAAGCGCTTCTGCGGCGCCTGCGAGCAGCCGGTCGGCCGCAGCGCCAACGGCCGACCCGGGCTAACCGAGGGCTTCTGCCGTAACTGCGGTTCGCCGTTCTCGTTCCGGCCCAAGCTGGTCCCGGGCGAACTGGTGGCCGGGCAGTACGAAGTGCTGGGCTGCCTGGCCCACGGCGGCCTGGGCTGGATCTATCTGGCCCGCGACCGCAACGTCAGCGACCGCTGGGTGGTGCTCAAGGGTCTGCTCAACATCGGCGACGCCGATGCCATGGCCGTCGCCATGACCGAGCGGCAGTTCCTGGCCGAGGTCGAGCACCCGAACATCGTCCGGATCTACAACTTCGTCCAGCACGCCGACCGCAGCGGCGACGAGGCCGGCTACATCGTGATGGAGTACGTCGGCGGCCAGTCCCTCAAGCAGATCTTGCAGGAGTACCGGCAGGCCGGCCAGTCGCTGCCGCTCCCGGTGGCGCTGGCCTACGCCCTCGAAGTGCTGCCCGCCCTCGGCCACCTGCACCACCGCGGCCTGCTGTACTGCGACTTCAAGCCGGACAACGTGATCCAGACCGAGGAGCAGCTCAAGCTCATCGACCTCGGTGGCGTGCGCCGGATCGACGACGAAGACAGCCCGATCTACGGCACCGACGGTTACCAGGCCCCGGAGATCGCCGAGGCCGGCCCCTCACCTTCTTCCGACCTGTACACCGTGGGCCGGACCCTGGCCGTGCTGACCTTCGAGTTCGGCGGCTACTCGAGCCAGTACGCGCACAGCCTGCCGGACCCGGCCCACGTGCCGGTGCTGACCGAGCACGAGTCCTTCTACTGGCTGCTGCGCCGGGCCACCGACCCGGACCCGCGGCGCCGGTTCACCTCGGCCAGTGAGATGGCCGAGCAACTGACCGGCGTGCTGCGTGAGGTGCTGGCGGTGGCCGACGGCCAGCCCCGGCCCGCGTTCTCCGGCCTGTTCAGCCCGGAGCCGCAGGCCATCGGGGTGGCCGGCCTGGCCAATCCGGGGGCGCAGGCCGACGCCTACGACCCGCCGCGGCCGGCCGAGGTGGTGGCCGGGCTGCCGGCCCCGCTGGCCGACGGGTCCGACCCGGCCGCCGGGTACCTGGCCACGCTGAGCTCACTGGACCTGCCGCTGCGGGCCGCGTCGCTGTCCGCGGCGGTGTCCGGGCAGCCCGGCACGCCGCCGGACGTGGCCGCGTCGCCGGAGACCCGGCTGGCTCTGGTCCGGGCGCTGATCGCCCTGGGCGACGTGCCCCGGGCCCAGACCGTGCTCGCCCCGCTGGCCCGGGCCGGGGCCGGTGGCGAGGAGCCGGACTGGCGGGTCACCTGGCACCAGGCGCTGGCGGAGCTGATGGCGGGCCACCCGGACCAGGCGGTCAAGGGGTTCGGCGCCGTCTGCGCCGTGCTCCCGGGCGAGGTCGCGCCCAAGCTGGCGCTGGGCCTGGCCGCCGAGGCCAGCGGCGACGCGGCCCTGGCCGGCCGGTGTTTCTGGCTGGTGTCGACCGTCGACCGCTCCTACGTCAGCGCCGCGTTCGGCCTGGCCCGGATCTGGCTCGGGGCCGGGGACCGGGCGGGCGCGATCGCGGCCCTGGCCGCCATTCCGGACACCTCCAGCCATCACGTGGCCGCCCAGATCGCCGCCGTCCGGATCCAGGTGGCCGGACGCCCGCCCAGCGTGGTCAGCGCGGATGACCTGCAGCAGGCCAGCCGGCGGCTGGACCGGATCAAGCTCGACCCCGGCCGCCAGCACCAGCTCAGCGCGGAGATCCTGCGGGCCGCCCTGGACGGGGTCGCGGCCGGCCGCACTGTCGGCCACGGCCAGCTGCTGGGCTGCGACCTGACCGAACGCGCGCTGCGCTTCGGCCTGGAGAACCGGTACCGGGCCCTGGCCCGGCTGGCCCCCGACGACCTGGCCCGCGTCACCCTGGTCGACCAGGCCAACGACGTGCGGCCAAGGACGCTGTCGTGACCGCCGCCCGCCCCATCCAGCTGGACTGCCCGTCCTGCGGCCGGCCCGCGGACCTGGCCGACCACTTCTGCGAGGCCTGCGGCACCGCGCTGCTGCCGATGCTGGTTGGCGCCGCTGACCACCTCGAGCTCGACCTCGGGCTGGCCGCCGGCGTGAGCGACCGGGGCCTGCGGCACCGGAGAAACGAGGATGCCCTGGCCCTGGCCCGGGCCGACACCGATCGCGGGCCCGTGTCGATGGCCGTGGTCTGCGACGGGATCTCCAGCGCCGACCGGCCCGACGAGGCCTCGCTGGCCGCGGCCCGTGCCGCGGCCCGGACCCTGGCCGAGCTGATCCCGGCCGGGGTCAGCCCGGCCGACGCCTCGGCCCGGGCGGTCCAGGCGGCCCGGGAGGCCGTCGAGGCGCTGGCCGCACCGGGCGCCGAATCGCCCGCCGCCACCTTCATCTCCGCGGTGCTGACCCAGGACACGGTCACCCTGTGCTGGCTGGGGGACAGCCGCGGCTACTGGCTGGACGCGCGGCCGCACCCCACTGATCAGAAGCTGACCACCGACGACTCCCTGGCCGCCGAGCTGGTGGCCCAGGGCCAGCTGGCCCCGGCCGACGCGCTCAGCTCACCCGAGGCCCACGTGGTCACCCGCTGGATCGGCACCGACGACGATGATCCGGAGCCGCACCTGGGCCAGTTCTCACCCCCCGGGCCGGGCGTCCTGCTGCTCTGCTCGGATGGGCTGTGGAACTACGCGCCCGAGGCCGGCAAGCTGGCCGCGCTGGCCATGCCCGGTGCGCGGGCCGATCCCCCCGGGGCCGCGGCCGCGCTGGTTCAGTTCGCGATCGACGCCGGCGGGATGGACAACATCACCGTCGCGCTGGCCCCCTTTCCTCCGGCCTGATCCCATCTGCTGAGGAGCTCTTCCCCCATGACGCAACCCCGTCCGGACCCGGGCGACTTCACCCTTGACGTCTTTCAGAACGAATACCTGTCGGCCGGGGGCTGGGACGTCAATGCGATCGTCACCGTGACGTCCGGGCGCCTGGCCGCCCCGCAGGGCGTCCCGGCCGCGGCGGAGATCATCATGGTGGACTGCTCCGGGTCGATGAACGACCCGGCCGACAAGATGGCCGAGGCCAAGGTGGCCACGGCCGCGGCCATCGACGCGCTGCGGGACGGCACCTCGTTCGCGGTCATCGCCGGCAACGAGAAGGCCCGCGCGATCTACCCGCCGGACGCCAGCCTGGCCGTGGCCACGCCCCAGGCCCGGGACGCGGCCAAGCAGGCCGTGCGGGGCCTGCAGGCCGACGGCGGCACCGCGATCGGAGAGTGGCTGCTGCTGGCGCACCAGCTCTTCACCAGCGGCGGCCGGGACGCCGGGGCCACCCCGGTCCGGCACGCGATCCTGCTCACCGACGGCAATAACCAGCACGAGACCCCGGAGAAATTGGCCGGGGCCATCTCCTGGTGCGAGGGCGCCTTCCGCTGCGACTGCCGGGGCGTCGGCACCGACTGGGAGGTGGCCGAACTGCGCAAGATCTCCACGGCGCTGCTGGGCACGGTGGACATCGTGGCCGACCCGGCCGGGCTGGCCGCCGACTTCACCTCGCTCATGCACACCGCCATGAGCAAGCAGATCGCGGACGTGTCGCTGCGGGTGTGGACCCCGCAGCACGCCCAGATCAAGTTCCTCAAGCAGGTGGCCCCGGACGTCGCCGACCTCACCGGCCGCCGGTCCGCGGCCGGCCCGCAGGCGGGCGACTACCCGGCCGGCGCCTGGGGCCCGGGCGAGACCCGCGACTACCACCTGTGCGTCGAGGTCAGCCCGGCCGGCGTCGGCCAGGAGATGCTGGCCTCCCGGGTCAGCCTGGTGTCCGGGCCCGGATCGCAGCCTCAGGTCCTGGGCCAGGGGCTGGTGCGAGCCCTGTGGACCGACGACGAAGCCCTGTCCACCCGGATCAACCCGCACGTGGCGCACTACACCGGCCAGGCCGAACTGGCCCAGGTCATTCAGGACGGCCTCCAGGCCCGCAAGGAAGGCGACGAGGACACCGCCACGGCCAAGCTGGGCCGCGCCGTCACCCTGGCCAACCAGGCCGGGCACGAGGAGACGGCCCGGCTGCTGGCCAAGGTGGTGGAGGTGCACGATGCCACCGGGACCGTCCGGCTCCGGAAGAAGGTCGCGGACGCCGACGAGATGGCGCTCGACACCCGGTCCACCCGGACCGTCCGCACGAAGAAGTAAGCAGGGGTTTGGAAAGGCGAAACTGACATGCCGACCTGTCCAGCCGGTCACGACTCCGGGAGCAATGACTTCTGTGACCTGTGCGGCATCCGCATCGGCAGCCACCCGGCCGCCGTGCCGGAGCCACGCCAGGCTCAGCCGGTCGCGTCGGGCGGCTGGTCCCCGGGCTGGTTCGACGGCACGCCGTCACAGCCCTCCGGTCCGTCCCGGCCCTACGTGCCGGAGCCGGCGCCGCCCGCTCAGCCGTGCCCGCGCTGCGCCACCGGCCGGACCGGGCAGTTCTGCGAGGTCTGCGGGTACGACTTCGAATCCGGCTCCGGCCCGGCCACGCTGACCGCCTGGGTGGCCGAGGTGGGCGCCGACCGCGCCTACTTCGATCAGGTGGTGGCGCTGGGCGGCGAGGACGCGGCCACCCTGCGGTTCCCGGTCTACTGTCCTCGTCGCCGGTTCCGGCTCAGTGGCCGGGAGGTGCGCATCGGCCGTCGCAGCGTGTCCCGCGGGATCGAGCCGGAGATCGACCTGACCGGGCCGCCCACTGACCCCGGGGTGTCCCGCCTGCATGCGGTGCTGGTGCCGGGAGACGACGGCCGGCTGGCGGTCATCGACCCCGGTTCCGAGAACGGCACGCTGGTCAACGGGCGCGAGATCCCGCCCGGGGTGACCGTGCCCCTGAGCGAAGGCGACGTCATCTACCTGGGCGCCTGGACCGCCATCCACATCTCCAGCGCGCATCTGTAGTCCGGGGGGACGACCCCCCTGGACCCCAATGCTGCTTAGGCTCATTTGATCGTGGCTGGGTGGTGGCGGCCCGGGTTTGCGGCGGGGCGGCCGGGGGCCCGGCGCCGGGTGGCCAGTTCGCCGCCCGGTGGTGGGGCTGGTGTGGCACGGGAGACCTGTGGTCACGCGGGCCGGTCACGGCAATGTATGCATTGATCCCTTTGCGTCCACCAGAGTGTCATTAGGGATCAGTGCGTACATAAGGCACCCGACCCGCGGGAGGGCGGTGGCCCGGGGGGCCACGGTGACGCCCGGGCCCGGGGTCCCGGGGTTCGGCCCGGGTTGGGTCCGGCCTAAGGTGCCACGGGTGACTGGCGGGCCGGCGGCCGAGATGGCCCCGGCCTCGCCCCGGCCCCGGCCACCGGCAACGTCATTACCAGCTCAAGCTAAGCGGCATCGCCCCAGACCCCGGAACCCGCGCTACGGTCCTCGCCGCAGTACCGGCCGCTCACCGAGCCTTCGGCCCGGATCGCTGGGCCGGTCAGACCGACTCGCCGTAGCCCGCTGCGGTACTTCGCCGTCAGTCGGTGGCGCACGCCGGTTGCCGCGGCTGCGGTCACCACGGCGGCGGCCAGCACCAGGGGCCAGCCGCAGAAGGCCAGGACGACCAGGACTGCCAGGGCGGCGGTTGCGGCGGCGGCGCGGACCTTGCCGCGCAAAATGCGCGCCGCCGCGACCGTGCAGCCCAGGTATACGACCAGGAACAGGGTGGTGGGCAGCCCGATCAGCTGAGCCGTGCCCACCAGGTGCGCCGCGTAGAGGCCGATGACGACCAGGCCGGCCAGTGCGCTGGCGGCCAGGATCGGCCGGTTGCCCGCCCCGCGCCCGCCGCCGGCCAGCTGGCGGGCCATGGCGGCCGCGCCGGACAGGTAGGCGTTGACCGCGCCCAGGGTCAGGACCACCGCCGCCACCGCCGCGGCCACCGGGCCGGCCGTGCCCACCGCGCGGGCCAGCAGGCTGGCCAGCGGCACGTCGGTGCCGGCCGCCGGGCCCAGCACGGCGATCGTGGCCACGGCCAGGGCCAGGTACAGCACGGCCGTCACCGCGAACGCGATCCCGATGACCCGGGGCAGCTGGCGGTCGGGGTCGCGGAACCGCGTGGTCAGCGGGGCCACCGCCTCCCAGCCCACGAACGACAGCATCAGGGTGGCCGCGGCCCGCCCGATCGCGCTCCACCCGTGCGGGGCGAACGGTGCCCAGTGGCTGGCCCGCGCGCCCGGCGCCGAGCCCGTCACCGCGACCACGATGATCACGATCAGCAGCGCCACCAGCACCAGCTGGGCCGTGCTGCTGGCCCGCACGCCGCCCAGGGCCAGGGCCAGCACGACCAGCAGCAGCACGGCGGCCACCGCGCAGCGGGCCAGCGGGCCGCCCCCGGTCACGCCGGTCACGTAGCCCGCCCCGATCAGGCAGACCACCGGGGCTCCGCCGATCACCCCGGCCAGGAAGCACCAGCTGACCACGCGTCCGGCCGTCGGGCCCAGGCCCGCGGCGGCGTAGCCGGTCACGCCGTTGGCCTGCGGGAGGGCCCGGCCCAGGGCCGCGAACACCACCGCGAACAGCGCCGACACCCCGAGCAGTCCCACCCAGGCCATGATCGAGGCCGGGCCGGCCTGGCGGGCAGCCAGCCCGGGCAGCAGGAGCAGCCCCGGGCCGAGCAGGGCGCCGATGTAGAGCGCGGTGCCGCGGGGCACCGACAAGGTGAAGGACTGGCTGTCCCGGGTGGCCGGGCGGGCGGATGGCGTGCTTCGCAACATGCCTTCAGCGTCACAGAAAAGCCGTCGAACGCGATGGCAAAGTTGACGCCGAATCGGCCATCGGACGCAATCACGTGACATTAGAATATAAAAATGCCGTCAGAAGTTGCTCAACACTCTCGGGACCGGATAGATCGTGCCATCGTTGGCCGGCTACAGGTCGACGGCCGCCTGCCCAACGTGGACCTGGCCGAGGCTGTCGGGCTGTCCCCGTCAGCGTGCCTGCGCCGGGTCAAGGCCCTGGAGGCCAGCGGGATCATCGCCGGTTACCGGGCCGAGGTGGACCGCGTGCGGGCCGGCCTGGGCCTGACCGTGTTCATCGAGCTGAAGGTCGAGGGCCACTCGCGCGAGGTGTCGGCCCAGCTGGAGGCGGCCCTGACCGCCATCCCGGCCGTGGTCGCCTGCTACCTGATCTCCGGCTCGGCCGACTTCTTCATCGAGGCCGCCGTGCCCGACCTGGCCGGCTACGAACAGGTCCTCCTCGACCAGATCCTGGCCATCCCCCCGGTGATCAGCGCCCAGAGCACCTTCGCCCTGCGCACCGTCCTCAGCCGCGGCCCCCTGCCCCTGAGCCACTGGAAGTGACAGCCCACCCAGCCCGCGCCGGTCTGACCTCAGCCCAGCCAAGATCTGACCTCAGCCCTCAGACCTCGTCGGCCGGCAGCGATCTTTTGGTTCTTCGCCCGGTTTATGGGATCGTGCCCTAGCCGGCGTAGGACACAATGGGCTTGGCGCTGGTAGAGGACGGGAGCGGGCACATGGTGAAGCTGCGATGGCCATGGTCATGAATTCGATCGTTGTGAGCGACGGCGCCGCCGGGGAGACCTCGGGCGGTCGCGACCACCAGGAGCTTGATCTCGGGCCGGTGGCCGCGATCAGCGACCGTGGGTTGCGGCACGAGCGCAACGAGGACGCGGTCGGGCTGGCCACGGTGGAGACCGCGGACGGCCTGGCGGTGATCTCGGTGGTCTGTGACGGTGTGTCCAGCGCGGACCGCCCGGACGAGGCGTCGCTGGCCGCGGCCACGGCCGCGGTGCAGAGCCTGTCCGCGGGCGCGCAGGCCGGCACCGACCCGGCGGCCAGCGCGGAGGAGGCCGTGACCGCGGCCCGGGAGGCGGTGGCCGGCCTGGCCGGTGCGCCGGGGGAGACTCCGGCCGCCACCTACATCTCGGCGGTCGCGACCGGGGACACGGTCACGTTGTGCTGGCTGGGGGACAGCCGGGCCTACTGGCTGGACGCCACCCCCGACCCGGTCGCGCAGCAACTGACCCGGGACGACTCGCTGGCCGAGGAGATGGTGGCCCAGGGCCTGCTGCCCGAGTCCGAGGCCCTCGAATCACCCCAGGCCCACGTGGTGACCCGCTGGATCGGGGTCGGCGCCCGGGACGCCAGCCCGCACGTCGCCCAGTTCACCCCGCCCGGCCCGGGCGCCCTGGTGACCTGCTCGGACGGGCTGTGGAACTACGACCCGGACGGCGGCAAGCTGGCCGCCCTGGCCCTGCCGGGCGCGCTGACCGAGCCGAAGGGCGCGGCCGCGGCCCTGGTCCGGTTCGCGGTCGAGGCCGGCGGGCTGGACAACATCACCGTGGCGATTACCCCTTGGCCCCTCCAAACGTCACCGTGACCTGCTGAAAGCCCAGCGACTTGAGCATGCCGGTCAGCATGGACTGGGTGTTCTTCTGCGCCTCGGTCAGCAGCTGACTGCTCTTGGCCGCGTTCTGGATCTTGGTCTGCGCGGCCTCGTAGACCTTCTGCTGGTTGTTGGGGTTGCCGGAGAAGAAGTTGCCGATCCGGTTGGCCAGCCCCTGCTGCTGGGCGTACACGTAGGACTGGTGGACGTTCAGCACGGCCGGCTCCAGCTGGGCCTTGGGCAGGGCCACAGTGACCGCGGTGCGGTTCGCGGAAACGTGAATGGCCTGGCCTTTCAGCTGGGAAAAGTCCACGTAGGCGATATCGGTGCCCTGGCCCACGAACAACGTGTCGCTGCCTTCGATAAAGGAAGGCAGGAATGAATGGCTCTGCAGGTCAACCACGACTTCGAACGACCCGCTGGCCGCTTCGTAGCGGCTGAGCTGGCTTATTGATTTCAGCACGACCGGCTGGCTGCGGTCGGTGGTGGTTTCCCCGAACGGATTACGCAACTGGGGCAGCAGGTGCACCGCCGACAGCACCAGGGCCAGCACCACCAGGCCCACGATCACGGTGACCACCGCGCCTATCCTGCCCAGCACGGAACCGCGTTTTTGCAGGACCACGGTGGTATGTTCCCGGGGCCCTTCGTCGGTCGTATTGCGGGAATGTTGGGACATTATGTACCTCGCGCCATCTCGGCTGATCTTCGGTCCGGGCCGCGCACATATTTGTCTATGCCCGGGCATAACCGAGGTATGTTCCGGATGGCCTGGCGAGTGAACCGCAGAACCGGCCGCGAACGGCCATTCCGGCCCCGCCTGGGCGGATGCCTGCTGTGGTTCCTGATCCTGATCGCGATCGTTCTGGTCCTGGCCCTCTTCCTGGGCGGCTTCCGCAAGGGCACCCACTCTGCCCCGCCGCTGCGCCCGGTCCCCGTCAGCGCCGGGGGGCCGGCCGGCTCCTAGTTCAGGGCGAGACCCACCAGGATGCTGGCCGCCATGACGGCGCCCCCCAGCAGGACATTCCGGCGTATCAGCCGCAGCACCGGCAGCCCCGTCAGCCACGCGGCGAACCAGCCCGTGAGGCAAAGGGCGACCAGGACGACAACGAACGTCACCGCCAGCCGCCGGTCATTCGTCGGCAGCCAGCTCATCGCGGCCAGCGGAACGGCGGCGCCGATGCCGTAGCAGAGACCCGCGGTCACCGCGGCCGGTACCGCCCCGCTCCGGGACCCCAGCGTCTCCAGGCGCAGCTCGGCATCGGCGTGGGCGGCGACCGGATCGCGTTCGGTGAGCTCCTCGGCGACCTGGCGCGCGAGCCGTGGGTTCAGGCCCTTGGCCTCGTAGAGCCCGACGAGTTCCTCCAGTTCACCGGCTGGATCGGCCTCGATGCTGGCCCGCTCCTCCTCGAGCAGGGCGCGGTTCACCTCCCACTCGGTCCGCACCTCGGTGTAGCGGACCCCGGCCACCGCGGATCCACCGGCCAGGATGACGGCCGTACCCGCCAGCAGCAGGGTCCTGGCCGACGCGCCCGCGCTGACGAAACCCTCCGCGACGCCCGCCGCCGCCGTGATGCCGTCGTTGACCTCCACGATCGATGCCTGGGCGTGCGGGCGGAGGGCGCTCAGCCCATCCCTGACCGTGCTGGCCCGCACCCGGTTCACAGAAGTTATTGAACCATTCGCGCCCGCTGCCGCATCAGGCGTGCCGCGCCTGGGCGGCGTCTTCCAGGCCCAGCAGGCCGATGGACTTTTCGCGCATCTCGACCTTGCGGACCTTGCCGGTCACGGTCATCGGGAATTCGTCCACCACGTGCACGTAGCGGGGGATCTTGTAGCGGGCGACCTTGCCGGTGCAGAACTCGCGCACGCCGTCGGCGTCCAGCGGCCGGGCACCGTCGCGCATCCGCACCCAGACCATCAGCTCTTCGCCGTACTTCACGTCCGGCACCCCGATGACCTGGGCGTCCAGCACGTCCGGGTGGGTGTAGAGCAGCTCTTCGACCTCGCGCGGGTAGATGTTCTCGCCGCCCCGGATCACCATGTCCTTGATCCGGCCGGTGATGTTCACGTAGCCCTCGTCGTCCATCACGCCCAGGTCGCCGGTGTGCATCCAGCGCGCGGCGTCGATGGCTTCGGCGGTCTTGTCGGGCTGTTCCCAGTAGCCGAGCATCACCGAGTAGCCGCGGGTGCACAGCTCACCGGGCTCGCCGCGGGGCACGGTCAGCCTGGTCTCAGGGTCGATGACCTTGACTTCCAGGTGCGGGCCGACCCGCCCCACGGTGGACACCCGGCGCTCGATCGAGTCGTCGAAGCGGGTCTGGGTCGACACCGGGGAGGTCTCGGTCATGCCGTAGCAGATGCCGACCTCTTCCATGTGCATCCGCTCCACCACCTGCTTCATGACCTCGACCGGGCAGGGCGAGCCCGCCATGATCCCGGTGCGCAGGCTGGTCAGGTCGTAGTCCCCGAAGCTGGGCAGGGCCAGCTCGGCGATGAACATCGTGGGCACGCCGTACAGCGAGGTGCAGCGCTCGTCCTGAACCGCGCCCAGCGTGGCCGCCGGGTCGAACGCGGGCGCGGGAATGACCATGCAGGCCCCATGGCTGGTCGCGGCCAGGTTGCCCATGACCATGCCGAAGCAGTGGTAGAAGGGCACCGGGATGCAGATCCGGTCGGCCTCGGTGTACCGGCACAGCTCGCCCACGAAGAACCCGTTGTTCAGGATGTTGTGGTGGGACAGGGTCGCGCCCTTGGGGAAACCCGTGGTGCCCGAGGTGTACTGGATGTTGATGGGGTCGTCCGTGCCCAGCCGCGCGCTGGCTTCGGCCAGCGCGGCCGGGTCGGCGCCGCGTTCCGCGCTGGCCAGCTCGTCCCACTCGGCGCTGCCGAGCAGGATCACCTGGTCCAGGTCCGGGCAGGCCGGACGGACCTCGTCGATCATGGCCGCGTAGTCGGACGACCGGTGGGCCCGGGCCGCGATCAGCATCCGCACCCCGGACTGGCGCAGCACGAACTCCAGCTCATGCGAGCCGTAGGCGGGGTTGATGTTGACCAGGATCGCGCCGATCTTGGCCGTGGCGTACTGGGTCAGCGTCCACTCGGCGCAGTTCGGCGCCCAGATCCCGACCCGATCGCCCTGGCCGATCTCGCGCCCGAGCAGGCCGCGGGCCAGGTCGTCCACTGCCGTAGCCAGCTCGGTATAGGTCCAGCGGCGCCCCGCGGTCACGTCCACCAGGGCTTCGCGGTCGCCGAACCGGCTGGCGGTGCGGTCGAAGTTCTCGCCGATCGTGTCCCCGAGGAGGGCCACGGGATAGGTGCCGGACGCGTAGCTGCGCGCCACCGGCGCCCTGGTCTCAGACATCGTCGTCGTCCCCCTCATCGGGCCTGGCGGTTACTGGCTGGTTAGCACGATCACACCAGCCAGTGAGGGGTGTCAACGACGCCGGGGGACTTACTGGGCCGCGCCCTCGGTGCCGCCCTGGGTGGCGCCGGTCTGCTGCTTGGCCACCTCGGCCCGTACCTCTTCCATGTCCAGATCCTGGACGGCCTTGATGACCTGCTCCAGTGCGGGGGCCGGCAGCGCGCCAGGCTGGGAGAAGACGAGGATGCCGTCGCGGAACGCCATCAGCGTGGGGATCGAGGTGATCCGGGCCGCCGCCGCCAGTTCCTGCTGGTCCTCGGTGTCGATCTTGCCGAAACGCACGTCGGGGTGGTCGTCGCTGGCGGACTGGAACACCGGCCCGAACTGCTTACACGGCCCGCACCACTCGGCCCACCAGTCGACCAGCGTGATACCGGGCTGGGTAACGGTGTCCTCGAACGTCTCTTTGGTCAGCTCAATTGTGCTCATGGGGCTCTATAACGCAGCCGGGCCGTCTAAATTCCGCCCGCCCGGGGGCCGGGGGAAGGCCCGGGCGGCCCTGCGCGTTACTGTGCCTGCGACCGGCAGTATGACCCGGCCGTGTGACCTGACTGCGCGACCAGCTACGGACCGAAGGTGAGGAAGCGATGGCGCTGCCCAACGACGATGAGGCCAAGTTCCGCGACTACGCCCACCCGGAGAAGCTGGTCTCCACCGAGTGGCTGGCTGAGCACCAGGGCGAGCCCGGCCTGGTCGTGGCCGAGTCCGACGAGGACGTGCTGCTCTACGAGACCGGTCACATCCCCGGCGCGGTCAAGCTGGACTGGCACACCGAGCTGAACGACCCGGACACCCGCGACTACGTGGACGGCCAGGGCTTCGCCCGGCTGATGTCGGAGAAGGGGATCTCCCGCGACACCACGCTGGTCCTGTACGGCGACCGCAACAACTGGTGGGCCGCGTACGCCCTGTGGGTGGCGACGCTGTTCGGCCACCCGGACGTCCGGCTGCTGGACGGCGGCCGGGCCAAGTGGATCGCCGAGGACCGGCCGCTGACCAAGGACGCGCCGGACCGCCCGCGCACCGACTACCCGGTCGTCGAGCGGGACGACACCAAGGTCCGCGCGTTCCGTGAGCAGGTCGTGGATCACCTGGGCCAGCCGATGATCGACGTGCGCTCGCCCGGTGAGTACAGCGGCGAGCTGCTGCACATGCCCGACTACCCGCAGGAAGGCGCGGTGCGCGGCGGCCACATCCCCGGGGCCCGCAACGTCCCGTGGGCCCGGGCCGCCGCCGAGGACGGCACGTTCCGCGGCCGCCAGGAACTGGAAGCCATCTACGGCGGCGAGGCCGGCCTGACCTCGGGCGACGACGTGGTCGTCTACTGCCGGATCGGGGAGCGGTCCAGCCACACCTGGTTCGTGCTCACCCACCTGCTCGGATACCCGCAGGTCCGCAACTACGACGGGTCCTGGACCGAGTGGGGCAACAGCGTTCGCGTGCCCATCACCCGGGGTGAAAAGCCGTGACGTCCGGCACCCTCAACCCACGCCTGGCCGAGATCGTCGAGGACTTCAACTCCCTGGCCGGCCAGGAACGGCTCCAGCTGCTGCTGGAGTTCTCCGACGACCTGCCCGCGCTGCCGGAGCGCTACGCGGGCCACCGGGACCTGCTCGAGCAGGTCCCGGAGTGCCAGTCGCCGCTGTTCCTGGCGGTCGAGGTGGCGCCGGACGACGCGGTCCACCTGTTCTTCGACGCTCCGCCGGAGGCCCCGACCACCCGCGGTTTCGCCGGGATCCTGCAGGCGGGCCTGGACGGCCTGGACGCCGACGAGGTGCTGGCCACCCCGGACGAGTTCACCAGCCAGCTGGGCCTGACCGACCTGGTCAGCCCGCTGCGGCTGCGGGGCATGGCCGCCATGCTGGGCCGCATCAAGCGCCAGGTCCGCGACCGCCGCACCGCCTGAGCCGCCGCCGGTCGCCCCGGGCCTGGCTCGGGCTCCGCCGCCGCACCCCTTCCCGCCGACGGCCTGCATCCCGCCGCCGTTCGTTCCCCTGCTCATCTCGAAGGTCGCTACTTGGAGTCCGGGCCCCGATGAGCCCGCCCCGGGCCCGGCCAGCGGCTTCAATGTACGTAATGGTCCCTTTGCTTACCCTCTTATGTACGCAGAGGGACCATTGCGTACCCGGGCGGTCGGGGGCCGGTGAGCAGGTCGGTCAGCGGGCCGGGTGGTAGCCGGAGCGGTCGGGGCGGACCAGGTCCAGGTCGCCCGGTTCGGTGCGGTGGCCGGCGGCGCAGCGCAGCTCGACCTCGACCGGCTCGCCGCAGTCCCGGTGCCGGAACTCGACCGGCCCACCATCTTCGGTCAGCCAGCGGTCGCCCCATTCCATGAGCGCGGCCAGGGCCGGGAACAGGCCGGCCCCCTTGTCGGTCAGCCGGTAGGCCCGCCGGGCCCGCTGGCCCGGTTCCCGGTACTCCTCGCGGGTCAGCAGGCCCGCGTCGACCAGTTCGCGCAGCCGGGCCGCGCACACCGGCTCGCTGATCCCGGCCCGCTCGGCGAAGTCGTCGAACCGCGTGGTGCCGTAGAACGCCTCGCGGATCAGCAGGAACGCCGACCGCGTGCTGACCACGTCGATGGCCTTGGCCAGCGAGCAGGCGTTGGCCTGCCAGCGCTCGCGCGGCGCGAGGACGCCGGTCAGCCGCGGCATCGCTGGCGCGGCGTTTTCCGTCTCGGTCATGTCACCATCGTAGCTGACTTGTGCTGACTTAAGTCAGTCGCGTACGGTCTAGCTATGCCAGAGCTAAGCCAGCCCGGTTCCAGCCTGCCCGCCGGCCCCGCCCCCGCCCGCCGCTCTGGCGAGGTCCTCGTCATCGTCTGCGCTGGTGTCGTGCTGGCCAGCCTGGACCTGTTCATCGTCAACGTGGCTCTGCCCGACATCGCCCGCGACCTGGGCAACCGGAGCCTGGGCGACCTGTCCTGGGTGCTGAACGGCTACGCGATCGTCTACGCCGCGCTGCTGGTGGTGATGGGCCGGCTGGCCGACCGGCACCGGCGCAAGTACGGCTTCCTGCTCGGCGTGGCCGTGTTCACCGTGGCCTCGGCCGCCTGTGGCGCGGCCACCAGCGTGCCCATGCTGATCGGGTTCCGGCTGGTCCAGGCCGCGGGCGCGGCCCTGCTGACCCCGACCTCGCTGAGCCTGGTCCTGGCCAGCTACCCGCCCGAGCGGCGCGGGGGTGCGGTCCGGACCTGGACCGCCACCGGAGGCATGGCCGCCGCCCTCGGGCCGGTGGTCGGCGGCCTGCTGGTCACGGCCAGCTGGCGCTGGGTGTTCCTGGTCAACGTGCCGATCGGCCTGGCCGCGCTGGTGGCGGGCTGGCTGCGGCTGCCGGACGTCCCCGGTCACCCGGTGCCGCGGCCCGATGCGCTGGGCGCGGCCCTGGTCACCGCCGGGGTCGGCGCGCTCACCCTGGGCCTGGTGGAGGGCGGCGACTGGGGCTGGGGGTCGGCCCGGACCGCACTGGTGCTGGCGGCCGCGGTGGTCCTGCTGGCCCTGTTCGCGCTGCACTGCGCCCGGTCCGGCAACCCGCTGGTCGAGCCGGCCCTGTTCCGGGCCCGGGCCTTCACCGGCGCCACCGTGGTCATGCTGCTGTTCTCCATGGCGTTCGGCGCCATGCTGCTGTCGATCGTGCTGTGGGCCCAGGATGACTGGGGCTGGTCGGCCCTGCGGACCGGCCTCGGCGTGGCCCCCGGCCCGATCATGGTGCCGCTGTTCTCGTTCCTGGTCGCGGGCCGGCTGATCACCCGGTTCGGCCCGGCGGTGGTGGTCGCGGCCGGGTCCACCGTACTGTCGGCCGGCATCGTCTGGTGGGCGCTGGCCATTGGCCTGCAGCCCGACTACCCGGGCGGGATCCTCGGGGGCATGCTGCTCACGGGGGTCGGCGTCGGGCTCACCCTGCCCACCTTGATGTCCACCGCGGCCGGATCGCTGCCGCCGGCCAGCTTCGCCACCGGCTCGGCCGTGGTCAACATGATCCGGCAGGTCGGCATGGCCGTGGGCGTGGCCATCCTGGTCGCCGTGCTCGGCTCGCCGGACAGATCTGTCGCGCGGCTGGCCGCGTTCCAGCACGGCTGGTGGGTCATTGCCGCCACCGCCCTGGCCGGGGCGGCCGGCGCCGTGCTTTTGCATCGCCCGGCCCAGGTCACGCCGCGACCGAACACATCACCCGAATCCGGGCAAACGATTTCCTCGGGCTCAATCCGGAATTAGGACCCCAATACCCAGATCAAATTGCCGGAAATTCCCGGCTCCTGGCAATTGTCCGGTTAAGTTCGGGACAAGACAACGAGCGCACCCCGGGTCAAAGTGGAGAAAGAGACTTCGCGGGCGACCAGCGGAAATACGGTTATTCCGGCCCTGTCCGGCATCCCGTACAACTGTGTCGGGTCATGTCTGACCTGCGTTTTTACTGACAATGCCTGCCCGTTCAGCGCTATGCTCTTGGCGTTCATCGAGACCCATGGGTCAGCACAGCCGCTTTTGCGGCGTAGCCGGCGGCGCGAAGGGGATCGCAGCCCGCTGGTGGGGGAGGGCTAGGTGTACGTGATTGAGCTGGGTCAGTTGGAACGAGAACATACGAGCGAGCCGCGAGTGAGCCCGAACGCGGGAAAGGACCGGTCGGCCGAGGGTGGCCCCGGTGAAAGGCGGGCCTGGATCACCATCCCGGCCCAGGCCGGACCGCCGGCTCGCCTGCCCGGCGAGGCCGGACCGCCGGCTCGCCTGCCCGCCGGAGCCGGGCCGCCATCCAGCCTGCCGCCCGAGGCCGGCGTGGTGTGGACCAGGCACCGGCCGGCCGGCGGGCCGGTGTTCTCGCCCAGCGCCTCCCCGGTCGAGGCCGGGTTCTTCAGCTGGGACCTGGCCACCGGCGAGGTGACGTTCGAGGACGGGCTGCACGCGCTGCACGGCCTGACCGGCGAAGGGCCGGCCACCATCGCGGAGCTGCTGGACCGGGTACCGGACGAGGACGGCGCCAGCCTGATCAGGGCGATGCGGGAGATGATGGCCGCCTGCGGGACCTATCAGGTCGAATACCGGGTCCTGGACACCGAGGGCACGCTGCGCTCGATGGAGGCCCGGGGCCGGGTGCTGCCCGGCCCGGACGGGCAGCCGGCCCGGATGACCGGGTTCGTCATGGACACCACCTCGATCTGGGCCAGCCGGGAGGCCGAGCGGCGCCGCCTGCACGAGGGCGCCGCGCGGACCGCGCTGACCCAGAAGTTCACCGCCGCGCTGGCCTCGGCGATCGGCGTGGACGACATCACCACCGCGGCCCGCGAGGGGCTGGCCATGTACGGGGCCAACAGCCTGATCATCGTGGCCCAGCAGGACGGCCGCCGGGAGGTGGTGACCCGGTACGGGTTCACCCCGCGAGCCGCGGCCGCGCTGGCCGAGCCCCGGTCCGGCCAGCAGTCCGGGTCGCCGGTGGCCGACGTGATCGCCACCGGGCAGCCGCTGTTCATCTCCTCGCCCGCGCACCTGACCCGCCACTACCCGCGGCTGGCCGGGGTGACCCGCAACTCGGCCCAGCGGGCCTGGGCCCTGGTGCCGGTGCCGGTGGGCAAGGGGCTGCTGGTGGTCTGCCTGATGGGGTTCGGCGCCGCCCGTGAGTTCGAAACCGAGGAGCGGGCCCTGCTGGTGCCCGCGGCCGGCCTCCTGGCCCAGTCGCTGCAGCGGGCCCGCATGTACGAGTCCGAGCACGCCCTCGCCCGCGACCTGCAGCGCGGGCTGCTGCCGCGCGGGCCGCTGGCCGCGCCGGGGATGACCATCGCCGCCCGCTACCGGCCGGTGACGAGCGGGCTGGAGATCGGCGGGGACTTCTACGACGTCATCGACCTGCCCGACGGGCGGGTCGCCCTGGTCATCGGGGACGTCCAGGGGCACAACCCGATCGCCGCCTCGCTGATGGGCCGGCTGCGGATGGTGGTGCACGCCTACGCTCGCGAGGGGCACGGCCCGGCCGAGGTGATGGCCCGGGCCAACCATTGGCTGGCCGAGCTCAACACCGATGTCGATCTGGCCATGTTCGCCACCTGCTGCTTCGTGATCATTGACCCGGCCCGCGGCGAGCTGGAACTGTGCCGGGCCGGCCACCCGGCTCCGGCCCTGGTTACCCCGGGTGGCTCCCCGGAGCTGCTCGAACTCGGCCATGACCTGCTGCTGGGCGTGGACGCGGACGAGCGCTACACCTGCTCCACCGTGCCGGTCCCGCCCGGTTCGGTGCTGGTGCTGACCACCGACGGGCTGCTGGAGGACGACGGCACCGACCCGGGCTGCAACGAGCGCGCCCTGCTCAGCGTGCTCGGCGACGGCCTGGGTGATGAGCCAGAGCGGCTGGCCGACCGGCTGCTGGCCAGCCCGCGCCGGCTCACCCGGCACGGCGACGACATCGCGCTGATGGTGGCCCGGGTCGACGGGCCCGCCCGCCCGTACCTGCGGGCCCTGGTCGCCTCCTAGGCGCCCTGGGCCTCGGGCTCGCCGTCGTCGTCCAGCGCCAGATAGGAGCCGCGCCAGAACAGCAGCGGCACGCCGCCGTCGCCGGAGGTCTCGGCGTACCGGACCCGGCCCACGATGATCTCGTGGTCGCCGCCCGGCAGGCTGTGCTCGACCGTGCACTCCAGCGCGGCCAGCGTGCCCTCCAGCCGCGGGCTTCCGGTCGGCCCGGGCCGGTGCTCCACCCCGTCCCAGACCGCGGACAGGCCACGCCGGGCGAAGTTGGAGGAGAGTTCCTGCTGCGGTGCGGAGAGCACGTTGACCACGAAGGCGCCGTGGCTGCGGATCGCCTCCAGGGTCAGGCTGGACCGGTCGAAGCAGACCAGGATCAGGGGCGGGTCCAGGGACAGCGAGCTCACGGCGTTGGCGGTGGTGCCGACCGGGTCGCCGTCCGGGCCGATCGACGTGACGACGGTGACGCCGGTGGCAAAGTGGCCCACCGCATGCCGGAAATCGTCACTGGAGATGTCCATGTCAGCGTCGGTGAAGGTTGTCATCGTCAGATCTGTCCATGGTTCGGCGGGGTCACACTATTGAGCAAGTAATTTCCGACGTGGTGATATTTCCAATCGACCGGATCGTGGCTGGCCTGGGTACGCG
>DATDIH010000454.1:0-6808 GCA_036521155.1 Streptosporangiaceae bacterium
GCTGGCCACCGAGCTGGTCGAGCCGGGCGGGCGGATCGGCTACATCGGCCTGTCGGCCGAGCCCAGCCTGATCGACACCCGCACGCTGGTCCTCAAGGATGTCACCGCCAGCGGCGTGCTCAGCGCGTCCGGTGGCCTGGCCGAGACCATCGCCCTGTACGCCGACGGCGCCGTCGATCCCGAGCCGATCGTCGCCGCCACCGTGGGGCTGGCCGACGCGGCCACCGTGCTGTCCGGCCGCCGCCCGCCCGAATGGGGCGACGCCCCCAAGGTCCACATCGACCCCAGGTCCTGAACTGGTCGGACCTCCACGGGAACCGGACCCGCACGCCTGGTCATTCGGTTAAAAGAGCAGCCTTACGGGTGGCGGAGACGGGCTGGCGTGGGTCCTGGCTGGGTAGCTCGGCGGCCAGCCGCTCGAACACGGCCAGGTCGTCCCGGCCCGGCTCGCGCTGGCTGTACTCCCACAGCGCGTCGACGTCGCCCCGGTCGAGCACGGCATGCCGCAGCGCCGCCACCAGCTCGTCGCGTTCGGCCCGGATGGCGGGCGCCTCGGACCGGGCCAGCAGCGGAGCCCGGCCCGCAGCCAGTGCGGCCCGGAGGTCACCGTCCCGCAGCGCGGCCCGGACGGTCAGGAAGTCCGCCTCGACCTCGGCCCGCAGCCGGTACGGCTTGGTCCGCATGGCCAGCTCGCCGAGCTGGGTCCGCAGCCGGTGGATCTCGGCCCGCACGGTGACCGGGTTGCCGTCCTCGCCGTACAGGGCCAGCGCCAGCTGTTCGGCGGTCAGGCCGGCCGGGGCCAGTGCCAGCAGGGTCAGCAGCTCGGCCCGGCGCAGGGTGAGCGGCAGCTCGCGGCCGTCCAGCATCGCCGCGGGCGGCTCGCGCAGGAAGGACAGGGACAGCGCCGGACGGCGGGCCTCGGGCCGGCCGAAGCGTGGCACCCGGAGCAGGTAACCCTCGGAGAGCGGTTCCAGCTGCGCCTCGCGGCCGTCGCCGAGCAGGACGGTCTCAACACCGGCCCGGACGTCGACCCGTTCCGGCCAGGCCTCGGCCGGCTCGGCGGCCAGCACCCGTCCGGTCGGGGTGACCAGCGCGCCGGCCTCGCCCGCCAGGCCGGCCAGGTGGGGCATGTTCCGCGCCCGCAGTTGCTCGTCCCGCACCGCCATCTGCATCCGCAGGTGGCTCTCGGCCAGCTCGGCCGTGGCCGTGACCAGGCTGACCACGGCCGGGTGGAGGTCCTGCAGGAGGCCGCTGACGTCGATGGCGCCGATCTGGGTGCCGGTGTCCGGGTCGTGCACCGGGGCGGCCGCGCAGCTCCAGCTCTGGTAGGCCCGCACCAGGTGCTCGGCCGAGTAGATCTGCACCGGGGCGTCGACGGCCAGCGCCGTGCCCATCGCGTTGGTGCCGATCGTGTCCTCGGCCCACCGGGTGCCCTCGCACAGGCCGACCGGGTCGGCCCGCAGGGCCACGTCGACGGCCCCTTCCCGCCACAGGATCGTGCCGTGCGCGTCGGTCACGATCATGATGTGGTGCGAGGCGTCGGCGATGTCGACCAGCATCTTGCGCAGCAGCGGTATCACCGAGTGCAAGGGATGCGCCGAGCGGACCTCGGCCACGTCGTCCGGGGCGTAGACCGTGGGGGGCCGGTAGTCGTCCGGGTCGATGTGAGCGGCCAGCGACCGCCGCCATGATTCGGCGATCAGCGAGCGTGACGGAACCCGGGCCCGGCTTCCGCTCAGTTCGGCCTCGTGCGTCTGCTTCAGCACGCGGAACTGCCGACGGGGATCCGTCGCCAGGCTCGCGGCCGGCCGAGGCCGGACGGGCTTGCCACTCATCTGCTGACTCCGGTGTCGGCAACGGCTCGCTAGGACGTTCTCGCTGCTAGCGGCCCAGCTTTCGCGATCGTAACCCGGTGGCAGAGGCCGGGCAAGCAATCGGGGCCCGGCATGCAACGGCTTTGCAACGTCGCCCGGCTTACCGTCGGCGGTTAAGTGATGTACAGCACTGGAGGTCCACCATGACCAAGTACGCGGCTCCCGGAGAAGCCGGCAGCGTCGTCAGCTACCGGCCGCGTTACGACCATTTCATCGGCGGCGAGTACGTACCCCCCGCCAGCGGCAAATACTTCGAGAACCCGACCCCGGTGACCGGCGAGACCTTCACCGAGATCGCCCGCGGCACGGCCGACGACGTGGACCGCGCCGTCGCCGCCGCCGAGGGCGCCAGCGCGGCCTGGGGCCGGACCTCCGTGGGTGATCGGGCCGGCATCCTCAACAAGATCGCCGACCGGATCGAGCAGAACCTCGAGAAGATCGCGGTCGCCGAGTCCTGGGAGAACGGCAAGCCGGTCCGGGAGACCCTGGCCGCCGACATCCCGCTGGCCGTCGACCACTTCCGCTACTTCGCGGGCGCGATCCGGGCCCAGGAGGGCTCGATCTCGCAGATCGACGAGGACACCGTGGCCTACCACTTCCACGAGCCGCTCGGCGTGGTCGGCCAGATCATCCCGTGGAACTTCCCGATCCTGATGGCGACCTGGAAGCTGGCTCCGGCCCTGGCCGGCGGCAACGCGGTCGTGCTCAAGCCGGCCGAGCAGACCCCGGCCTCCATTCACGTGGTGCTGGACCTGATCGCCGACCTGCTCCCGCCGGGCGTGCTCAACGTGGTCAACGGCTTCGGCGTCGAGGCCGGCAAGCCGCTGGCCCAGAACAAGGGCATCCGCAAGATCGCCTTCACCGGTGAGACCACCACCGGCCGGCTGATCATGCAGTACGCCAGCGAGAACCTCATCCCGGTCACGCTGGAGCTCGGTGGCAAGAGCCCCAACCTCTTCTTCGGCGACGTGGCCGACCACAACGACGCCTTCTACAACAAGGCCCAAGAAGGCTTCGCGATGTTCGCCCTCAACCAGGGCGAGGTCTGTACCTGCCCGTCCCGGGCGCTGATCCAGTCCTCGATCTACGACAAGTTCCTCGGCGACGGGGTCGAGCGGGTCAAGAACATCAAGCAGGGCCACCCGCTGGACACCGACACTCAGGTCGGCGCCCAGGCGTCCAACGACCAGTTCGAGAAGATCCTGTCCTACATCGACATCGGCAAGCAGGAGGGCGCCCAGGTCCTCGCCGGTGGCGAGAAGGCCGAGCTCGGCGGCGAGCTGTCGGGTGGCTTCTACGTCCAGCCGACGGTGTTCGAGGGCGACAACAAGATGCGGATCTTCCAGGAGGAGATCTTCGGCCCGGTGGTGTCGGTCACCAAGTTCGACGACTACGACGACGCCATCAAGACCGCCAACGACACGCTGTACGGCCTCGGCGCCGGGGTCTGGTCCCGCAACGGCGACACCGCCTACCGGGCCGGCCGCGACATTCAGGCCGGGCGGGTCTGGACGAACTGCTACCACGCCTACCCGGCGCACGCCGCCTTCGGTGGCTACAAGCAGTCCGGTGTCGGCCGTGAGAACCACAAGATGATGCTGGATCACTACCAGCAGACCAAGAACCTGCTCGTGTCCTACTCCCCGGACGCGCTGGGCTTCTTCTGATTCACCCGAACGTAGAGTGAGCCCGTGGGGAAGCCAGGCGGCTTCCCCACGGGCGCTCCCCGCTAGAAGCGTCCCGAGGAGGCTCACATGGCCACGCAACGGGTTGACGTAAGCGATGCCGCGGCCGGCATGCTCCGTCAGCTGACCGAGGAGCACGGGCCGCTGATGTTCCACCAGTCCGGCGGCTGCTGTGACGGCAGCTCACCGATGTGCTTCCCGGACGGTGAGTTCCGCACCGGTAACTCGGACGTGCACCTGGGCGACCTGGACATCGACGGCGTCGACAAGCCGATCGGCTTCTGGATGTCGGCTTCGCAGTTCGAGTACTGGAGCCACACCCACCTGACCGTCGACCTGGTCAAGGGCCGGGGCAGCGGCTTCTCGCTCGAGGCTCCGGAAGGGTTCCGGTTCATGATCCGGTCCCGCCTGTTCACCGAGGAAGAGCTGGCCGAGCTGGCCGCCGTCAGCCGCTGATTCACCCAATCCCCCTGCCCCGGTTTCCCGTAAGAAGAGTGAGCGACGGGTGACCGGCCGGCCCCTGGCGCGAGCACGCGCGAACGCGCGCGCTGTCGCGAGCCAAGGAGACAGGCAATGGGCAGGGGAGTAATAACCAAACGCCTGGCGGCAGTAGCCGCCGGGGCCACGGCGGCCGTGCTGGCGGGAGTCCTTCCCGCGACGGCCGGGACCAGTGGACGCAGTTCTTTCATCGGCGGCCTGAAGCAGGCGACGGTGGCCAGCACCATTCCGGCCAACGGAGACGTCAACCCGTACGGGGTGGCGGTCGTACCGCGCAGCAACGGCCGACTGACCGCCGGAGACGTTCTGGTCAGCAACTTCAACAATGCGGCCAACCAGCAGGGCCGGGGCACCACGATCGTGGAGATCTCCCCGCGCGGAAAGCAGCGGCTGTTCGCCCAGATCCCCGGGTCGATCGTGCCGGGCGGGGTGGGGCTCACCACCGCGCTGGTGGCGTTGCGCTCCGGCTGGGTGATCGTGGGCAGCCTGCCGACCGCCGACGGGTCGGCCGCCACGGCCAAGCCGGGTGAGCTGTTCGTACTCGACCCTTCGGGACGGGTCCGGGAGATCATCCGCGGTGACGGCATCGACGGCCCGTGGGACGCCACCGCGCTGGACCTGGGCGCGGTGGCCGACCTGTTTGTCAGCAACGTGCTGACCGGCATCCATGGCGGCCAGCCGTCCAGCACCACCCGCGGCAACGTGGTCCGGCTGACGCTGAGCCTGGCCGGCGCCGAGCCCCGGGTCGTGGCCAGCACGGTCATCGCCACCGGGATCTCCGTACACACCGACCCGGCCGCCTTGATCGTGGGCCCGACCGGGGTCGCGCTCGGCCGGGACGGGACGCTGTTCGTGGCCGACACCGCGAATTCCCGCATCGCCCGGGTGCCCGACGCGGTGTTCCGGCACCGTCCGGTCAACGCGGGCGCGGCGGCCGCCACGGTGTCCGCCGATCCGCACCTCAACGGCCCGCTCGGGCTGGTCATCGCCCCGGGCGGTGACCTGCTGGCCGCCAACGGCGGGGACAACAACCTGGTCGAACTGACCCAGCATGGGAGGTTGGTGGCGGTCCGGAACCTGGACACCGCCGACCCGCCCGGCGGGGCCCTGTTCGGCCTGGCCACCACCGCCTACCCGCACCAGGTCTACTTCGTCAACGACGACAGCAACACGCTGAACGTGCTGCGCTGACGGGCAGTGCGTGCCTCGGGGGCATAGCCCCCCAGACCCCTGCGCGGGCTTCGCCCGCGTAGCCCAAAGGACCCCCGAGCTGGTCTCGGGGGTCCGGGCGGGGTTCAAGGCGCAGTAGAACCGCGCTTGCGCTCCCGGGCGACCACCTCGCCCAGGTCCTTGAGCCAGGCCGCCCCTAGACCTGGCGGGCGTCCTGGTGGCTAGGAATAGCGGTCTCCGGAAGCGAGGAACTCGCGGGCGGCCCGGGTCCCGGATGCCATCGCCCCCTGCACCGAGCCGGTGGCCCGATGGTCGCCGCACACGTAGCGGCCCGGGCTGATCCTGGTCGGCTGGCTGAGCGGGTGCGGGGCGGGCATGGCCGGCAGCGCGCCCGGGATCGCGTACGTGGCCAGGTGTTCCCAGCCCGTGGTGTCGGTGCCGTACAGCTCGGCCAGCCGGGCCCGGACGTCGGGCTCCCGGTCACTGGCGTCACCCAGCAACGAGCTGGAGACCAGGGCGCGGCCTTCGGGGGCGAACGTGTCCGAGACCTCGGACAGCACCACGGTGTTGAGGATCTTGCGCTCGGTGTCCACCAGCAGCGTCGGCTCGGCCAGCGGCGACGACGGCGCCGCGTGGTAGAAGGTGGTCACGGCGCGGGTGGCCGGGACGGGCAGTGCGCCCTCGAACAGCCCGCCCGCGTCGGCGGCCCCCGTGGCCACGATCACCGCTTGGGCCGGGATCTCGGTTCCGTCGGCCAGACTCACGCCGTCTTTGGTCAGGCTGACCACGCGAGTGTCCAGTTGCACGGTCCCGGCGGGCAGCGCCGCCGCGAGTTGCTCGGGCACGGCCTGGATCCCGTGCCGGGGCAGGCACAGCGTGCCCCGCAGCATGGTCCGCCAGACCAGATGGAAGAAGCGAGCCGAGGTCTCCAGCTCGTCTTCCAGAAACACCCCGGCCAGGAACGGCCGGAAGAGCAGCTCGCACAGGTCCGGCGAGACGCCGGCCTCACTCAGCGCCGCGAACGTGGTCCGGTCCGGCTGATGCTTGATCAGCCCGACCGGCAGCAGCATGTCGGCCGCTGACAACCGCGCCAGCGCCAGCACGTCGGCCGGCCCGCCCAGTCGCCCCCGCAGCAGATCGGCGGCTCCGGCTGGCTGCCGGGTGGGATCGGTGAACCGTACCCGCCGGTCACCCGCCTGGAGCAGGACGCCGGGGGTGAACGGTCGCAGCTGCAACCCGCGCAGATCGAGCCGCCGCTTCACCTGCGGATAGCTGGTATTGAACACCTGGAATCCGCGATCCAGCAGAAACCCCTGGTGCTGGTCGGTGCGCATTCGGCCACCGACCGCGTCCGCGCCTTCCAGCACCGTGACCGGGACACCGGCGGCCACCAGATCAAGCGCACAGGCCAGCCCCGCAACCCCGGCACCCACAATGATTACAGGCGGTTCACTCTGTGGCGGCATGGGATGCTTCTACCCGGCCTCGGCCGGCCAACCCCGGCCGGCTTCATCGGTTTGCCCTGGTCAATACTGCTGCTCGTGGCACCCAGCGGCATCGCCTGGTTCACCAGCCAGGTCT
>DATDIH010000455.1:0-19570 GCA_036521155.1 Streptosporangiaceae bacterium
CCAGGGTCAGTTCAGGAAAAGCGGCGACCCCTACATATCTCATCCGGTCATGGTGGCCACGATCCTGGCTGGGCTCGGCGCTGATGATCAGACGTTGTGTGCGGCGATCCTGCACGACACTGTGGAGGACACGCCGTTCACAGTCGGTGCGCTGCGTCGGAGATTCAGCGCCGAGGTGGCCACGATGGTGACGGAGGTTATGAGGCTGGATCACCTCGGGGCGCGGCGCCGGATCACGGTGGCCGAAGCGCTGGCTCTGATCGGATCCGCTGACCGCCGGGTGGCCACGGTGAAGCTGGCGGACCGGTTGCACAACATGCAGACCATCGAGTTCCTGCCGCCGCCCAAGCAGCGACGGAAGGCCCGGGAGTCGCTGGATGTGTTTGCGCCGGCCGCGGAAGAGCTCTGCGTGCCTGGCGTCGGGCCCGAGCTGGAAAGGCTGGCCTTCGTAACGCTGCGACGGAGCCAGCCTGCCCGGCAGCCAGTTCAGCGGACGATCGTGGCGCTCGACATTGAGCGCTCGACCAGCAGATCCGATCCGGTCAAACGACAACTCCGGATCATGCTGTACGAGCTGTTCGGCGCGGCACTGCGGTCGGCCGGTATCTATCGGGAGGACCGTGATCCGTTCGAAGATCGCGGGGATGGGCTGCTGGCGATCATCCAGGTGGCTGAGCAGACGCTGGTCAGCCGGACCGCACCCAAGCTCGCCCAGCTCTTGACCAGGTACAACGCTGAGGCTGGACCTCAGCATCAGCTACGGGTCCGGATGGTGGTGCATGCGGGCGAGGTGAATTACGACGGGCACGGGTGTTTCGGGACGGCACTGGATACCGCGTTCAGGTTGCTGGACGCGCCCGAAGGCAAGCGGGTGCTGGCCAGCGCGGTGGGGCCGTTGTTGCTGGTCGTGTCCGAGGATGTCTGCGCTGGACGGGGCCGGGGAAGGGTCAGCGTGGACGTTGGCGGACAGAGGCGCTGGGGGTGGATTTTTCTTCCCTGATAGCGTCGGGCCACCTGATTTGGAGGGATGTTCCCGATGGCGTTGAGCACCTTCACGTTTGCTGGCGAGGATGGGGCGGAGATCACCGGGTACCGGTGGGATCCGGCCGGGGCGCCGCGGGCGGCGGTGCAGATCACGCACGGGATGGGCGAGCATGCCCGGCGGTATGAGCATGTCGCGACGGCGCTGAACGAAGCCGGGTACGTCGTGTACGCGCAGGATCATCGGGGGCACGGGGCCAGCGTGATCAGCGAGCCCGGGGACCTGGGCGAGGGCGGCTGGCCAGCCCTGGTCGACGAGATCGGCGGGCTCAGCGCCCGGGTCAGGGACGAGCAGCCCGGGCTGCCGCTGGTCCTGCTCGGGCACAGTATGGGCTCGTTCGCGGTCCAGCAGTACCTGCTCCGCCACAGCTGGGAGGTGGACGCGGCGGTCCTGACCGGCACCGCGGTCATCGACCTGCTGGAGGCCGCGCTCGACCTGGACCAGCCGCTCGACCTGGCCATGTTCAACGCCCCGTTCGCGCCGGCCCGGACCGATTACGACTGGCTGACCCGGGACGAGGCCATCGTGGACGCCTACGTGGCCGACCCGCTGTGCGGCTTCGGCCTTGACCCGCGCTCGGCCCGGCAGATGTTCGAGGGCGCGCGGGCGCTGGCCGACCCGGCCGAGGTCGCGAACATCCGGCCCGACCTGCCCATCTACATCGCGGCCGGGGAGCAGGATCCGGTCAACGGCGGGCTCGCCCTGCTGCTGCCGCTGGAAGACCGGCTCAAGCAGGGTGGACTGACCGACGTCACGCTGGTCACCTACCCCGGTGCCCGGCACGAGATCCTCAACGAGACCAACCGGGGCGAGGTCATCGCCGCGCTGATCAGCTGGCTGGACCGGGTCACCGGGTAGGCGTTCACCAGCCGGCGAGCCGGGCTCAGCCGAAGTCCAGGGCCGGGGGCTCAGTTCCGGGCCGCGGTCAAAGGGTCACAGGCGGCGGGCACCGTGGGTGAGCAGGGCGGCCACGGTCCGCTGGTGGCCGGGGATGACCCGGGGCCACAGGGCGCGGGCCAGCCGCGAACGCTGGCGGACGAAGGTGGCGAACAGCACGCCGTCGGGGGTGCGGCGGAACAGCAGTTCGGCGGGCAGGCCGAGCCGGGAGCCCGCGCCGAGCAGCAGGTGGTCCGGGGTGCGCTGGCGAACCCGCCAGCCGAGGATGCGCTGCCTGGCCGGCCGGATGCCCAGCCGCAGGCCGAGCAGGGTCCAGCCCGCCACCAGCTTGAATCGGACCGGTCGCGGGGCGCTGGACAGCATGGCCCGCGCCCACTGCTCGGGGGTGCGCTCCCCCGGGCCGCCGGTGACGGTGAAGGCGTCGGCGTAGTCGACGACCGGCAGCGTGCTGAGCGCCCGCACGTCGAGGGGCGGATCGACCTGTCGGACCTGAGCAGGAGTCACGGCCAGCCTCCATCCATACAGTGTTGTATGGATGGAGGCTAACACGGCCGGCTCTTGCCCGCGAGAACGGCTAGACGGTGGCCGGGGCGTGCAGCGGGTGCAGCGCGGTCTCGATCCGGAGCAGCTCGTCCAGCATGGTGTCGGCGGCCTGGTTGAGCAGGTCGTTGGCCTCGAACTTGCCGTCCTTGATCAGCTGGGCGTGGAACGGGATGTTCACGCTCTCGAACACCGGGACCATCCGCAGCGTGGTGACGACCTGCTTGAGCTGCTGCACGGCCCGGGTGCCGGCCGCGACGCCGCCGTAGGACACGAAGCCGACCGGCTTGTCGCGCCACTCCCGGTGCAGGAAGTCAATGGCATTCTTGATCGTGGCCGGGTAGCCGTAGTTGTACTCGGGGGTCACGAACACCACGGTGTCGGCGCGGTCGATCCGCTCGCTCCAGTCCTTGGTGTGCTGCTTGGTGTACTGGCCCAGCCGCGGGTGGTTCGGCTCGTCGAGCAGGGGCAGCCCGATCTCGGCGAGGTCGGCCACCTCGACGTCGAAGCCGCCGTGGGCGCGGGCGCGCTCGGTGAACCACTCGGCGATCGGGCCGCCGGCCCGGCCGGGACGGGTCGAGCCGACGATGACGGTAAGCGTGGGCATGATCGGTGGGGCTCCTGTTCACTGAGTGATATCTGTGACTGGCGGGACAGAGTGGCTGGGTTTCGGGCCTCGGACTGGGGTTTGGGCCTCGGGCTGGGCTCGGGCCTCGGGCTGGGCGTCAGCCGAAGCCCAGGCGAGCGATGGGCTCGACCAGTTCGCGTTCCTCGTAGGCCAGGTGGGACCGGAGCGTGTCGCTGAGCAGGTCGGCGGCGTTCCGCAGGCCGGTCAGGGCCGCGGCGTCGCCGCCGGCCGCGACGAACGCGACCAGGGCCTGGTCCACGCCGTCGAGGACGTCGTGGATGACCCGGTGCTCGGCCTGCAGGCGGTCGATGACCGGGGCCAGCCGCGGGTCACGCCGGCGCAGGTAGGGAAACATCGACTGGTCTTCGATGGTGTGGTGCACGGTAACCACCCGGCAGTAGGACTCGCAGTAGGTGCCGAGGGTCCAGTTGTTCTGCCGCATGGTCATCTCGTTGATGGCCGACCGGGCCGCGCCGGCGTCCAGGGTGCCCGCCGCCACCTGGTCGATCAGGTCGTAGATCTGGTCCAGTTCGCCGCGCAGGTGGTCGTGGACGTCGATCAGATGCTGGCCCTCGGCCTGCTGGCGCGGGGTGTAGGTGCGGACCGGGTCACGGGCCGGGCCGGTGGGCCGGCCGGCTTCGTCCCAGACCTGGGCCGCGCTGCGGCGGGTTCCGTCGTCCGGGGTGGGCACGACCGCGAACGCGCCCTCTGAGGGTGGTGGGGTCAGTGTGACGACCGGGGCTGACGGGGTGGCCGGGGCTGACGGGGTGGCCGAGCTTGGCGGGGTGGCCGCGGCGGCGGCGCGTTCGGCGTCGACGAGTTCGCGAACGGCGGGGGCGACTTCGCCCGCGAAGCGGCGCAGGTCGTCGGGGTCGTCGGCGGCCACGATGAAGGTGCTGATGCCGTCGGACAGGGCCAGGCCGGCCAGCTCTTCGGCCCATTGGTCGGGCGGGCCGTCGAGGGGGCCCCGGCTGACCGGGCCGAACTGGCCGCCGATGTTGAGCAGGCGGCGGATCGCGGCCGGGGACCGGCCGGCCCGCTCGGCCGCTTCGTCGATGATCTTGTTGCCCGCGGCCAGGTCGCCCGGCTGCAGGTAGCTCAGGGACGGCAGCCAGCCGTCGGCGGCCCGCCCGGTCAGGGCGAGCATGCGCGGCTTGTAGGCGCCGAGCCAGATGCCGACCTCGTGCGCGGGCGCGGGCCCGCGCTTGGCCCCCTTGACCGGGTAGAACTCGCCGTCGACGCGGACGCCGCCGCGCTGGCTGGTGTCCCAGGTCTGCCGGATCACGCTGATGGCCTCATCGAGGGCCTGCCGGGCCTGGCCCGGGCTGAGCCGGCGGCCGCCCATGGCCTCGATCGCGTCCCAGAACGCCCCGGCGCCCAGGCCGAGCTCGACCCGGCCGCCGCTGAGCAGGTCCAGGCTGGCCACCGAGCGGGCCAGCACGGCCGGCGGCCGCAGCGGCAGGTTGGTCACGTTGGCCGCCAGGTGCACCCGGCTGGTCCGGGCGGCCACGTAGCTGAGCAGGGTCCAGGTGTCCAGGAACGCGGGCTGGTACGGGTGGTCCTGGAAGGTCACCAGGTCCAGCCCCACCTGCTCGGACAGCTCGGCCAGGCTGACCGTCCGCTCGGCATCGGCGCTGGCCGGACTGATGAACGAGCCGAACAGCAACGGATGCCCGTAGTCGGTCATCGCGGCCTCGCCTCCCTGGGTGGTTGCTGTCCGATCTAACTGCTGCGTCACAGATATTATGCCGTACAGATTATTTATAAAGTCGAATTTCTGTGGCGCTGCGTTATCCTGATCACATGGCTACCGACCTCGAGGGCGACCTGGGCTGGATGCTCGGTGTGGTGTTCCGGGCCTACATCAAGGCGTCCGACCATGCCTTGCGCGATCTTCCCGGGGGCCCGCGGGGATATCAGGTGCTGACCGCCGCCGCCGGCGAGCCGCCGCGGAATCAGGGGGCGATCGCCGAGGAGCTCGGCATCGACCGCACCGTGCTGACCTACCTGATCGACGACCTGGAGAAGCTGGGCCTGGTGGCCCGGCACCCGGACCCGGCCGACCGGCGCAGCCGGCTGGTGGTGGCCACCGACGAGGGCCGGGCCACCTGGCGGCGGCTGCAGGACGAGCTGCGCCGGGTCGAGGCCCACGTGCTGAGCCCGCTGCCGGCCGCGGACGCCGCCTCGTTCCAGGCCCTGCTGCGCCAGCTGGCCTGCCGGGCCCAGAGCCTGGACCCGCTCACCGACCTGTGCGAGGTGGCTCAGCAGGTGAAGGTGTAGTTAGAGGGCGCGGCCGAAGCTGGCGAAGAAGGCAGCGGCCATGTCGTCGCCACCGTGGCCGAGCGCGGTGGCCCGGGCGAACCGGGCCCCGGCCGCCGCGGTGACGTCCATGTTCAGGCCGGCGTCCTCACCGGCGGCCACGATCAGCGCGGTGGCCTCGGCGGCCAGCCGGGTGGTGAAGTCCGGCGAGTAGTCGCCGGCCAGGATCGCGCCCGCCTTGGCCTGCAGGTAGCCGCAGTCCAGCGGGCCGCCGCGGACCGCGGCCAGGAACGCCTGCGGGTCGGTGCCGAGGCCCCGGGCCAGGGCCAGGGTCTCCCCGGTAGCCGCGGTCACGGCCGCGACCCAGCTGCTGGCGACCAGCTTGAGCCGGGTCCCCGCGCCCACCGTGTCCAGCCAGATGGTGCTGCGCCCGATGGCGTCGAAGACCGGCTGGACCGCGGTCCGGACCCGGGCCCGGCCGAAGGGGTCGCCGTCGTCCGGACCGCCCGCCAGCACCACCAGCTGGCCGTGGGCGGCCGGGACCCGGCTGCCGAGCACGGGCGCGTCCAGGTAGGTCAGGCCCCGGTCCCGGGCCAGCCCGGCCAGTTCGTCGTTCCACTGGACCCCGACCGTGCTGGCCTGGATCCAGAGCTGGCCGGGAACCAGGCCGGGGCGGGCCCCGGCCAGCACGTCGGCCACGGCGGCGCCGTCGCTGAGCACGGTGATGATGATCCCGGCGCCGCGGACGGCGTCGGCGGCCCGGTCCACCACCAGGGCCCCGTCGGCCTACAGCGGCTCGGCCTTGCGGCGGGTCCGGTTCCAGGCCCGCACCGGGATCCCGGCCCGCAGCAGGCTGCGGCCCATGCCCAGGCCGATGATGCCGGTGCCGAGCAGGGCCACGGCCGGTTCCGGCTCGCTGTCGCTCACGCGCGGGAACCTAAGGCGAGCCGATCAACAGCCGATTGACGCGCTGGTCAGACGGGCTGTCAGGCTGGGCTGGTCAGGCTGGACGCAGGGCCCGGACCACAGCCGCGTGCTCGCGCATGGTCTCGGTGCCGTCGGCACCGGGCTGGCGGCCGAACCCGCAGTACATGGCCACGCCGAAGTCGTCCAGGTAGCGGGACGCGGTGGCGTGGCGCCGGCGCAGGCCGGCCAGCCCGTCGATGGGCAGCACGATGCCCAGGAACACCCTGGCGTCGCCGGGTTCCAGGTCGATCAGGGGACGGAAGAAGCTGCGGTCCTCACTGCGCAGATACCGGGGGCCGGCCAGGTGCAGCCAGTCCACCGGACGGCCGGAATTGGCCACCGCGAAGTTGGCCATCCGCACCAGCAGGCCCATGTCCCGGGCCTCGTACATCGGCCATTCGGGGAACGTCCCGTAGCAGAGGTGGTAGCCGACCAGGGTCTCCTCCGGAATCAGCCGGGTCAGCCGGGTGACCGGCCCGGCGAACCGCTCCCAGGCCCCCTCCGGGGTCCAGGCCAGCACGCCCTCCAGGTCCTGGGTCTCGTAGGCCATGTCCCACTGGATGGCCAGGTCCGCGGGCGGGATGGCCGCGGTGAGCCGGGTCAGCTCGCGGCCGGCCAGGTCCTCGAAGGCCCGGGCGGCCACCGGGTAGTCGGCGGCGTAGTCGGCCTTGAACGCGTTGAGCGCGCTGGCCGGGAACGGCAGCCCGACCTGGAAGCGGAGGTGGCCGGGGATCACGCCGCCGGCCCGCAACCGGGTGAACTCCTGGTAGCCGGCGATCGCGTCGTCGATGCGGGGCCAGGTGTCCCAGTGCAGCTCGGTGAGGCCAGGCTTGATGCCGAAGACCGGCGTCTCGTAGGCGTGCCGGGGCAGGCCGGTCGGCGATTCGGTTTCCTGGACCACGACCACGCCGGGGTTCGGCCGGGCCAGCCGCTCCCGCTCGTAGCTGACCCATCCGGCCCGGGGACCGGTCTCGCCGTCGGGCAGGGCGAACACCAGATCCCCGAAGAACCCGGCCGCCGAGCGCAGCGCGCTCTCGGTCGAGTCCGCTGGCAGGCTTCCCACCAGCAGCAGTTCGCTGTCCACCCGCCGCGCCATCGTTGTCTCCCCTCACCTGGTTGACCGTTCGTCCATCTTGGCATCCGCGGCCACTCAGCTCACCCTTGACACTTGTCAAGAGAATCTCGCGTAATGCTTGGCCGGCCGGGCCTTCTCAGGCAAAGATGGTGATGTGACCAAGCGTGACTCCGCGAACACCCGCAGCGGGCTTCCGCGCCACAGCCTGTGGGGCGCGGAGCCCGGTACCCACCTGTGCGCGCTCTACCGGGGCGAGGCGGAGCTGGAGCAGCTTGCGGCCACGTTCGTGAGCAGCGGGCTGGCCGCCGGTGACCGGGTGGTCTACATGGCCAGCGACCGGCCCGCGGCCACCGTGCGCACGGCCCTGGAGGCCCACCAGGTGCCCGCGGGCCCGGCCTCGGCGGCCGGTCAGCTCGTCATCGAGGACTTCACCGCCGCCTATGGCCAGCCGGGTGAGCTGGACCTGGACGTGATGGAAGGCGGCTTCCGGACGGCGGCCCGCCGGGCCCGGGCCGACGGTTTCGGGGGCCTGCGGGTCGCGGCGGAGATGGGAGACTTCGCCCGGTCGATCGGATCGATCGAGGGGCTGCTGGACTGGGAGCGACGCTGCACACCCCTGCAGCGCGAGGAGGGCATCACCTCGGTCTGCCAGTATGACCAGCGCCGGTTCAGCCGCCCCGAGGCCACCGCCATCGCCCACGAGCACGCCGGGATCTCACCGGAGTTCGCCCCCGAGCCGCCAGCGCGGTTCAACGTCAGCAACGCCCCCTGGGGTCTGATCGTGACCGGTGAACTCGACCTGGCCTGCCGCACGGTGTTCGGCCGGGTGCTGCGGGCCCGCCTCGCCGCCAGCCCGTGGCTGCAACTGGACGTCGGCGGTCTCGCCTACGCCGAAGCCGGCGCCCTGGCCGTGATCTACGAGGCCGCGGCCACGCTGGTCGCGGTGGGCGGCATCATCGTGACCCGCGCCTCGGACCACCTGCTACGCGTCATCGACCTGGCCGGCTTCGACCATCCTCGGGTGGTCATCGACTGACCGCCCCGGGCGGCCCGGCCAGGGCCGACGTCCACAGGAACAGCAAGGTCTCCACCAGCGTGTCCTGGTCGTCGAACGGCGGGGTGCCGATCGCGGCCAGGTAGTACAGCCGCTCCCCCAGCCAGGTGAGCGCGCTGGCCAGGGCGGGCACGTCCTGGCCAGCCAGCCGCTGGGCCGCGGCCGGGTCGGCGGTGAGCCGGGCCACGGTGGCATCGGTGAAGGTCTGCATCTGCTCCAGCCACAACGCGGTCAGCCGCGGGTCGGTCCGCCAGTTCTCCACGATGGCCCGCAGCACCGGCGCGCTGGCCCGCCACAGCTCGGCACCGGCGGTGATCCCGGCCCGCAGCGCGGCGGCCTGGTCCTGCGGCCCGGCCAGCCACGGCGCCGCGGCCTGGTGCCCGCGGGACACCGCCCGGCGCACCAGCTCGGCCAGCACGTCGTGCTTGCTGTCGAAGTAGAAGTAGAAGCTCCCCCGCGACACCCCGGCCGCGGCGAGGATCTCGCTCACGGCCAGGTCGGCGAAGGACCGTTCGGCCAGCAGGCGCTCGGTGGCGGCCAGGATGTTCTCCCGCAGGCCCGGCTGGCCGCCGGGGCCCGCGGCCCGGCTCATCCGGGCGGAATCGCGGCGGCCCAGCGAACGGCGAGCCTCACCCCCGGGATGTCCTGACATGGGTCGCGAGCCTAGCAGTTTTAATGTATAGACGACCTGTCTAGACACTTTGTATAGTCTAGGCATGACTTCGCTGACCTTTCATTTCGTGACCCGGGACCCAGCCGCGGCCGCGACCTGGTACGCGGCGGTGCTGGGGGCCGAGGAGACCAGCCGGATCACGCTGCCGGGCGGCCAGATCCTGACCATCGAGCTGCGGCTGGGCGACAGCACGCTGGCGCTCAGCGACGAGTTCCCGGACCTGGGCATCGTGTCCCCGCTGACCCTGGGCGGGACCTACGGCGCGCTGCACCTGGCCGTGGCCGACGCCGAGGCGGCCTGGCAGCGGGCCCTGGACGCCGGTGCCACCGAGTTCGAGCCGCTGCACGACGCGTTCTGGGGGAAGAGGACCGGCCAGTTCATCGACCCCTTCGGCCACCGCTGGGCCGTGGACCAGCACCTGCGGGACGTGCCGCCCGAGGAAGTGGAGCGGCTGGCCGCGGCCGCGTTCGGGGCGTCGTGAAATCGCTGACACCGGGCCAGATCAGGCCTCGCCGCCGGTTGGGAGTAGGGGGCAGCTAACCGAGCAGATCCGGAAACCCAACCGGGAGATCGGGGAACTGCTTGATATCGATCAGTTCCAAGCCCAGGGCACGCACCTGGTCCAGCAGGGCATGAAGGGTGGGCTGGTCGAGCCGGGCAGAGATGACCGTCGCGGTGGGTTCGACGTCGATGTCCGCGTCGGCGAACGCGTCACGAGCGACGGGACCCAGCGATCCGGCCACCCTAATCTCGTAGGCATGCGTCGCCATCGGGCCCTCCTTCTGAAGGCAGGCTCTCGCGCCACCGGGCTGGATCGAGACTGGGAAATGTCCGGGCGCGGCGCGCGTCGACCAGCTCGAGGTGCAGCGATCTGATGCGCTCGAGGACGCCATGCAGCCCCGCCTGATCCAGTTCTCCCCTGATCACGGTGACGCCGCCGCAGGGGCTCACGTCCAGGCCGCCGAACGTCGCCGCCGCAGCCGCTTCATCGAGCCGGCCCGCTATGCGGATCTCATAGCGCATGTAAAAACCTATGCTTTCGAATCTCTGGTTCCTTATGCCAAGGCTTTACCGCAACGGCGCGGGCCGCCTCCTTCCTTACGGGTGGCTGGGCAAACTTCCGCGACGAGGACGGCTCCGCGGCGGCTGGCCGGGCCAATTTGCCGTAATCAGGCGCTCATCGCTGTTGGATGCGGCAATGGCCTGGTGTTAAAGTCCGAAAGCGAGATCACGGTGCCTCAGGCGGGGAGGGGCCTCGATGTCGCGTCGACTGGTGGACGCACGACTTGTGGTGCCTGCACTCCCTCCCCGGCATATCTCACGGTCTCGCCTGCTGGCCGAGCTCGACAGCGCCGCGGCCAAACCGCTGATCCTCGTGGCCGCGGGACCAGGGGCCGGGAAGACGGTCCTGCTGTCGGAATGGGTGCTGCGCACTAAGGCCCCCGTGGCCTGGATCACCGTCACGAACGCGGATACCGAGCCGGTGCGGTTCTGGCGGTTGCTACGGATGGCCCTGCAGGCCTGCGGGCAGCCGGTGCAGGCGCCGCCCGCGGTGACACCGCACGGAGACACCATCGAGCGAGTCCAGGCGCTGCTCGACAGCCTGCCGGCGGTGCCGGTGCCACCCGTCCTCATCATCGATGATGCGCACCTGCTGACCCATCCGGACATCCTGGCCGACCTCGACACGATGATCCGCAGCGGTCTCCCGCCGCGCGTGCGCCTGATCCTGGCTGCCCGCAGCGACCCGCTGCTACCCCTGCACCGGTACCGGCTGGCCGGGCAGATGGGTGAACTGCGGGCCCGGCAGCTGGCGATGAGCCGCGCCGAAACACAGAAACTGCTCGCTACCCACGGCGTCGCGCTGACCAATGATGACCTCGACCTGCTTATGGCCCGGACCGAGGGGTGGGCGGCTGGGACCAGGCTTTCCGCAATGCGGATGGAGAACAGCGAATACCCGGATCTTTTCGTGTCCGAGCTGGCGCTCGGCCAGGGAAGCATCGGTGAGTACCTGATCGCCGAAGTGCTCAACCACCAGCCCGAACCCGTGCGCAGGGTGCTGACCGAGACCAGCCTGTTCGACGAGGTGACCGGCCCGTTGTCCGATGCGGTGACCGGGATGCAGGGGTGTGCCGACATCCTCTCCGGGCTGGCCGCCAGCAACTCGTTCGTCATCCCCGTGGACCCCACGCGAACCCGCTTCCGCTACCACCAGCTACTCCGCGAAGTACTGCGCCACAGCCTGCACCGGTACGAGCCCGGCCTGGTACCCGATCTGATGCGCCGGGCGGCGGCCTACTTCCAGCTCAGCGGGGATTCCGGCCAGGCCCTGAGCTGGGCCGCGAAGGCCGGCGACAGGCCATACGCGGCCTTGTTGCTCATCCAGGGCGGCCTCGCCCATGCGTTCGTGCACGGTGAAGACCTGTCCGGCCTCGGGCTGAACAGGTGGCGACCGCCAGTTCCGGGAGCCGGGGACACGGAGCAGGCCAGCCAGTCGGCCGTCGCGAGCTTGGCGATCGCCGCGGTCACGGGTGGCACCAAATCCGCGCTCGGCCAAGTCCAGGTGACGGACGGCCTGCCCCAGACACCGTCGGCCAGCCCGCACCTGATCGTCACCGCCGATCTCGCCCGGCTCGTCCTGGGCCTGAAAGCAGGCGACGAGAAGGCGGTCACCGCCGCGGCGGGGCGCCTGCTCGCGCACGAGACCGATGTCCTGGAAAGCCTGGTGCCGGGCCTGTCGGCCGCCATCCTGCTGGCGCAGGCCGGCACCCTTTTCTGGCATGGGCGCATCGATGAGGCCCGGGCCCTGCTGGTGATGGCGTCGGCGGAGGCCAGGCCGCAGGCGCCACCGGTGGTCGAACTGAAGGCGGCCGCCCTGACCGCGTTGATCGACAGCCTTCAGTCACGGCCGCATCACGCCCTGGACGCCGCCCGCCGCGCGCACGCCCTGCTGCACAAGCACGGCGATCTCAGCGTTCACCCGGCGCTCGAGATGGCGACCGCAACCCGCCTGCTGATGGCGGCTGACCTGGCCGGCGCGGCCCGGGCGCTGCAGCGGGCCCAGATAGCCGATGCCGTTGACGGCGACCCTGGCCTGGTCGCGGCGCGGGACATCGGGCAGGCGACGTTGCTGCTCGCGAGCGGAAAGGTGAACGAGGCGCGGTCGGTCGCGCACGCCATGTCCGCGGACGCGGACCTGCCACTCCCGAGGGCGCTGCGTCAGACGCTTCTCGCCGACGCCGAGACCATGCTCGGACGGCCGAACACCGCGCTGGATCTGCTGCGGGGCTACCACGACACCGACATCGCCATCCTCACCGCGCTGCCGCGCGCGCGGGCGTATCTGTCCCTGCACGACCTGCGGCACGCGGAGACCTGCGTACGTTCCGCGCTGACCGCGGTCAGCCCGCTGATCAGCCGGTACTCGCTGGTCGAGGCGATGCTCTGCGCCGCGCGGATCGCCATGCTGAACGGCGACGCGGGGAGCGCGCTGGGGACGATAGCGGGGGCAATCGAGCTCGCGCAAGACGACATCGTCCTGCCCTTCCTCGCGGCCCAGGAACTTTTCGCCTCGCTGCTCGCCCGTCACCCCGCCGTCGCCGCCGGCTGGCCCGGGCCGGCGGGGGGACCGATGACCACGATCACGGACAGCGGCCGGCGGCCGGGCATCGACTTCGCTGATCCGCTCACCGAACGGGAGCAGGCGGTCCTGCGGTTTCTCAGCACCAGCCTCTCGAATACGGAGATCGCCGACGAGATGTGCCTGTCGGCCAACACCGTCAAATCGCACCTGGCCGCGATCTACCGCAAGCTGGCGGTCAGCAGGCGGAGGGATGCCGTCATGCGGGCGCGGGAACTCGAGCTGCTCTGACCCGGCTGACCGCGTTCACCCGCAAAGGGTGATGCGTGCGGCCGACATGCACATCAGGGTCGGGCTGGACGGCGGCCCTCCCCGCGAGTCGCCCGACGGCAAATGCCCGCGACGCTGTCCGGCCGACCATAGGGAGAAGTCCATGGCCACGCTGACCGCCTGGAAGTTCCCGACGCTTCGAGAGGCCTTCGGCCTGGAGGCATGACAATTATCCCGGCATCAGCCTCGGCACCGCCGCCGGTCAGCCTGCCCGACGTGCCGGCCACCACCGAGGAGAGGCAGGCATCCGGCAAAGCCGCGCGGAAACGGGCCCGCCGAGGTGCCCTGGCCGACTGGGACGAGAAAGAACGCACCCACGACGCCCTGACCACGATCCTGGCCCAGAACCAGTTGCGGGTTCCTTCCCTCGTACCGCTCCGGCATCAGCGGATGGCCGCCTCGCCGTGGACCTACTACCGGGGCGCGGCGGCGGTCATGGCCGCCGATCTCGCCGCCCAGCCGGATTCCGGCCTGATCGTGCAGCTGTGCGGGGACGCCCACGTGCTGAACTTCGGCCTGTGGGCCACCCCAGAACGGAACCTGTCGTTCGACCTGCGCGACTTCGACGAGACCCTCCCGGGCCCGTTCGAGTGGGATGTCAAGCGCCTGGCCGCCAGCCTGGTCGTCGCCGCCCGGGAGAACCGGCTCGGCCGATCGGCGACTGAGGCCGCGGTGCGGGCCTGCGTCGAGGCCTACTGCGGCCGGATGCGCCAGTACGCGAGCTGGCCGGAACTCGACATCTGGTACGACGGCATCCATGCCGACAGCCTGATCGGCTACTTCGAGCCGGCCGACCGGGGGCGGGTCTCCGTCCATATCGAGAAGAAACGGCAGCGCCGGACCAGTCGCGGGGCCTTCGCCAAGCTGACCACGATGGCACACGGCCGCCCCCGGATCACCGAGGAGCCGCCGATCCGGGTCACCCTCGGCGACGAGGAGCAGGCCGATGTCGCCGGTCACCTCCTGGCCGAGTACCGGCTGACTCTGCAAGAGGACCGCCGCGCCCTGTTCGACCGCTTCACCGTCACCGACATGGTGCGGCAGGTCGTCGGCGTCGGCAGCGTGGGCATGCAGGTCTACCTGGTGCTGCTGGAGGGCCGCAGCGGCGCCGACCCGCTGTTCCTCCAGCTCAAGCAGGCGGGGCCGTCGGTCTACGAGGCTCACACGCGGCCCAGCCAGCATGAGCGTCACGGGGCACGGGTGATCAACGGCAAGCGGCTGATCCAGAGCGCCAGCGACATCTTCGTCGGGTGGGGCTCACTGCACGGCCGGGACTACTACGTGCGCCAGTTCCGCGACATGAAGATCATCCCAACCACGGAGCTGATCGCTCCCCGCCTGGCCGCATTCGCCACGGCCTGCGGCGAGGCACTCGCCCGGGCCCACGCCCGGACCGGTGATCCCGTCGCCATCGATGGCTACCTCGGGAAAGGCCCCGTGTTCACCACCGCGATGGCCCGTTTCGCCCACCGGTACGCCGACCAGAACGAGCGGGACCACGCTCAGCTCGCCAGCGCCATCGCCGCCGGGGCCGTCGAGACCCCGCCGGATTCTGCTGGCTGAGCATCGATGGCCGGAATCACCCGGGAAAGGTGATTCGGCGGGCCGGACGCGAGAGCACCTTGTTGCGGGAAGGCGGGTGGCGCGTGCTGAGGCGACCGGGAGCTGATCCGACGGCCATCGGCTGGGACGCCCGGCCGTGGCCGTGAGCGATCGGGCCGGGACCTCCGCCCAGCCCGATCTGGCCGCCAGGATCAATGAGGAGAAGTCACACCCGCTTCCTTGGCGGACGGTGGTCAAGCGCGCCGTGGTGGTCCTCGTGGCCGGCGTCGCCATCTACCTGGTGTTCCCGGCCATCACCGAGGTGTTCGCCTCGTGGCCGCGGCTGTCCACGCTGGACCCCTGGTGGCTGACTGCGGCGCTCGCGGCCGAGGTCGCTCACTTCGTCTGCACGTTCGCGCTGCAGCGGCTGGCGCTGCGCACCAGGGCCTGGTTCCCCGTCATCACCTCGCAGCTGGCCGGCAACGCGATCAGCCTCATCATGCCCGGCGGCGCGGCGGTGGGGGCCGCCCTCCAGTTCCGGATGCTGGCGGCCAGCGACGCCGACATGACCTCCGCCATCGGCGGATTGGCGGCGTTCTCGCTGCTGGGCGTGGGTGGTCTGCTCGCCCTGCCGGTGCTGGCCCTGCCGGTCATCCTGGGAGGTTCGTACGTCGGCCGCGGGCTGGTCAATGCGGCCATCCTGGGGGCGGTGGGCTTCGCGGTCTTCGTCGCGCTGGGCGCCGTCCTCCTGGTCTGGGACGCACCCCTGCGATGGGCCGGCCGCGCCGTCCAGCGCCTGGCCAACTGGACCCTGCGGAGGCGGGCCCCGCTGAGCGGGCTGGATGTCACCCTGGTGACGCAGCGCAACGAGATCCGTGAGGTGCTGGGCCGGCAGTGGTGGCAGGCCCTCCTCCTGTCGGCTGGCCGCCTGACCTTCGATTACTTCTGCCTGCTGGCGGCGTTGCGGGCCACCGGGAGCCACCCGCGCCCGTCGCTCATCCTGGTGGCCTACGCGGTCGCGGGCATCATCGGGATGATCCCGGTCACGCCCGGCGGCCTCGGGCTGGTCGAGGCGAGCCTGACCGGGCTCCTGGTGCTGGCGGAAGTGAACTCCAGCCAGGCCGCCCTGGCCACGCTGGCCTATCGCCTCGCCTCGTACTGGGCGCCGTTGTGCGCCGGGCCCATCGCCTACGGCCTGTTCAAGATCCGGTACCGAGACCGCCCGTCGCCCAAGGCCGGGACATAACTACAGGTATTCCCGCCTGCGCATCCAGACCAGGGTGAGCCAGCCCCAGATCGGCGGCAGGTAGGACGTGAACAGCCGCTGGATGAACACCGCCGCCGTGGCATCGGCCTCGGCGACACCGGCCGCGGTGAGGCCCAGGATCAGGCCGGCTTCGACCACACCCATGCCGCCGGGCGACGGGGAGACGCCGCCGATGATGGCGGCCAGGGTGATGACCACGATCAGGACGGGCAGCCTCAGATGATCGTCGAACGCCCGGAGCGAAACGGACAGCGCCATGGCCACGACGAGTTCACGGGCGAACGCGCCGCCCAGCAGCATGACCAGCTTGCGCGGAGAGCTGGCGACCTGGGTCAGGTTGGCCCAGACGTCGCGCGCCTTGGGAAGCAGTTTCCCGGCCACCAGGCGGCGCAGCCGGGGTACCGCCAGCACCAGGCCCGCCACCACGGCCACCAGCACGACGACGGCCAGGATGACCCACACCAGCTTCGAATCCCCGCCCGACTGGGGAGTCACCTCCAAGTCGATGGCGCTCCAGGCGAACGGCAGCGAGCACAGGAACAGCACCGCGGTGGCAATCCAGCTGGAGACGGTCATGATGGCCCCGGAGCTGAGCGCGACCGAGGTGTCGTAGCCCTGGGTCTGGAAGAAACGCACCCGGGTGGCGAACACGGCCGGCTGGCCGCCGGCCAGGGCACTGAAGGAGCTGGCGACCTCCACCGCCATCGTCCGCCCGAGCGGGAGTGGCCCGGCCACGCTGCCGACGGCTTCGACGGCTGACGCGGCGAAGGCCAGCTGAGCCAGGACGAAGGCCAGGGCGACCCAGAGCCAGTTGGCCCCGATCACGGTGTCGAAAGACTGAGAGACGTCGATCAGCACGCCGATCAGAGCCCAGCCACCGATGAGCGTGCCGACGACCATGATCAGCGTCGGCCAGCTCACCCGGCGGGGCTCGACCAGCGTCGGCACCTCGATCGAGGCGGCCTGAGCGGAGCGCTGGCGGACCTCCTCCAGCAGCCCGCGGGCGCCCCGCAGACCCGGGCGCAGCGCCGGGTCGAGGGCCGCCCGCTGAAGATGCTGGAGGGCGCCCCGCAGAATCTCCGGCGGAAGGCACCGCGCGGCGGCACCGGCGGCCCGGTCCGGGCCGACCGTCAGCGCCGTCGCCGCTATCGCCCCGGCCACGTCGCGATCAAGCTGATCCGGTGAAGCACTCACCGCGGAGTTGCGGAAATCCGCGATAACGGCGGTCTGCGCCACCGGGTCGATCAGCAGCGCGTCACCGCTGATCGCGCCGTGGGCGATGCGGGCCGCCCGCAGGGCCAGCAGCTGGCGGTACAGGTCATCGAGCAACGCGTCACTGATCTCGGTGGCGTCCGCATCCGACAGCGCCAGGCCGGCCGGCCTGGCCGGAATCCGGCTGACCAGGAGCGCGTCGCCGGACGGGCCGACCTTGCCGGCCTCGACGATCCCGGGTACGGCGACGCCGGCCTGGGCGGCCCGCAACGTGAGGTACGCCTCGTGTTCGACCTGCTGCAGCCGGGTGATGGTGAGGCTGGGCCCGGAGTCCCGGTAGAACACGAACCGGCCCAGCTTGGTCAGCAGCCGGGCATCGGCCGCGTCCCGGCCGTAGACCGCGATATCGATACGGCCGGCCGTCGTGGCCACGCCGTCGGCCGCCGCCATCCCGGCCGGGCGCAGCTCGTCGGCCTGGTACTTCGCCACCCCCCACACCTGCCGCCGGGCCGGGGCCACGTTGCCCGCGTGGATACCGAGTTCCGCCAGCAGCAGCCGGACATCGGCGGCCGAGGGCAAACCGAGAGGTGAACCGAAGACGAGGCGGACGATCGCCGCCACCCCCCAGCCGATGGCCAGGCTCCCCAGAACGTTCAGCGGCAGCCCATGGCCCCCGACGGCCGAGGCCAGCGCCACCAGGGCGATGAAGATCTCGATCAGCCGCTGCGCACTCCGGGCCAGGTAGGGCAGCGCCACCACCGCGACCGCCGCGAACAGAGCTATCCGCAGGACCGGGAAACTCAGGTGGTAACCGCTGATCACGATCCCGGCCGGCCTGCCGCCGCGGCCGCCGAGCAGCAACACCAAGATCCCGCATACCGCCGCCGCGCCGGCGGCGCTCAGTGCGATGTCCCGGGCCACCACCCAGCGGCGGGCCAGCAAAGCCAGTGCTATCAGGACGATCACGACACCAGCCGACCCGGCCTGGTAAACCACCGTCACCAGCCAGGTGATGCTCCGCGGCGGCGGATGCAGGACCTGGACGATCGCCCGGTCGATACGGGAGTCATAGCGGATGACCAGTATGCAGGCGACGAGTGCGAGCACGGAGGCCGTCAGGCGCACCCCGTCCGTGCCGCGCCGCCGCCGCTGGCCGTCACCGACCGGGGCGAACACGATCGAACGCCAGGTACGCGCGAAACCCGCCCCGGCAATGGGGGCGGCCGTGTCGATCAGGTCATCAGCCTGTGAGCCACTGTTCACCGTTCACCAGCCGCCCAGCACCCGGGTCCAGGGACGTTGACTATCTTAAGCTGACCGCTGGCGGCCAGGCGGTCATCATCCTTTACAGGTGATCATTGCCTGTTCGCCCGCGAAGGGTGAGGCGCACAGCGCTGCCGCAGCCTGATGCTGTACTGATATGACGCGAGTTACACCCGGCAAGCTGGCCATGAGCGGGGCGATGCTCTGCGCGGTGATGTTCCTGGCGGCCGCCTGCGGGTCCAGTGGTTCTTCCCCGGGCGGCACCGGGGCCGGCGGCGCCTCGTCCAGCGCACCCGCCTCACCAGGGCCGTCCCGGTCCACACCCGTACTGACCGTATGCCAGGACGTGGATTCGTTGCGCGCCGCCCTGCGCAGCATTACCTCGGTCAGCATCAGCCAAGGCGCGGTCAGCGAGATCCAGGCGGTGGCGCGGGGCATGGAGGCGAGCGTGGCCGACCTCAGCAAGACCGTCTCCGGCCGTGAAGAGTGGCAGAGCCAGATCGACGCCGTGAAGTCGGACCTGGCCCGGCTGCAGTCCGCCGCGAGCAGCTACGCCGCCTCACCCAGCACCCGCGCCCGGTCCAGTGTCCTCAGTGCGAAGGCCAGCGTCGCGGCCGCGGCCGGGCGGTTGCTGGCCGCCGTGGGGAACCGCTGCCCCGCCCCGTCGGCGACCCCCGTTCCCAGCTCCTGACCGGAAGGGTCACAGGTCATGATCGACGGCACCGTGCGGGCAGGCCTTGACGAGCTGAGTACCCGGCTGGCGGGCTTTTACCGGGACCTGCATCAGCATCCCGAACTTTCGCTGCAGGAGCACCGCACCGCGCAGCGCGTGGCCGAGGCGTTGCGGCCGCTGGGTTTCGAAGTCACCGAACAGGTCGGCGGCACCGGGGTCGTCGGACTGCTGCGCAATGGCGATGGCCCGGTGGTGATGCTGCGGGCCGACTTCGACGCTCTTCCCGTCGAGGAGCAGACCGGCCTGCCCTACGCGAGCTCGGTACGGGCCGTGGGCGCTGACGGGGGCGAGGTTCCGGTGATGCACGCGTGCGGTCACGACATGCACGCCACCTGCCTGCTGGGCGCGGCGGCCCTTCTCTCCCGGGCCAGCGGCGCCTGGTCCGGCACCCTGCTGGCCGTGTTCCAGCCCGCCGAGGAACTGGCCCGCGGGGCACGGGACATGGTCGGCGATGGGCTGTTCCAGCGCTTCGCCCGGCCGGACATCGTGCTGGGCCAGCACGTGAG
>DATDIH010000456.1:0-2639 GCA_036521155.1 Streptosporangiaceae bacterium
GAGCCAGGCTGGGTACCGCCTGAGGTCGACGTCAAGCGGGCGAACAGCGCCCGTGTTTATGACTACCTGCTGGGCGGCAGCCACAATTTCCTGGCCGACCAGGACCTTGGCCGGTCGCTGGCCGCGACGGACCCCAGCGTCCGGGCGATCGCCCGTGCCAACCGCGACTTTCTCGGCCGCGCAGTGCGGTTCCTCGCGCAGGCCGGCGTGGGCCAGTTCCTGGATATCGGGTCCGGCATCCCGACCCAGGGGAACGTGCACGAGGTCGCGCAGCAGGGCAGCCCGGGTTCCCGGGTGGTCTATGTCGACGTTGACCCGGTCGCCATCGCGCATAGCAAGGCTCTCCTCGCGGGGAACGGCAACACCGCGGTCATCGAGGCGGACCTGCGCCACCCGGACACGATCCTCGCCCACGCCGGCACCCGGCGGCTGATCGACTTCAGCCAGCCGGCCGGGCTGCTGCTCGTCTCGGTCCTGCCTTTCATCAGCGATGCCGCTGATCCCGGGCGGATCGTGGCCACGCTGCGCGATGCCCTCGCCCCCGGCAGCTACCTGGTCCTGGCCCACGCCACCGATGCGAGCAGGCCGGTCGTGGCGCAGGCCGCCGAGAAGGTGTACAACGGCGGCGTCTCGGCCCAGGCCCGGATGCGCTCGGCTGAGGAGATCCAGCGCTTCTTCGGCGGTTTCGAGCTCGTGGACCCCGGGCTGGTCTACATCCCGCTGTGGCGCCCGGACCCGGGCGCTGACGTGTCCGGCGACCCCGGCAGGTTCTGGGTTCTGGCCGGCGTGGGACGCAAACCCTGACCCGCCGCGAAGCGGTGCCTACCGCACGGGCCAGGTGATCATGGAGCCCGGCCCGGATGCGGCCGACCACCGCACCATGGACACCGTGACCCCGGACGGCAGCTGAACGGCAACTGCGCCCGTCTCGCTGGCACCCCGGGCGATGTTGATCTGGCGGTTCCCGAAGCCCGCGTACCCGGCGATCGGGCTTTTACCGGGGACGTAGGTCTTCCCGTTGGAACCGACGACCGTGGCGAGCCGGCCCGCGTCTTCGCGCCGGAGGCGGCCGCTGATCGCCTTGATGGTGAACACCACGCCAATCAGCCGCGTCCCGTGCCTGGGGGCGGCGGACCGCCCCGCGGCCGTGGCCGGGTCGACGATCAGGTCCAGCCGGACGCGATACGTGCTGCCGCTCGCGTCTTTCGTATCGAACGACGCGCCGAGGCCCGCTGTGGGCGAGGCGTGCACGGCTGACGAGAAACCCCGGGCCGTAGCGGTCCCGCGGATAGACGCCGGCGTGCTCGGCGCGCCGCTGCAGCCTGATACGGCTGCCGCCATGACGCAACTGCCGATTAACGTGGCGCGCACCCTGCGGGTGGCCGGCCGCGAAGACCTGCTGTCACTCAATGCATTCCTCCTGTCGCATTGAGTGATTACTCTACGCAGGTGCCCCCGGCCGTGTCAGGCAGCCGCGCGAGTGGCACCGGGCTCCCTGGGAGGATCACGGTCGTGTCCCCGGAAGCTGGCCCGGTGCCAGGGTGATCTGGTCGATGTTCGGCGCCGTGTCGGACCGCAGCGGCTGCCCGATCCCGCTTCCCGAATAGATGACCCCGATGGTCTTGCCGTCGTAGTTGTACTGCGGGTTGGCGATGAACCTGATGGTGTTGGCGCCCGGCCGCAGCCGCACCGGGATGGTCAGGTTCCAGAACTGGTTCCAGCTGAACGTGCTGGCGAAGTTGACGTGGAAACTGGGGCCGCCGTTGATGCTGATGTCGGCCGGGGCAGTCATCAGGTCCGGGTTGTAGTGATTGGCCACCACCTGCTGATTGTTCGCGAACCGGACCGTCATCGCGTAGCTGCCGCGCGCCGGCGCGTGCACGGCCAGGGTGAGCGAGTTGGCTGGCCCGTCGCTGATGCCCGTGACGACACCGCCGTGGGCCTGGCTGTAGCTGCTGTCGACCTTGGCCGTGCCGGCCAGCGTCCCGTCCTCGGCCTGGTAGGTGACGACGTTCGCCGTGGCGGCGGCGCTCGCCGCGAGCGGGGTGACGGTCAGCTTGTCCAGGACCGTCTCGCTGCGATCACCGCGGACCACGACCTTGTTGACCCCGGCACTCAGGTACACCCGGTACGACCCGGTCGACCAGCCCTCCGGGCCCGCGCCGTTGAGCTGCCCGGCGAGCGGCAGGGTGTTGACCGTGACACCGGCCGTTCCCCCACTCTTGTAGCGGAAAGCCAGATCCGAATACCCATCGGCTGCGGAGTAGACCCAGAAGGTCACGCTCTGGCCCGGCGCGATGTCGGCGGCCCCGGCGCCGGACTGGCCCTGCGCGCGGTAGTCAGTCGTGGCGCCATCCAGGCTGGCCTGCTCGGCCTCATAGACGGCCGGGCTGGTGACCGCGGGATCGTCGAGTAGCAGCTCGATCTGGTTGATGATCGCGTCGCCGTTCGTGGAGGCCCCGTCCGCCCCCGTGGTCGACAGGCTGATCTGGTGCGCGCCGGCCGTCAGGTGGACGGTGGTGTCGGCGTGATTCCAGATCACCCAGTTGTATCCGACCGGCAGCCACACCTCCTGGGGGCTGCCGCCGTCGACCCGCACGAAGACATTGGTCGGGCCGGACACATCGGAGGCGGCCGAG
>DATDIH010000457.1:0-4503 GCA_036521155.1 Streptosporangiaceae bacterium
GGCCGATTCGCCGCGGAGGTGCCGGGTGCGCACTGAGAAGGTGGCGTTCAGTTTCGACGGGGCCCCGATGACGGCGGAGGCCGGCCAGACGGTGGGGGCGGCCCTGCTGGCGGCCGGGGTCCGGTCCTGGCGGCGGACCCGGAGTGGCGGGCGGCCGCGCGGGCTGTTCTGCGGGATCGGCGCGTGTTTCGACTGTCTGGTGGATGTCAACGAGGACCGGGCGGTCCGGGCCTGTCTGGTCCTGGTATGCGAGGGGGACGAGGTGCGCACGAGCGCTTCAGTGGGGGCGGGCCAGTGAGCACGCTGAGAGCCGACGTGGCAGTGGTGGGTGCGGGGCCCGCCGGCATGGCGGCCGCGCTGGCCGCTGCCGATCTCGGAGCCCAGGTGGTCCTCATGGATGCGGGGCGGACGGTGGGCGGGCAGATCTACCGGCGGCCAGCGACAGCCAGCGCGGCCGCGGTGACTCCGGTAGGGCCGAAGATGCCACAGCGACTGCGCCGACTGGAGGGGCTAGCGGGGATATGGCATCTGCCGGGAGTTTTGGTGTGGCAAGCAGTCGGGGTGGCTGACGGGACTGCAGAGGTTCGTGAGGGTCTCGGTGTTGACGGGACTGCAGAGGTTTTTGGGGGTTTCGAGGCTGACGGGACTACCGGGTCTGGTGGGGGTGGCGGGGGTGACGGGGGTGGGTTCAGGTTCTGGCTTACTTCGGCGGGGAGCGGCGAGGGCGCGGGGGTGGAGCCGGATCAGGTCGTGGCCCGGGCCGTCGTCATCGCTACCGGAGCCAACGAGATGGTGGTGCCGTTTCCGGGGTGGGAACTGCCGGGGGTGACCACGGTGGGGGCGGCGCAGGCGTTGCTCAAGGGGCAGGGGGTGGTCGCGGGGCGGCGGGTGCTGGTCGCCGGGTCGGGGCCGTTGTTGTTGCCGGCGGCGGCGGGGCTGGCGGAGGCCGGGGTCCGGGTGGTGGGGGTGCTGGAGGCCAATCCGGTCACCGTGGGCACGCTGGGGCGGGTGGCGCGGGTGGCGCCGTTCACCAAGAAGGCTCAGGAGGCCGCCGCCTACGCCCGGATTCTGGGGCGGCATCGGGTGCCCATCAAGCTGGGGTACGCGGTGACTGCCGCGCACGGGGATGAGCGGGTCACCGAGGCGACCATCAGCCGGGTGGACCGGGACTGGCGGGCCATCGCTGGAACCGAACGCCGGGTGAGGGTGGACGCGGTGCATGCGAGCTTCGGGTTCAGCCCGGCCCTCGAATTGTCGCGGGCGCTGGGGTGTGCGGACCTGCCGCAGCCGGGGCGGCCGACGGCCGCGGTCTGGTGCGACGGCGACCAGGCCACGTCGGTGCCGGGGGTGTTCGCGGCCGGGGAGACGACCGGGGTGGCCGGGGCCGATGTCGCGGAGCTGGAGGGATACCTGGCGGGGGCGGCGTCCGCGCGTTACGTGGCAAAGTCCCGCCACGCAGCCTTCCATAAAAGCGATCAAACACGGGCGGGGAGCGGCGAGCTGGACCTGAGCCGGCTACGGGCGGCGCTGGCGCGGGCGCGGCGGTTCGCGCGTGGGCTGGACGGGCTGTATCCGTGGCGTTCGGGGTGGCTGGGCTGGCCGGAGGCGGACACGATCGCTTGCCGGTGCGAGGAGGTGCCGTGGGCGGCGATCGGGGAGGCGGTCGCGGCCGGGGCCCGGGACGTGCGCGCGGTCAAGGGCGCGACCCGGTGCGGCATGGGTTACTGCCAGGGCCGGATGTGCGGGCCCGTGGTGCAGCAGGCGGTGGCCGCGGCCACCGGGCGCGGGCTGGCCGCCGTCGGTGACCTGAGCTCACGTCCGGTACTCACACCCGTGTCCCTGGGGCAGATCGCGGGCAGCGCCTGACCGTGGGCCTAGAGCGTGGGCAGGTAGCGGTCCAGCTCGTACTCGGTGACCTGACGGCGGTACTCGTTCCACTCGGCCTGCTTGTTGCGCAGGAAGAAATCGAACACGTGCTCGCCCAGGGTCTCGGCCACCAGCTCGCTGTCCTGCATGACGCTGATGGCCTCGCCCAGGTCGGCCGGCAGCGGCTTGATACCCAGCGCGCGGCGCTCGGCTGAGGTCAGCGCCCACACGTCGTCTTCGGCGGGCGGCGGCAGCTCGTAGTCGTCCTCAATACCCTTCAGGCCCGCGGCCAGGATGAGCGCGTAGGCCAGGTAGGGGTTGCAGGCGGCGTCGATCGAACGGAACTCGACCCGGGTCGAGTTGCCCTTGTGGGGCTTGTACATGGGCACCCGGATCAGGGCCGACCGGTTGTTGTGGCCCCAGCAGATGTAGGCCGGGGCCTCACCGCCGGCACCGGCCGACAGCTCGGCCGCGCCCCACAGGCGCTTGTAGGAGTTGACCCACTGGTTGCAGACCGCGGTGATCTCGGCCGCGTGCCGGAGCAGCCCGGCGATGAAGGCCCGGCCGATCTTGGACAGCTGCATGTCGGCGCCGGGCTCGTAGAAGGCGTTCCGGTCGCCCTCGAACAGCGACACGTGACTGTGCATGCCGGAGCCGGGGTAGCTGGTGAACGGCTTGGGCATGAACGTCGCGTACACGCCCTGCTCGATCGCGACTTCCTTCATGACCAGGCGGAACGACATGATGTTGTCGGCCGTGGTCAGCGCGTCGGCGTAACGCAGGTCGATCTCCTGCTGGCCCGGGCCGTCCTCGTGGTGGCTGAATTCCACCGACAGGCCCATGGACTCCAGCATCATGATCGACGTCTTGCGGAAGTCGTGCGCGACGCTGTGCGGCGTGTGGTCGAAGTAGCCGCCGTTGTCGATCGGCTCGGGCCGCTGGCCCGGCTGCGGCTTCTCCTTGAGCAGGAAGAACTCGATCTCGGGGTGGGTGTAGAAGGTGAACCCGAGGTCCGAGACCCGGCCCAGCGCCCGCTTGAGCACCCAGCGCGGGTCCGCGTAGGACGGCGACCCGTCGGGCAGCAGGATGTCGCAGAACATCCGGCCCACACCGGGTGCCTCCCCCCGCCAGGGCAGAAGCTGGAACGTTGACGGGTCCGGCTTGGCGATCATGTCCGCCTCGTACACGCGGGCGAAACCCTCGATCGCTGACCCGTCAAAGCCGATACCGTCCGTGAACGCGCCCTCCAGCTCAGCCGGGGCCACGGCGACGGACTTCAGGTAGCCGAGCACGTCGGTGAACCAGAGCCGGACAAAACGAATGTCCCGCTCCTCGAGCGTGCGCAGTACGAACTCTTGCTGCCTGTCCACGCCTCTCACCTTAGACGTCCCCAGCCAATATCCCGTCCTCCCGATCGTGTCCTGCCAGTGTGCCGTGCGGTTGTTTCCGCAGAGTTACATGGCGCTGCTCGGGGCCACCGCCCCGGAATTTAAGTGTATAGACGCGAGGTATACACTCAGTGTAGAGTCCCGGTCATGAGTGTTCCGCTGACCCTGCTGGGCCTGCTCGAACGGGAGCCGAGCCACGGCTATGACCTGAAGCGCGACTACGACACGTTCTTCGGCCGCGACAAGCCACTGCCCTACGGGCAGGTGTATTCGACCCTGGGGCGGCTGGCCCGGGACGGGAAGGTGCTGGCCGGTGAGTCCGAGCCCGGGGCCGGGCCCGACCGCAAGCGCTACGTGATCACTGACACCGGGGCGACCGAGTTCGAGACCTGGCTGATCCAGCCGGCCGAGCCCGAGCCGCACCTGCAGACGCTGCTGTTCAGCAAGGTCGTGCTGGCCCTGATGCTGGGACGGCCGGCCGAGGAGTACCTGGACGCCCAGCGCGGCGCGCACCTGCAGCGCATGCGGGAGCTGACCGAGCTCAAGCGCACCGGCGAGCTGGTCGATGCGCTGCTGGCCGACCACGGGCTGTTCCACCTGGAAGCGGACCTGCGCTGGATCGACATGACCGCGGCCCGGCTCGGCCCGCTGGGCGAGACCGTCCGCTCGGCTCAATCAGGCTCGGCTCAATCAGGCTCGGCGCAGCTGGGGGGCGCGTGATGAACACGATCGAAGGACGGGATCTGTACCGGTCGTTCGGGACCACCCCGGCCCTGCGCGGGGCCAGCGTGTCGGCGGCGGCGGGCGAGATGCTGGCCATCATGGGGCCGAGCGGCTCCGGCAAGTCCACCCTGCTGCACTGCCTGGCCGGGATCTTGACCCCGGACCAGGGCGAGGTGTGGTTCGGCGACCAGCGGGTCGACACGATGAACGAGACCGCGCGCAGCACGCTGCGGCGGGAACGCTTCGGATTCGTGTTCCAGTTCGGGCAGCTGGTGCCGGAGCTGACCGCGGTCGAGAACGTGGCCCTGCCCCTGTTGCTGGACGGCCTGCACCGGAAGGCAGCGCTGGCCCAGGCCCGGCCCTGGTTCGGCCGGCTCGGCCTGGACGGGCTGGAGGAGCGGCGGTCCGGTGAGCTGTCCGGCGGTGAGGCCCAGCGGGTGGCGCTGGCCCGCGGGCTGGTGGCCGGGCCCGAGGTGCTGTTCGCCGACGAGCCGACCGGGTCGCTGGACTCGGTCACCGGCGAGCA
>DATDIH010000458.1:0-16530 GCA_036521155.1 Streptosporangiaceae bacterium
TGGGTCTTCAGGCCCACGCCGAACTGGAGCATCTGGATGTGGTACTCGTACAGCGAGTACAGCGCGGACAGCACCGGCGTGCGCACGCCCTGGGTGGCCGCGTAGTGCCGGTCCCAGCCCAGCGACGAGGCGAACCAGCCGCTCCACGAGGCGACGTACACCGCCAGCGGCACCAGGCCGAAGCTGAGCGGCAGCCACTTGGCGTCCTTGACCAGCGCGCTGACCCAGAACCGGCCGATGCCCACGGCTCGTCGCGCGCCCACGTCCCAGGCAATGGCCAGGCCGGCGAACCCGACGATGTACCAGGCGCCGAACTGCTTGCTGGCGCAGGCGCAGCCCAGGAAGAACCCGGCCACCACCCGCCACCAGTGGATGCCGATGCCAGGGCCGAGCCCGCTCGTGCCCTTGGCGGTCACCGCGGTGGCCAGCCGGGCCCGGGACACATCCCGGTCGATGACCAGGCAGCCGAACGCGGCCAGAATGAAGAACATCAGGAAGATGTCCAGCAGGCCGGTCCGGCTCATCACGAACTCGAGGCCGTCCAGGGACATCAGCAGGCCGGCGATGCAGCCCAGCAAGGTCGACCGGGTCAGCCGCCGGGCGATCCGGCAGATCAGCAGAATCGACAGGGTGCCGAATACGGCCGCGGAAAACCGCCAGCCCAGCGAGTTCAGGCCGAAGAGCCATTCACCCCCGGCAATCAGCCACTTGCCCAGGGGCGGCTGGACCACATATTCGGGCGGTGTGTTGGGCATGAAGAAGTGCGTGCCGCCGGCCTGAACGATGGCGTTGGCTTTATTGGCGGCATACGTCTGGATCTCGACGCCGTACTGGAGATAGCTCCAGGCGTCTTTGGCGTAGTAGGTCTCGTCGAAGATCAGGGTGCGCGGGACCCGCAGCCGGTCGAACCGCAGGTAGCCGCCGAACGCGGTCACGAGCAGCGACCCGATCCAGCCCCACAGGCGGTCCGAGGGCAGCGCCGGAACCAGTCGGTCACGCAGAACCCTGGATCGGTCTGTGGACCGGCTCACCGGACGGGTCGTGGCCTCATCCGGCGTCTCAGGAGCCGATGCGCCGGCCTCGGCGCCGGCTTCGGTTGCCGCCATCGCTGCATATCGTACGGGATGAAAAGGCGGCGGTTGATGGGAAGCGAATGGGTGGCATAGGGGTAATTCCGGGCAATGAACCAGCCGCGGGCACGCTGCTGCTGGCGGCTACGCCCATCGGCCGCCCGGACGACGCGTCCGCCCGGCTGGTGGCGGCGCTGGCCACCGTCCCGGTGATCGCCGCCGAGGACACCCGGCGGCTGCGGCGGCTGGCCGACCGGCTGGGGGTGACCCCGGCCGGTCACATCGTGTCCTATTACGAAGGGGTCGAGGACAAGCGGGCGCCCGGGCTGCTGGCCGACCTGCGCGCGGGCCGGGACGTCCTGCTGGTCACCGACGCGGGCATGCCCGGGGTGAGCGATCCGGGGTACCGGCTGACGGCGGCGGCTGTGGCCGAGGGCATCGGCGTCACCGTGCTGCCCGGGCCGTCCGCGGTGACCGCGGCGCTCGCGGTCTCCGGGCTGCCCAGCGACCGGTTCTGCTTCGAGGGGTTCCCGCCCCGGCGCCCGGGCGAGCGAGCCCGCCGGTTCGCCGAGCTGGCTGGTGAGCGCCGGACCATGGTGTTCTTCGAGTCACCGAAGCGGACCGGGGCCACCCTGGGCGAGCTGGCCACCGCGCTCGGCGGTGGCCGGCCGGCGGTGGTCTGCCGCGAGCTGACCAAGACCCACGAGGAGATCCGCCGCGGCACGCTGGAGGAACTGGCGGCCTGGGCGGCGGGCGAGCTGCTCGGTGAGATCACCATGGTGGTGGCGGGCGCACCCGCCCGCGAGATCGGCCCCGCCGACGTGGACGAGGCCGTGGCCGAGGTGTCGCGCCGGGTGGCCGACGGCATGTCGCGGCGGGACGCGGTGGCCGCGGTGGCCGCCGAGGCAGGCCTGCCCCGGCGGCTCGTCTACGAGGCGGTGGTCTCGCCTTCGGACAGCTCCTGAGGGTCCGTGCCGGTCACGGCGGGCGCGGGCGCGGCCGTGGCCACGGCACGACCCTTGCGGGTCTGCCGGTCCGCTGCCTTGGCCGTCAGCCAGTTGCCCATCTTGGTGTCGGTGCCGAAGGCCATGGCCGCGGCCAGGCAGCCGAACGGTACCGCGGGCAGCACGTACCGGTAGTCGAACTCCGCGGTCATGGCCGGGGCCATGATCAGGCCCACCGATATCAGCCAGGGCACCGTGGCCGGGCCCCCCAGCCGCCGCCATTTCAGGGCCATGCCGACCAGACCTATGGCCAGGACCCCGCCGTAGACCGTGCCCGGCAGCCAGATGTAGCGCTGCCAGACCCGCATCACGCCGGCGAACGGCTCGACCACGTCGGTGAGCGGGTTGCCCCGGATGTAGTAGGCCACGTCGGAGTCGTAGGACCCCACGTGCCCGCGGGCCCAGGACGGGATCGGCAGCGACTTCCAGCCGAACAGGTACTCGTCATAGGTGGCCGCGTTGGGGAACACGTACCGGCGCCACTCGAAGACCCGGATCGTGTCGTAGCCGACGATCTGCGCGTACCCGAGCGGCTGGTGCAAGATCGCGCGCTTGGCGAAATCCTCGGCCAGCTGGTTGGGCAGCGGCGAGAACTTCGACGGGGGGAAGCGGTTCAGCGGGGTGAGGTTGGCCCAGATGTAGGACTGCGACATCGGGCGCTTGTCCGGTGGGGTGGTGGTGCACAGCGACAGCTCGCTGGCCGGGATCGGCCCCATCTTCGAGCAGTCGGCAAAGGCCATGGTGCGCGAGTACAGGAACACGCCGGTGCTCTCGGTCATCCCGAACTGCCCGTACACCGAGTAGAACCAGGTGCAGTAGAGCAGAACCGGGGCAAGGCAGGCGACCAGCGCGCCGACCACGGACCGCCAGCCGATGCGGCGCAGGAGGATGTAGATGGCGAAGATCGGCAGCAGCGGCAGGGCGATCGACCGCACCGTCTCCGCGATGCCGAGGATGAACCCGATCAGGGTGCAGATCTTCCAGGACGGCTTGCGGTCCCACAGCAGCAGCGTGACGGCCAGCGCGATGAGGAACTCGAACGGGACGTCGCTCAGGATCAGGTGCTCGAGCTGAATCTGGAAGCCGTCGAAGAACACCGGGAAGGCGGCCAGCGTCGCGATCCACCGGGGGGCGCCGAAGCGATGCCGGGCCAGCGCGTAGAACATGACGCCGACGGACACGCCCATCAGGTGTTGCAAGATCGTTACCGCCGCGTAGCTGTGCAGCGGCTCCAGCACCTTGAGGAAGATCGCGTACCCGGCCGGGCGGGTCACGTCCGGGTGCAGCCCGATCACGTCGCTCATGTAGGTGAACGAGTCGTTGAACCAAGCCTGCCACTGGTAGCCGAGCTCGGTGTCGATCCGCAGCAGCAGCGCCCCGGTGAGGGCCAGCGAGAAGAACTTGTTGTCCATGATCCAGGCGCGCGCCTGGGCGCGCGTGAACAGGAACCTGGGCCGACGGCGTGCGCCGTCCCTGGCCATGTCCTGACCCCGGCGGAACGTACCGGGCCGGCGGAGCAGAAGGGCGCGCCGCGTGCCCGAGGCCGGTCCTGTCAACCCGGACCCTCCTTGTAGTGTTCTAATGCGCTTTCGCACGAAGCCTTATTAACGCTTGGCCAAGTCTGCCCGCCCCGCAGCATTCTTTCGCCTACGGTATTACGGTGCAGCAGCGGTCCGGGATGGACGGCTGCCCGGGGTCTGGCGCCTTCCCACGCTACCTAACGCACACTCCAGCGGGATGGTGAAACCGTGAGCAGTAAGGGAGATGACGTGGAACTGACCGTGGTCATGCCATGTCTGAACGAGGCTGAGACGGTCGCGACGTGCGTCCGCAAGGCTGTGACATTTCTGCATGAGCATGACATCGACGGCGAAGTGGTCGTCGCGGACAACGGCAGTACCGACGGCAGCCAGCAGCTGGCCACGGACGCCGGCGCCCGGGTGGTACCCATCTCGGAGAAGGGTTACGGCAACGCCCTGATGGGCGGGATCGTGGCCGCGCGCGGCGAGTACGTCATCATGGGTGACGCGGACGACAGTTACGATTTCACCAACCTGATGCCATTCATCGAGGAGCTGCGCAAGGGCGCGGACCTGGTGATGGGCAACCGCTTCAAGGGCGGGATCGAGCCGGGGGCCATGCCCCCGCTGCACCGTTACCTGGGCAACCCGGTGCTCAGCTTCATCGGCCGGCTCTTCTTCGGCAGCAAGATCGGTGACTTCCACTGCGGCCTGCGCGGGTTCCGCAAGGACAGCATCATGGCGCTGGGCCTGCAGGCCACCGGCATGGAGTTCGCCAGCGAGATCGTGGTCAAGGCCACCATCAACAAGCAGCGCATCGCCGAGGTGCCGACCACCCTGGCCAAGGACGGCCGCAGCCGGCCGCCGCACCTGCACACCTGGCGGGACGGCTGGCGGCACCTGCGCTTCCTGCTGCTGTTCAGCCCGCGCTGGCTGTTCCTGTACCCGGGCCTGGTCACCCTGCTGGTGGGCATCGTGATCGGCGCGGTGGTCGTCCCGCGGCCGCTGAGCGTGGGTGCCGTCACCTTCGACGTGGACACCCTGGTGGTGGCCTCGGCCATGGTGGTGATCGGCTTCCAGGCGGTGCTGTTCGCCTTGTTCACTCAGGTGTACGCCGGTTCCGAGGGCTTCCTGCCCGAACAGCAACGAGTCCGGCGCATCCTGAAGACGCTCAGTCTGGAGCGCGGCCTGCTCGTGGGGGGCGTGCTGTTCGTGGCGGGCATCGTCGGCCTGGTCTTCTCGCTGTCCTACTGGGGCAGCGCCAGCTTCCACTCGCTGGACTACAACCACGCACTGCGCCTGGTCGTCCCGTCGGTGACCGCCCTGATCGTCAGCTTCCAGATCATCCTGGGCACGTTCTTCCTGTCCATCCTGGGTATCCGGCACACCCGGCACCCGGCCATCGCCTCGCTGGAGACCGGTGAGGAGGAGCGCCAGGCCGCTCCGGGCAAGGTCACCCGGACCAAGGCTGACCGCACCGGCACGGTCGGCGTGGACGCCGGTGCGCCGGCGGCCGCGGCCGGGGTGCCCGCCCAGACGGCGACGCCGGTGACCGGGGACAAGCCCGCGGACCGCTCCGAGCGGGTGTAAAACCGCTCCAGAGCAGCCCACGGGTGGCTCTAGGCTTGAACCATGTCCTCGCCAACTCAGCCCGGCCGGCACATCCTGGCCGCTCCCGCCTGGCCGTACGCCAACGGCCCCCGTCATATCGGCCACGTCTCGGGGTTCGCGCTGCCCTGCGACATGTTCAGCCGGTACCAGCGGATGGCGGGCAGCCGGGTGCTGATGGTGAGCGGCACCGATGAGCACGGCACGCCGATCCAGGTCCAGGCCGACGCCGAAGGGGTGTCGGCCCGGGCTCTGGCCGACCGTTACAACCGGGTCATCGCCGAGGACCTGAGTGCGCTCGGCATGTCGTACGACCTGTTCACCCGGACCACCACCCGCAACCACTACGCGGTGGTCCAGGAGATCTTCCTCGGCCTGTACCGGAACGGCTACATCTTCCCCAAGGTCACGCTGGGCGCGAAGTCGCCGTCGACCGGGCGGACGCTGCCGGACCGGTACATCGAGGGCACCTGCCCGATCTGCGGGTACCCCAGTGCCCGCGGCGACCAGTGCGACAACTGCGGGAACCAGCTCGACCCGGTCGACCTGATCGAGCCGCGGTCCCGGATCAACGGGGAGACCCCGGAGTTCGTCGAGGAAGAGCACTTCTTCTTCGACCTGCCCGCGTTCGCCGAGGTGCTGGGCAGCTGGCTGCAGACCAAGCGCGGCCAGTGGCGGCCCAACGTGCTCAAGTTCTCGCTCAACCTGCTGAACGACCTGAAGCCGCGGGCCTACACCCGGGACCTCGACTGGGGGGTCCCGGTGCCACTGGACGGCTGGCGGGACCGGCCGGACAAGCGGATCTACGTGTGGTTCGACGCGGTCGTCGGCTACCTGTCGGCATCGATCGAGTGGGCCGCGCGGTCCGGCGACCCGGACGCCTGGCGGGCCTGGTGGCAGTCGCCGGACGCCGAGTCGTACTACTTCATGGGCAAGGACAACATCGTCTTCCACTCCGAGATCTGGCCCGCCATGCTGTTCGGCTACAACGGCCAGGGGGACAAGGGCGGTGAGCCCGGTCAGCTGGGCCGGCTGGGCCTGCCGTCGGAGATCGTGTCCAGCGAGTACCTGACCATGGAGGGCCGCAAGTTCTCGTCCTCGCGCAACGTGGTCATCTACGTCCGCGACTTCTTGCAGCGGTACGACGTGGACGCGCTGCGGTACTACGTGGCCGTGGCCGGCCCGGAGAACCAGGACACCGACTTCACCTGGAGCGAGTTCGTCCGCCGGAACAACGACGAGCTGGTCGCCACCTGGGGCAACCTGGTCAACCGCTCGGTCTCGTTCGCAGCCCGCAACATCGGCTCCATCCCCGAGCCGGGCGAGCTCACCTCCCCAGACCTTGAGCTGATGGAGCACTCGCGCAAGTCGTTCGCGGTCGTGGGCGAGAACCTGGGCCGGTCCCGGTTCAAGCTGGCCATCGGGGACGCCATGCGGACGGTGGCCGAGGCCAACAAGTACCTGTCCGAGCAGGCGCCGTGGAAGCTGCGCGAGTCCGACCCGGCCCGGATGCAGACCATTTTGCACACCGCGCTGCAGGTGGTGGACGACGCCAAGACGCTGCTGACCCCGTTCCTGCCCCGATCCTCCCAGCAGGTCTTCGAGATGCTCGGCGGCCAGGGCACCTGGTCCGGCATGCCGGAGATCAAGGAAGTCGACGAGGAGGGCGGCCCGTCCTACCCGGTGATCACCGGTCAGTACGACAGCACCCCCCGGTGGGAGTCGAGCCCGATCCGTCCCGGTACCCCCCTCGAGGTGCCGAAGCCGCTGTTCACCAAGCTGCAGCCGTCGGTGGCGGACGAGGAAGTGGCCCGGCTCCGGGAGGAGACCACCGGCTGATGGCTCCGCGAGGTGAGCCGGTCGTCACCGATCCGCTGCCCCGGCCGGCGCTCGACGGCCACACCCACCTGGACATCATGGGTCTGCCGGTGCCCGGGGTGCTGGCCGCAGCCCGGCGGGCGGGCATCGCGCGGGTCGTCACCGTCGGCACCGACCTGGAATCGTCACGCTGGTCGGCGGCGTGCGCCGGCCAGTACGACGACGTCTACGCGGCCGTGGCCATCCACCCGAACGACACCGAGGCCGCGGCCACCGGTGCCGACGGGGACACCGACCGTACGGACGAGGTCCTGGCCGAGATCGAGTACCTGGCCGGGCTGCCGCAGGTCCGCGCGGTCGGCGAGACCGGGCTCGACTACTACCGCGACCACTCCGACCCGGCCCGGCAGCGCGACTGGTTCCGGGCCCACATCCAGATCGCCAAGCGCACCGGCAAGGCGCTGATGATCCACGACCGGGAGGCGCACGAGGACGTGCTGCGTATCCTGGCCGAGGAGACACCGCCACCCCGGGTGGTGTTCCACTGTTTCTCCGGCGACGTGGAGATGGCCAAGCGGTGCGCGGAGGCGGGCTACGTGATGAGCTTCGCGGGCAACCTGACCTTCGCCAGCGCGCAGAACCTGCGCGACGCGGCCGCGGTCGCCCCGGCCGGCCTGCTGCTGACCGAGACCGATGCGCCGTTCCTGACCCCGGTGCCGTGGCGGGGCAAGCCGAACTCGCCCGCGCTGACCGCGTACACCGTGCGCTGCCTGGCCGAGGTGAAGAACATGGACGTGGCCGAGCTGTGTGACCAGCTGACCGCGACCGGGGAGCGCATGTACGGCCCATGGTGACACCGTGGTGACACTGCCGCCTACTGGGCCGCGGACGGCGCGGCTGCTGGGGCCGGCCGAGATCCGGAAGCTGGCCGACCGGCTCGGGCTGCGGCCGACCAAGAAGCTGGGCCAGAACTTCGTCATCGACCATGGCACGGTGCGGCGGATCACCACCCTGGCCGGGCTGCACCCGGACGACGTGGTGCTTGAGGTCGGCCCGGGCTTCGGCTCGCTGACCCTGCCGCTGCTGGAGGCGTCCCGCCGGGTGATCGCGGTGGAGATGGACCCGGTGCTGGCCGCGGAGCTGCCCGCGACCGTGGCGGCCCGGGCCCCGGGCCTGGCCGGCCGGCTGGAGGTGGTCACCGCCGACGCGGTCCAGATACGCGAGCTGCCCGGCGAACCGCCGACGATCATGGTGGCCAACCTGCCCTACAACGCGACCGTGCCGGTGCTGCTGAACACGCTGGAGCGGTTTCCCTCCCTGCGCCGCGGCCTGGTCATGGTGCAGGCCGAGGTCGGGGAACGGATCTCTGCGGGACCGGGGAGCCGGGTGTACGGCGGATCCTCGGCCAAGCTGGCCTGGTACGCCCGGATGCGGATGGCCGGGCCGGTGCCGCGCTCGGTGTTCTGGCCGGTGCCCGGGGTGGACTCGGTGCTGGTCGCCTTCGAGCGGGTTGATCCACCGGCCGAGGGAGCCGAGCGGCGCGAGGTGTTCGCGGTCATCGACGCCGCCTTCGGCCAGCGCCGCAAGACGCTGCGGGCCGCGCTGGCCGGCTGGGCCGGTTCACCGGCCGAGGCCGAGCGGCTGATCCGGGCGGCGGGCCTGAATCCGGGCGCCCGCGGGGAGTCGCTGACCGTGGCCGAGTTCGCCCGCATGGCGGCGGCGCGTACGATCGGTGAACCGTGACCGGTGTGACCGTGCGGGCCCCCGCCAAAATCAACCTCCAGCTGGCCGTCGGGCCGCTGCGGGACGACGGCTACCACGACCTGGTGACCGTGTTCCAGGCCATCTCGCTGTACGACGACGTCGCCGCGGTCGAGGCCGACGGGCCCGGCCCGGATCAGGTGCTGGTGAGCGGGGAAGGCGCCGGGTCAGTGCCGGCCGGCCCGGACAACCTGGCCCTGCGGGCGGCCACGGCCCTGGCCGAGGTGGCCGGGCTGTCCCGGGACCCGGAGCGGCACCTGGAGATCACCATCCGCAAGCGGATCCCGGTGGCGGCCGGGCTGGCGGGCGGCAGCGCCGACGCCGCGGCCGCGCTGGTGGCCTGCAACGAACTGTGGCAGGCGGGGCTGAGCGCCGAGCAGCTGGCCGGCATCGCGGCCCGGGTGGGCAGCGATGTGGCCTTCGCGCTGCTGGGCGGGACCGCGGTCGGGCAGGGCCGGGGTGAACGGCTCAGCCCGGCCCTGGCTTCCGGCGAGTACCACTGGGTGCTGGCCGTCGCCGACGGGCAGCTGTCCACTCCGGAGGTGTACCGGACGCTGGACACACTGCGGGCCGCCGGGTCGGTCCCGGAGGCGCCGGCCGGGCCGGGGGCTCTGGACAACGCGCTGATGGCCGCGTTGCGGTCCGGTGACCCGGCCGCGGTCGGCGAGGCGCTCAGCAACGACCTGCAAGCGCCCGCGCTGTCGCTGTTCCCGGCCCTGCGCAAGACGCTGAACGCCGGCCAGGAACTGGGCGCGCACGGGGCGATCGTGGCCGGGTCCGGGCCGACCTGTGTCTTCCTGGCCGCCAGCGCCGAGCGCGCGGTGGATCTGGCGGCCGCGCTGTCCGGGGCCGGGGTGTGCCGGGCGGTAGCCCGCGCCGCCGGCCCCGTCCCCGGGGTGACCATCGTGCCCGCGGGCCCGGCGTGACGGGAGCGCGCCCATGGTGAACCTGATCAGCGTGGAGAAGGTCACCAAGGCCTACGGCGAGCGCACACTCCTCGACCGCGTGTCGCTGGGGATCTCGACCAGTGACCGCATCGGCGTGGTCGGCCGCAACGGCGCGGGCAAGTCAACGCTGCTGTCCCTGCTGGCCGGGGCCGACGGGCTGGCGGGCCCGGACTCGGGCCGCATCGCCCGCGGCGCCGGGCTGCGCATCGGCTACCTGCGCCAGCAGGAGGAGCTGACCGGCACCGTGCGGCAGGCGGTGTTCGGCCCCGCGGCGAACCCGGAGAACGATCACGTCTGGGCGGCTGACCCGCGGGCCCGCAGCGTGGTGGCCGAACTGCTCGGCGATATCGACCTGGACGCCGACGTGACCCGGCTGTCCGGCGGTGAGCGCCGCCGCACCGCGCTGGCGTCGCTGCTGGCCGGCGACCGTGACGTGCTGCTGCTGGACGAGCCCACCAACCACCTGGACCTGGAGGCGATCGACTGGCTCGGGCGGCATCTGCGTGGCCGGGACGGCGCCCTGGTCGTGGTGAGCCACGACCGCTGGCTGCTGGACGAGGCCTGCGACCGCATGTGGGAGGTCGAATCGGGCCAGGTGCACGCGTTCGACGGCGGCTACTCGGCCTACGTGCTGGCCCAGGCCGAACGCGAACGGGTGGCCGAGGCGACCGAGCGCCGCCGCCGGAGCCTGGCCCGCAAGGAACTGGCCTGGCTGCGCCGGGGTCCCCAGGCCCGGTCGACCAAGCCGAAGTTCCGGGTCCAGGCGGCCAACGTGCTGATCGCCGGCGAGCCCCCGGCCCGGGACACCGTCGAGCTGACCAGCCTGGCCGCGACCCGGCTGGGCAAGACCGTGATCGACATCGAGGACGTCTCGCTCCGGGCCGGCCCCCGGCTGCTGCTGGACCAGGTGACCTGGCAGCTGGCCCCGGGCGAGCGGGCCGGGCTGGTCGGGGTGAACGGCAGCGGCAAGACCTCCCTGCTGCGCCTGCTCGACGGCCTGCTCGTGCCCGGGGCGGCGGACGGTGCGGGGATCGAGGCCGAAGGCCGGGTGGTGCGGGGCCGGACGGTCCGGATCGCCTACCTCAGCCAGGAACTGGCCGAACTCGACCCCGACCAGCGGGTGCTGGAGTCCGTGCAGGACGTGCGGTCCTTCGTCCAGCTGGGCAAGCGCGAGCTGTCGGCCAGCCAGATGCTGGAGCGGTTCGGCTTCAGCGGCGACAAGCAGTGGACCCCGGTCGGCGAGCTGTCCGGCGGCGAGCGGCGGCGGCTCCAGTTGCTGCGGCTGCTGATGGACGAGCCGAACGTGCTGCTGCTGGACGAACCCACCAACGACCTGGACATCGAGACCCTGACCGAGCTGGAAGACCTGCTGGACGCCTGGCCCGGCTCGATGACCCTGGTCAGCCACGACCGGTACTTCCTGGAACGGGTCACCGACCACGTGGTCGCGTTGCTCGGCGACGCCAAGCTGGCCTACCTCCCGGGTGGGGTCGAACAGTACCTGGACCGGGTCCGCGGCACCCGCGAGGCGTCGCTGCCGGCCCTCCAGGGCCCGGCTCCGGCGGGCCCCGCGTCCGCGTCCGGGCTGGACACGGCCGGGGAGCGGGTCGCGCGCAAGGAACTGCAGCGGCTGGAACGGCAGATCAGCCGCCTCGGCGACCGCGAAGCCACCCTGACCACGCAGATGGCCGAGCACGCCAGCGACTACGAAAAGCTCACCGCACTGGGCGCCGACCTGCGCGCGGCCCAGGCGGAAAAGGCGGACCTGGAGGAACGATGGCTGACCGTGGCCGAAGTCCTCGAACCGGGCGGTGCGGCGTGACCCGGGTGCCGTTCTGCTTCGTGGACGTGTTCGCCCGCCGTCCGCTGACCGGGAACCCGCTGTCGCTGGTACCCGACGCCGACGACCTGACCGAGCCGCAGATGCAGGCCATCGCCCGCGAGTTCAACCAGTCGGAGACCACGTTCGTGCTGCATCCGACAGTGCGTCCGACCGGGCATCCGGCCGGGCCGGACGCCACCTGGCGGCTGCGCTCGTTCACGCCGATCGGGGCGGAGGTGTTCGGCGCCGGTCACAACGCGCTGGGCGCCTGGCTGTGGCTGGCCGCGGCGGGCCGGATCGCGGTGGGCGCCGGCCAGCGGCTGACCCAGGAGATCGGGGACCAGGTGCTGCCGGTCGAGGTCAGGCGCGGAGACGACGGCAACGTGTCGGTGACCATGGACCAATCCGAAGCGACCTTCGGTGAAATTGTTCTTGATCGAACCGAGCTGGCCGCCGCGCTGAGCCTCGGCCCGGCCGACCTGGTGCCCGGAGAAGCGGCCCAGGTGGTGGACACCGGGGCCGGGCACCTGCTGGTGCCGGTCCGGGACCGGGCCGCCGTGGACCGGGCCGTCCCGGTCACCGGGCGGCTGGCGGCGGTGCTGCGGCAGGCCGGCGGGGAGGGCTGCTACCTCTACAGCCGGGATCCGGCCGACGATACCGATGTGGTCGCCTACACGCGGTTCTTCAACCCGACCATGGGTATTGCCGAGGACCCGGCCACCGGGACCGCGGCCGGCCCGCTGGTGGCCCGCCTGGTGGCCGAGGGGAAGGTCGCCGGCGACGGCCGGCCGGTCATCGTCGAACAGGGGCACAAACTCGGGCGGCCCAGCCGGATCCAGGTGTCCGTGGCCGGGCCGCGAGTCCGGGTGGGTGGTTCGGGCCTGGTCGTGGCCGAGGGCACCATCGCCCTATAGGGCGAACCGGGCCCGCGCGGTCCGGCCGTTGGCCAGCAGCGCGACCCCGAGCATGAGCACGCCGCAGACCGACTGCTCGACCTTGAGCCACACCGGGAAGGTCCCGGGCAGGACCACGATCACCACGATGGCCACCGTGGTCACGATGGAGATGATGCGGAGCCGCCGGAACGCGCCCCGCGAGCCGCGGCCGGCCAGGGTGGCCGCCGACAGCAGGATCAGCGCGGTCGCCACGACGATGATCGAGCGGACCCACGCCGCCGCGTTGACCTCGGCCGGGTGGTTCCGGAGCAGGATCACCACCACCAGGGCGGCGATGCCGATACCGAGGTAACCGAGCAGCAGGCCCTTGATGGCGGAGAACGGTTTCCGGCTGGCTGGATGACGGCTGGTTGAAAAATGGACTGACATCGTTCCTCCTGGTTCCGCCCGGGTGCTTCCCGGGCAGTTCCAGTCTTCTGAGCTGTACCGTCGGGCACATCAGACGATGCGGCCGACTTGGCCGCCCGTTCAGGCCACCGGTCATCCTCCGATCGGGTGACCCGGGTGACCCTGTCTCAGCTGGTCAGCGGCGGCCGGTGAGGTAGGCGGCGCGGAAGGTGCGGGCGATGACCGCGTAACCGGCCTGGTTGGCGTGCTCGTTGGGGCCGACCGGGGGCGCCGCGCACTCCCAGGTCCAGGTGCAGATCCGGGCCACGTTGGCCGGGACCGTGCCCACCCCGGGCAGGGTGACCTGGGTGCCGAAGTCCGACGTGCCGAAGGCGGTGAACACGTCGGCGATCCGGGCCCCGAAGCGGTGGTAGACCGAGGTCAGCCCCTGGTTGTAGGCCACCAGCAGGGGCTCGCTGGCCTGAGCGAGCTGCTGGCCGGCGGTCCCGGTGAGCCAGTCGGCCAGCACCGGGTCGTAGTAGGTCATGCCGATGATCGTGCCCCGGTAACCCGCGAGGCGCAGGCCGGCCAGCACGCTGGTCAGGTTCTGCTCGGCCACCGGGATGGCCTTCTCGACGCAGGGCTGGATGGCGGTGGGGTCGGTCAGGGCCAGGCACGGGTTCAGGTCGTTGGCACCGATGTCGATGGTGACCAGCGACACCTGCCCGGGGTGCGCGGCCAGGTAGTTGGTGGCCGCGGCCAGCTGGGTCCCGGCCGGGCTGGTGTAGGAGGTCTCGGCGCCGCCGGAGTAGCCGCAGATGCCGCCGTTGACCAGGGTGCCGGTGGTCTCGCCCGGGCAGCCCAGCTTGACCAGGCTGAGCCCGCGCTGGAAGGGCCGCAGTGAGGCGTACAGCTGATCGGCGTAGCCCTGGCTGGTCGGCAGGCTGGTGCCCGCGGCGTTGGGCTGGACCCCGACCGCCAGCGAGTCGCCGAGGGACAGGTAGACCGGGCCGCCGCGGTGGGTGGTGCTGCTCACCGAGTAGGCCACGGGCTTGGCGTTCGCGGTCCTCATGCTGGCGGACGTGCCCACCAGAGCCGCCGCCGTGACCACCAGGCCCGCCGTCACGATGCTGGCGCCCAGCAGAATTCGGCGCATGGCAATACCCCCCAATTGCGGACCGGGTTGGTCCCAGCGCGACAAAGGTAGTGGGACCCAGCGGAGATGGATAGATGCTGAGGTAACGGTTTGCTGCCGAAAAACCGACGATCCCGCCACGGTCGTCCTGGCTGGTAATTGGCTAGGGTGAGGCCGGTGACCGACCAGGAGAACACACCCTCCGCGCGCGCTCAGCCCATCGGGTCGTGGCTGGACGAGCTGGGTTCGGCAGCCCCGGCCCCGGGGGGTGGCGCGGCCGCGGCGATGAGCACGGCCACGGCGGCCGCCCTGGTCGAGATGGTCGGCAACCTGACCGCCGGCCGTCCCGCCTACGCCGAGCACGAGGCCCGGGTGACCGCGGTCCGGGACGCGGCGCACCGGCTGCGGCAGCTGGCCCTGGGCCAGATCGACGCCGACGCGGAGGTGTTCCGCGCGCTGATGGCGGCCTACCGGCTGCCCCGCGAGACCGACGAGCAGCGAGCCGCGCGCGGGCCCGCCATCCAGGCCGCGACCCGGCGGGCGGCCGGGGTGCCGCTGGACGTCGCGGCCACCGCGGCCGAGGTGATCCAGCTCGCGGCCGAGTTGCCCGGCCGGTCCAACCCCAACGTGCTGTCGGACGTGGGGGTGGCCGCGGCCACCGCGGCCGCGGCCATCGAGGCGGCCGCGATCAACGTCGACGTCAACCTGGCCACGCTGACCGACGCCGAGGCCAAGGCCGAGCTGACCGCCCAGCTGGCGGGCTACCTGACCGTGGCCATTCACGGCCGGGAGCTGGCGGGCCGGGTCCGCCGGGACGTCGCCGGATGAGCCAGCCCACGACCAGCGCCGGGCCAGGCCGGCTCATTGACGGCCGGGCCATCGCCGCGCGCATCACCGGAGAGACGGCCAGCGAGGCCGCTGCCCTGCGGGACCGCGGCGTCATCCCCACGCTGGCCATCGTGGTGCCGAACGACGATCCCGGCACGGCCTGGTACGTGCGCTCCCTGCTGCGGCAGGCGGACAGGACCGGCGTCGAAGCCGACGTCCACCAGGTGCTCTCGGCCGCTGCCACCATGACCACGCTGGCCCGGCTGTCGGCCGATCCGGCCGTCCATGGCATCATCTGCCAGACGCCACTGCCCACTGGGCTGACCGCGGTCGAGGTCGGGGCGATGATCGCGCTGGCCAAGGATGTGGACGGGGCCAACCCGGCCTCGCTGGGCGGCGTGGCCGCGGGTGAACCGGGGGCGTTCGCCCCGGCCACCGCGGCCGCGGTGATGGAGATCCTGGCCCACGAAGGCATCGACCTGGCCGGGCGCCCGGCGGTAGTGGTCGGCCGGTCGACCGTGGTGGGCAGGCCGGCCGCGCTGCTGCTGATCGCGGCCAGTGCCACCGTGACCGTGGCCCACTCCCGGACCCGGGACCTGGCCGGGGTCTGCCGGGAAGCCGAAATCCTGGTCGTGGCGGCGGGCCGGCCACACCTGATCGGCGCCGGCCACGTGGCCCCGGGCGCGGTCGTCATCGACGTGGGCACCAACCCGGCCGCGGACGGCGGCCTGACCGGCGACGTGGACACCGCCGCGGTGCAGGCGATCGCGGCCGCAGTGACCCCGGTGCCCGGCGGGGTCGGCCCGGTCACCACCGCTCAGCTGCTGCGGCAGACCATCTGGGCCGCCGAGGTCGCGTTACTCGGGTGACGGGGCGCCGGACGGGGCGTCGAACGGGGCCAGCAACGTGCGCAGCAGACCGGCCAGGGTCTGCTGGTCGTCCGGGCCGAGTGAGGCCAGCAGGTCGCGTTCCCGGCGCAGCAGGTCGGCCAGGGCGTCGTCCACCTTTTCCTGGCCCAGTGCGGTCAGGGTGACCAGCACGCCGCGCCGGTCGCGCGGATCCGGCTGCCGTTTGACCAGCCCGGCTTTGGCCAGCCGGTCGATCCGGTTGGTCATCGTGCCCGAGGTGACCAGGGTCGCCCGCAGCAGCGCCCCGGGGGTCATCTGGTACGGCGATCCCTGGCGCCGCAGGGCCGACAGCACGTCAAACTCCCAGGTCTCCAGCCCGCGGCTGGCGAAGGAGGCCCGGCGGGCCAGGTCCAGGTGGCGGGCCAGCCGGGACACCCGGCTCAGCACCTGCAGCGGCGTCACGTCGAGGTCGGGCCGCTCGCTCTGCCAGGCCGCGACCAGGCCGTCCACCTCGTCGCGCCCAACCTCGTCGCGGACCCGCGCGGGCGGGAGACCGTTCTCCATCGCCTCAGGATATCTCTTGACGTCAAGATGTCCCTGGGGTAGACACGGCGGTGGCGAGAATTTATCTCGATGTCGAGACAAGGGGCGAGCAGATGTGGGATCCGGGTCAGTATCAGCGGTTCGCTGACGAGCGGAGCCGGCCGTTCGCCGACCTGACCGCCCGGATCGGCGCCGAGGCTCCCGCCACCGTCGTCGACCTGGGCTGCGGCCCCGGCAACCTGACCGCCGATCTGGCCCGCCGCTGGCCGGGGGCGGTGGTGCACGGGGTGGACAACTCGCCGTCGATGATCGAGGCCGCCCGCCGGGAGGAGAAGCCGCCCCG
>DATDIH010000459.1:0-15311 GCA_036521155.1 Streptosporangiaceae bacterium
TGGGCGAGCAGACGCGGGCCGCCTCGCCGGGAAGCGATGATCATGACGCAGAACCGTATGCTCAAGTCCGCCATCCGCCGTCGTATGGCCGAGACAGGCGAGTCCTATGTGGTGGCCCGCCGCGCCGTCCTTGCTGACGCCGAGGGTGCTGGGGTGCCTGGGGCCACCGGGACGCCGGCCGACGAGCTGACGCCGGAGCAGCAGTACGTGCGGGAGGCGACCGCGGCTGGGGTGAGCGCGGCCGAGATCGACGCGGCGCTGGCGGCGTTCCGCGAGGGCGACCAGGTTGACCAACCCGATCACGCCGACCAACCCGATCACGCCGACCAAAGCGACCTGGCCGACGCTTCCGAGCGTCTCGGGTACGGCGGGGTCGGCTCGATCGCGGATCAGCTGGCCGCGGCGGCCGAGCGCCTGGCCGAGGCGGCCGAGCAGGCCACCGAAGCCGCCGAACGCGCCCGCGAGCGGGCCGACCAGGCCGAGGAGGCATCCGTTCGGGCCGAAGACCTCGCGGGGCGGGCCACCGAAGCCGCGGAAGAGGCCGAGGAGTGGGCCCCGCCCGCCGAGCGCCGCCTGCTCCGCGACCGGGCTGAGCAGCTCCAGCAGGCGGCCGAGCGCGCCCGCGAGCAGGCCGACCAGGCCGAGGAAGCCGCCAACGAGGCCGAGGAGCGGGCCGTTGCGGCCGAAGAACGCGCCGATCTGGCTACCGACGCCGCCGGGGAAGCCGCCAACGACGAGACGGGCTGGGCCGAAGCGGAGGGCGACGACTCCCGGTGGGCCGGGACGAGGGAGGACCGGACCGGAATCTGGCCGGGCGGCGGGGACGCGGGGGCGGTGTGGGCGGAGGCAACCCGGAGTGATTCTGGGGCCAACCCGCCGGGACGAGGGTGGGGCGAGGCTCCCCCGCCGCCGGTGCCACCGGTACCCCCGGTGCCGCCAGTTCCTCCGGTGCCGCCCGCGCCGCCGGTGCCTCCGGGGTCGCCTCGGGTCCACTAGGAGCGCTGGCTCGTAGCTCTGGCGAAAAATGTGCTGGCCCGGGTCCCCCCTCAAGAACCCGGGCCGGCCACCTTCTTCCCAACTGGTCCGGTTATAACTCATTAACGCTGGCTGATGGGGACTAACTGGCCGGTAATGACCGGAACCGTCACAGCGGGGGCCAGACCCGACAGCCCTGACCCGGCAACGGGTGTACGGCTACTCGCCGATGTAGGACATCACGTGCTTGATGCGCGTGTAGTCCTCCAGTCCGTACATGGACAGGTCCTTGCCGTAGCCGGAGTGCTTGAAGCCGCCGTGGGGCATCTCGGCCACGATCGGGATGTGGGTGTTGATCCACACGGCGCCGAAGTCCAGGCGCTTGGCCATTCGCATGGCGCGGCCGTGGTCCTTGGTCCACACGCTGGAGGCCAGGCCGTACTGGACGCCGTTGGCCCAGGCGGCGGCCTCGTCCTCGTCGGTGAAGCGCTGCACGGTGATGACCGGGCCGAAGATCTCGTCCTGGATCATCTCGTCGTCCTGCTGCAATCCGGAGACCACCGTTGGGGCGAAGAAGAAGCCGCGGTCGCCGACCCGCTCGCCGCCGGTCACGACCTGGGCGTGCGACGGGGTGCGGGACAGGAAGCCTTCGACCCGGGACAGCTGGTTGGGGTTGTTCAGCGGGCCGTAGTCGGCGTCGGGGTTGTCCAGGCCGCCGGTGGTGGTGCCGCGGGCCTGCTCGGCCAGGGCGGCGGTCAGGTCGTCGGCGATGCCGGGACCGGCCAGCACACGGGTGGCCGCCGTGCAGTCCTGCCCGGCGTTGAAGTACCCGGCTCCGGCGATGCCCTCGGCAGTGGCTTCGATGTCGGCGTCGTCGAACACGATGACCGGGGCCTTGCCGCCCAGCTCGAGGTGGACCTTCTTGAGGTCGTCGGCGGCGGCCTTGGCCACCTCGCGGCCGGCCCGGACCGAGCCGGTGATCGAGACCATCTGCGGGATGTCGTGCGAGACCAGGGCGCGGCCGGTGTCCCGGTCGCCGGCGATCACGTTGAACACGCCCGGCGGCAGGAACTCGCCCGCGACCTCGGCCAGCAGCAGCGTGCTGGCCGGGGTGGTGTCGGACGGCTTGAGCACGATCGCGTTGCCCGCGGCCAGGGCGGGCGCGATCTTCCAGATCGCCATCATGAGCGGGTAGTTCCAGGGCGTGACCTGGGCACAGACCCCGATCGGCTCACGCCGTACGAAACTGGTGTGGTCCTTCATGTACTCGCCCGCGGACTTGCCCTCCAGCACCCGGGCCGCACCGGCGAAGAACCGGAGCTGGTCCACGATCGGCGGCATTTCCTCGCTCATCGTGAGCGCGATGGGCTTGCCGGTGTTGCGCCCCTCAACCTCGGCGAACTCCTGCGAACGGGCTTCCACCGCGTCGGCGATCTTCAGCAGGGCCAGGCTCCGCTCGGCCGGGGTGGTGTCCTTCCAGGTGGTGAAGGCCTCGGCGGCGGTCTTGAGCGCGGCGTCGACGTCGTCGGCGCTGGACACCGGGGCCTGGGTGTAGGCCTCGCCGGTACTGGGATCGATGACGTCACTGCTGCGGCCGTCACGGGTGTCGGTGTACTTGCCCCCGACGAAGTTCTTCAGCTCGGTCATCGTCAAGCCTCCCAATCGCCCTAATCCAACGACCTTCGCAGACAAAAGGCCCCGGCACAAGTGAATCAGTGGCTATCTTTGCATTCAACTACGGATTTAGTTGACATGCCGCCAGAACGTCTTTCATGATGCGAAGCAAGGAGGCGACCCATGGCACACGGCCCGCGGGTGCTGCCAGGGCCTGCTGTCGTCCTCGACGGTATCTCTAAGAGGATCATCGAGCAGCTGCAGCAGGATGGCCGGCGTTCGTATGCAGCGATCGGCAAGGCGGTCGGGCTGTCCGAGGCGGCGGTGCGGCAGCGCGTGCAGCGACTGCTCGACGGCGGCGTCATGCAGATCGTCGCGGTGACCGACCCGCTGACTCTGGGTTTCCGGCGGCAGACCATGATCGCGCTCAAGTGTGACGGCGACCTTGAGAAGGTCGCCGACGAACTGGCCAGCATCGAGGAAATCGACTACGTGGTGATCACGGCCGGTTCCTTCGACCTCCTGCTCGAAGTCGTGTGCGAGGACGACGACCATCTGCTCGAGATCCTCAGCCGTATCCGTTCCGTGCCCTCGGTGACCAGCACGGAGACGTTCGTGTACCTCAAACTGCGCAAGCAGACCTACTCCTGGGGGACGAGATGACCAGTCCACACGAGACCAACGCCGACCTGCAGCAGACGGCCAAGCGGAACCTCTGGATGCACTTCACCCGGATGTCCGCCTACGCCGACAGCGACGTCCCCGTGATCGTCCGTGGCTCCGGGCCGTACGTGTTCGACAATCACGGCCGGCGCTACCTGGACGGGCTGTCCGGGCTGTTCGTGAGCCAGGTCGGGCACGGCCGCACCGAGCTGGCCGACGCAGCCGCGCGGCAGGCGTCCGAGCTGGCCTACTTCCCGCTCTGGTCTTACGCGCACCCGCAGGCCATCGAGCTGTCCGAGCGCCTGGCCGACCTGGCCCCGGGCGACCTGAACCGGGTGTTCTTCACCACCAGCGGTTCGGAAGCGGTCGAGTCGGCCTGGAAGCTGGCCAAGCAGTACTTCAAGCTGACCGGGCAGCCCGAGCGGTACAAGGTACTCAGCCGGGACATCGCCTACCACGGCACCTCCATGGGCGCGCTGGCCATCACCGGGCTGGCCGACATCAAGTACCCGTTCGAGCCGCTGCCGCCGGGCGGGGTCCGGGTGCCGAACACCAACTTCTACCGGGCCCCGGACTTCGTGGCCGACGACCTGACCGGCTTCGGCCGCTGGGCCGCGGACGAGATCGAGCGGGCCATCCTGCGCGAGGGCCCGGAGTCGGTGGCCGCGGTGTACCTGGAGCCGGTGCAGAACTCCGGCGGCTGCTTCCCGCCGCCGCCCGGGTACTTCGCCCGGGTGCGGGAGATCTGCGACCGGTACGGCGTGCTGCTGGTCTCGGACGAGGTGATCTGCGCGTTCGGCCGGCTGGGCTACTACTTCGGCTCGGCCCGGTACCAGTACCAGCCGGACATCATCACCTTCGCCAAGGGCCTGACCTCGGGGTACTCGCCGCTGGGCGGCATGCTGGTGCGGGACGCGCTGATGGAGCCGTTCAACCGCGGCACGGCCACGTTCCTGCATGGCATCACGTTCGCCGGGCACCCGGTGTCGTGCGCGGTGGCCCTGGCCAACCTGGACCTGTTCGAGAAGGAAGACCTGCTCGGAAACGTCCGGTCCAACGAGGGCGCGTTCCGGTCCACCCTGGAGAAGCTGTACGACCTGCCGATCGTGGGCGACATCCGCGGCGACGGGTACTTCTACGGGATCGAGCTGGTCAAGGACAAGGACACCCGGGAGACGTTCACCGACGAGGAGTCCGAGCGGCTTTTGCGCGGGTTCTTGTCCACCGCCCTGTTCGACGCGGGCCTGGTCTGCCGGGCCGACGACCGCGGCGACCCCGTCATCCAGCTGGCGCCGCCGCTCATCTGCGGCCAGGAGCACTTCGACGAGATGGAACGCATCCTGCGTGCGGTGCTGACCGAGGCCTGGGAGCGCATCTGAGGTAACCGCCCGGGCCTCGGTCCTGAGGACCGGAGTCCCCGGGGGCGGACGGCACGCCGGAGCATGCGGTTGGGTCAGCCGCGGCCGGTTTCGCGGCGGTACTCGCCCTTGGTGCCGTCGTCGGGGGGGTAGGTGCCGCGGATGCTGGCGCCGTCGGCGACGCGGTGCTGGAGCCAGGATTCCAGCTGATCGCGGTCCCAGGTGCGGGTGGCGACGTCCTCGGCGACGTGGACGGGGATGACGACCACGCCCTCGGCGTCGCCGACCAGGACGTCGCCTGGCTCAACCAGGACTCCTCCGCAGCCGATGGGCAGACCGAAGTCGGCCGGGTGGTGCAGCACCGAGCTGGTGGTGCCGTGGGCGCCCGCGGCGTAGGACGGGAAGTCCAGGGTGGCGATGGCCGGGGAGTCGCGCAGGGCGCCGTCGGTGACCAGACCCGCGGCGCCGCGCACCATCAGGCGGGTGGCCAGGATGTGGCCCAGCGACGCCGCGCCAAGCTGGCCGCGGGCGTCGATGACCAGCACCTGGTCTGGGCCGACGGTCTCCACCGCGACCCGCTGCGGGTTGGTCCAGTTGTCGTACTCGACCTGGAAGTCCAGATCCTCGCGCGCGGGGACGTAGCGCAGGGTGAAGGCGTAGCCCACCATCCGCTGATTCGGCCGCAGCGGCCGGATCCCGGCCATGAACGTGTTGCGGAAACCGAGCTTGAGCAGCTCGCTGGTCAAGCTGGCCGTGGAGACTTCGTGCAGCTTGCGCCAGGCGTCAGGGGATAGTTCCACACGGGTCAGTCTGTCAGCCCGGTACCGGCGGGCGGTTGGGGGTGGTCTCCTGGGACGGCATCGAGTTCGTCTTGGGCAGCGGGTACGGGATACCCACGTCCAGCGTGCCGGCCAGCGCGTTGAGCACCGCCTGCTCGGCCACGGTGGTGTCGCCCAGCGAGGTGGCAGGCAGCGCCGGGACGCTGGTGTTGGGCGGGTTGGCCAAGGCCAGAGCGCTGGTCAGGTCGCCGGTGACGCTGCGCCGCCAGGCCGACAGGTTGGGCACTTCCACCCCGAACAGCGTTTCGATCAGGCGCAGGGTCGAAGTGTGGTCGAAGGTCTGCGAGGCCACGTAGCCGCCCCGGCTGAACGGGGAGATGACCAGGGCCGGGGTGCGGAAGCCGAGCCCGATCGGCCCGGCGATGCCGGAGGCGGCCGACGGCAGGGTGCCGGTCAGGTACTCCCCCGCGGTGCCCGCGGGCGCGGTAGGTGGGGCCACGTGATCGAAGAAGCCACCGTTCTCGTCGTAGATGACCAGGAACACGGTCTGGGCCCACACCTCGGGGTTGGACACCAGCGTGTTCAGCACCTGCTGGACCAGGTACTCGCCGTACTCGGGCGGGGCGGCCGGGTGCTCGCACTCGGCCAGCGGCGAGATGATCCACGACACCGACGGCAGCTTGCCGGACTTGACGTCAGCGGCGAACGAGGACGGATAGACCGGGGTCAGCCCCTTCGACACCAGCTCGAAGCCGGTGACCGAGAACGGGTTGTTGTAGGCCTTGAAGTAGGGCAGCGGGCTGAGCCCGATCAGGCCGGTCGGGTCGTTGTAGACCTTCCAGCTCACCCCGGCGGCCAGCAGCCGCTCGGGCATGGTCTCCCAGCTGAGCTTGCCGTACTCGGACAGCCGGTTGGAGAACGTCTGCACCACCGGGCCGCCGTGGGCCCCGTCCGGGTCAATGGTGGCGCTCATGCCCATCAGCCGGTTGGGGTCGGTTGGGCCGAGCACCGAGCAGTGGTAGTTGTCGCAGATGGTGAAGGCGTCGGCCAGCGCGTAGTAGAAGGCCAGGTCCGAGCGGGTGAAGTAGCCCATGGTGACCGGGCCGTTCTCGGTGCCGTCGGCGGCCAGGTGGGCGGCCATGAACTGGTCCAGCTGGCCGTTGTTCCAGCTCTGGTGCTGCGGGCCCCAGGAGTGGGTGATGTCGTTGGTGGTCTGGCCGTCTTCCAGCGGCGGGTCGCTGAGCAGATGGAACGGCTGCATGTAGCCGGACGCGTCCACGCCGGTGCCGGGCTGGTAACCGAACTGGTCGAACACCGGGTAGGTCTGGCCGCCCACGGTCTGGGTCAGTACATCCGGGTCGGAGAAGCCGCGCACGCCGGACAGCGTGCCGAAGTAATGGTCGAACGACCGGTTCTCCTGCATCAGGATGACCACGTGCTTGATGTCGCTCAGCGACGCGTTGCTCGCGGCACTGGTCTCGGTGACCTTGTCCAGCAGCCGGGCCTGAGAGCTGGACAGGCCGGTGCCGCGCCGGCCGGACAGGGCCCCGAAGGCACCGAGCGCGGCGCCGCCGACCATGAAGGCCCGGCGGCTGGGCTGGTTACCGGTCTGGCTGCCGTTGGGTTCTTCCTGGTCAGTCACGCAAACCTCCACACGACGGGCCGGTGGCCGGGGAACGTTGCAGGCAGGACCTTAGGCAAACTAACTGTCCGGTCCTGAACCGGGAGTTTACGGACCGGTAACCAGCGTGGGAAGACGTTGATTACTGTGCAATCCAGGGCCGGCGGCCCGGCCATGACAAAGCCCCTGGCACCGGGGGTGCCAGAGGCTTCGGGTCGTACGGTGGCCCGGCTGCTACCCGGGGGCGGAGGCGCCGACGCTGGCCGGTGCCCTGACGGTCGGGGTCGGTCCCACGGTCGGCACCGAACTGGGCGTCGGGGCCCCGGTGCTGGCCCCGGTGGACGGTGCCGTGCTCTGGTTCTGCTGGACGCCCTGGCTCGTCGGGCTCTGAGTCGGTGTCGTCGAGGTGGTGGGCGTGGTGGATGGCGTCGCGGTCGTGCTGTGGCCGCCACCCAGGGTGGTGCCGGTCTGATGCCGGCCCCACACGCTGGCGTCGATCGGCTTACCGGTGCCCAGCTCGATGACGGTGATCACCACCATCACCACCATGAACACCGCGGCCGCGCTGCCCGCGGTCAGCACCCAGCGCGGGCGGCTGGACAGCCAGCCGGCCAGGCCGCCAGAGCGGCCGTGCCGGCCGGATCCGGGTCCATCCGAGCCGTTGCCGCCACCGTCGCCCATCTGGACGGTGCCGTAGCGGGCGGTCCGGGTCGGAGCGGCGTCCTGACGGGTCGGAGTGGCGTCCTGGCGGGTGACCGGAACGTCGCGACGGGTGGCGTCCGGATTCCACTCGTCCTGCCGGGTTCGCCCGGCGTCCTGGCGGGTGGCGTCCGGGCCCCAGCCGGTCTCGGCCCGGGTCGGCTCGGCCCAGCCGGGGGCGGTGCGCCGGGCCCGCTCCCAGTCGGCGGAGGTGACGGGCTGGCCGTTGCCGTTGCGGCCGTTCCCGTTCGGGTAGCCGACGGCGCGGTCCACGCGGGTCGCATCGGGTGCGGTCGGTCCCCCGGCTTGGCCGACGGCGTCGGCCCGGGTCGGGTTCTGGTCGTTGGCCACTGAGCCGGTGGGGGTCCACTGGCGGGCGTGCTCCACGATGACCGGTGCGACCTTTTCCTTGGTCCGCACCAGGTAGTGCTTGTACACCGCGAAGCCAGCGGTGCTGACCCCGCTCCCGACAGCAGTTCCCAGAATCGTCCCGCCGTCCCCGAGATAGGACGTCAGGATGGCGCCGGTCACGGCAGCGCCCATGCTCGCGACCAGTTGCACCGAGTTCAGCTCAATGCCTGCTCTAGGCCGGTCGCTCATCATCCCCCTTCAATTGGTGGGTTGTGCGGTCCGGGCACATCCCTGTCTACCTCGGAGGGTGGATCGGGGCGTGGCAAACCGGCCGATGCGTCAGTGAACAGCCTATTAATCCCCCAGTGGGGATCAAATAACGTCGGAGCTGTGAGCAGCGGCAGCGACTTCGATGTGCAAGTGCTTGGCTCCGGGGTGGTCGGCCTGACCACGGCCCTCACCATAGCCGAGGCGGGTCTGCGGGTTGGCGTGCGGACCGCGAGCCCGCCGGGCGCGACGACATCGGCGGTGGCCGGGGCCGTGTGGGGCCCGGTGACCTGCGGGCCGCCCGACCGGACCCTCGGCTGGGCCCGGACCGGGCTGGCGGTCTTCCGGGAGCTGGAGGCCGACCCGGCCACCGGCATCAGGTCCCGGCGCGGGCGGGAGCTGTCCAGGCACCCGGCGCAGACCCCAGCCTGGCTGGATCTCCTGGATGACCTGCGGTTCTGCCTGGACGAGGAGTTGCCGCCGGGCTTCGTCACCGGCTGGCGTTACACCGCCCCGGTGGTCGCCATGCCGGTGTACCTGGAGTATCTGACCGCCCGGCTCGAGCGGGCCGGAGTAAAAATCGACGTGAATCCCATCACATCGCTCACCGAAGTGACCGGCGATGCCCAGGGAGCGCCTGTGATCGTCAACTGCACCGGGGTGGCGGCACGGACCCTGGTCCCCGACCCAGCCGTGCATCCGATCCGCGGTCAGGTCGTGGTCATCGCCAACCCGGGGATCGAGGAATTCTACGTCGACCACAGCTACCCGCCGCCCGCCGTGAGCTACCTGTTCCCGCACCGGGACTTCGTGGTGCTGGGCGGCACCATGGCCGACGGCGACTGGGACACCGAGCCGCGGCCGGAGGTGGCCGAGCGGATCATCGCCGACTGCGCGCTGATCGAACCGCGGGTCCGGGACGCGGAAGTGCTGGCCCACCGGGTCGGCCTGCGTCCGGCCCGGCCCGAGGTCCGGCTGGAGGCCGAGCCCTTGAACGGCGGCCGGGTGCTGTGGCACAACTATGGCCACGGCGGCGCCGGGGTCACCCTGTCCTGGGGCTGCGCACGGGAGGTCGCGGTGGGAATCTTGGGCCATGAGTGACCTGGCGGGAAGAACCTTCCTCATCACCGGTGGCAATACCGGGATCGGGCTGGCCGCGGCCCGGAGCTTCGCGGGCCGCGGCGCCCGGGTCCACCTGGCCTGCCGGTCGCGGGCCAAGGGCGAGGCCGCGGTGGCCGCGATCGCCGCTGGAACCGGCAACCACCAGGTCGGCTACCTGCCGCTGGACCTGGCCGACCTGGATTCGGTCCGGGCCTGCGCCGCGGATTTCCTGGCCCGCGACGAACCCCTGCACGTGCTGGTCAACAACGCCGGGGTGGCGGGGCGGCGGGGATTGACCCGGGACGGATTCGAGTTGATGTTCGGGATCAATCATGTCGGTCATTTCGCGCTGACCACCGCGTTGCTGGACCGGCTGGCGGCCAGCGCCCCGGCCCGGGTGGTGACGGTGTCCAGCGACGCGCACTACAACGCCCCTGGCATCGACTTCGAGGCGGTACGGCAGCGCACCCGGCACCTGACCGGGATGCCGGAGTACGCGGTGTCCAAGCTGGCCAACGTGCTGTTCAGCCAGGAGCTGGGCCGCCGCGAGGCCGGCCGCGGCATCACCACCTACGCCCTGCACCCGGGCATGGTCGCCTCCGACATCTGGCGGCGGGTGCCGTGGCCGGTCCGCCCGCTGCTGACCCGCCGGATGCTCACCACCGAGCAGGGCGCGAGCACCCCGGTGTACTGCGCCACCGCGCCCGAGCTGGCCGGGGTGACCGGCCAGTTCTACATCAACTCCCGCGAGGCCGATCCGAGCCGGGTCGCCACCCCGGAACTGGCCGGGACCCTATGGGAGCGCAGCGAGGCCTGGACCGCTGTCTAGGGTGTTGGGCATGCAGATTGGTTTCGGAGCACCGGTGTCAGGCGCCTGGGCCACCCCCCGGGATCTGGCCAGTTTCGGCACGCAGGCCGAAGAGGCGGGCTACGCGTCGCTGTGGACGTTCCAGCGCCTGCTGGTGCCGGAGAGCACGCCGATGGAGCCCGTCTACGCCAGCGTGCTGGACCCCCTGGTCAGCCTGGGCTTCCTGGCCGCCGGGACGGCACAGATCCGGCTGGGCGTGGCCCTGGTCAACCTGCCGTTCATCTCCCCCGGGTACCTGGCCAAACAGGCCACCACGGTGGACGTGCTGTCCGGCGGCCGGCTGGACCTGGGCCTGGGCATCGGCTGGCTGCCGGAGGAGTTCGAGCTGGCGGGCGCGACGATGGCGCGGCGCGGGGCCCGGGCCACCGAGTACGTGGCCGCGCTGCACGCGCTGTGGAACCCGGGGCCAGACGGTCTCAGCCGCTTTGACGGCGAGTTCTACTCGGTCCCGCCCGGCCGGCAGCAGCCCACCCCGGTCCAGCAGCCTGGGCCGCCGGTCATCCTGGGCGGCATGTCCCGCCCGGCCATGGAGCGGGCCGGCCGGATCGCCGGCGGCTGGATGACGTCCAGCCGGGCCGACCTGACCCGCATCGCCGACGACATCAAGATCGTGCGGGCCGCCGCGGCCGCGGCCGGCCGGGACCCGGAGCGGGTCCGCATCGTCTGCCGGGGTGTGGTCCGGGCGGGTGAGGAGGCCAGGAACAACCGCGGTGAGCGGCGGCTGCTGTCCGGCTCCTACGACCAGATCCGGGCCGACGCCGAATGGCTGGCCGAGCGCGGGGTGACCGAGCTGTTCTACGACCTGAACTGGGATCCGCTGATCGGCTCGCCCGATGTCGACCACGCCGCCGCGGTGGCCCGCGCCGCCGAGATCATGGCCGCTCTGGCCCCGGCCCGGTGACCGTAGTCTCCGGACCGGTCATCTCGGTCCCGGACCAGGACCTGGCCAGGCTGCGCGACCGGCTGCGGGCGGCCCGCTGGGCCGAGCCCTACCCGCCGGTCGCGGGCGGCGCCTGGGCCGCGGGCACCGATCCGGCCTGGCTGCGGCGACTGGCCGGCTACTGGGCGGCCGGCTACGACTGGCGTCGCCATGAGGCCGAGATCAACGCCCTCCCCTGGCACGTGGCCAACCTGGCCGGCGCGGATCGGCCCCTGCTTTACCTGCGGTTCGACGCGGAGCCGATGGGACTGGCGGGCGGGGCCGGGAACCTGCCCCTGGTCCTCACCAACGGCTGGCCGAGCAGCTTCCTGGAGTTGGTCGGACTGGCCCGGCAGCTGTCTGCGCCGTCAGTCGCAGGCGGCGATCCGGCCGGCGCGTTCACCGTGATCGTGCCCTGTCTGCCGGGCTTCCCGTTCAGCCCGCAGCCGGGCACGCTGCCCGGCCCGGTGCCCACGCACGAGCTGTGGCACCGGCTGATGCACGATGAGCTGGGCTTCACCAGGTACGGCGCGCACGGCGGTGACCTGGGGGCCGGCCTCACCGCCCGGTTGGCCGAGGCCCACCCCGAGGCGGTGGCCGGCATCCACGTGCTGTCCGTAGCCGGCCCGCCAGCCTACGACCCGGCCACGCTGACCGCCGCGGAGCGCGAGTACGTGGCGGCCGGTGAGCGCTGGAACCGTGACGAGGGCGCTTACCAGCACCAGCAGATGACCCGTCCGGTCACCCTGGCCTACGGCTTGTCCGACTCACCGGCCGGGCTGCTGGCCTGGCTGGCGGAGAAATACTGGGCCTGGAGCGACCACGGCCCGGATCTGTCCGCGGTGTTCAGCGACGACTGGATCTTGACCCAGGCCTCGCTGTACTGGCATTCGAACTGCATCGCGACGTCATTCCGGCCGTACTACGAGTACGCGCAGGGCATGACCGAGCGGGTCACCAGGGTCGAGGTGCCCACCGCGGTGGCGGTGTTCCCCAAGGACCTGAGCCAGCCGCCGCGCAGCTGGGCCGAGCGCACCTACCGGGTGACCCGCTACACCGAAATGCCGCGCGGCGGGCACTTCGCCCCGCACGAGGCCCCGGATCTGCTGGCCGCCGACCTGACCGCGTTCTTCGGCCGGTTGCGCTGACCCACGGTGGGTGACTACGGGATGGACAGCGGGTCCGGGGCGTCGAAGCCCACCGTCACTACGGACTGGCCCTGGGCGTCACGCGCTGAGACGATCACGTCCGGCCGGTAGGTGCCTTTCTGCGCGTCCAGGAAGGACACGATGGCCGACCGGTCAGCGGGCGAGGCCACCCCGAGCTGGACGTTGCGCAGCGGGACCGCCGAACTGGCCCCGGGCGGCGCGTCACCAAAGGCCACGATCCGGATGGACTGCTGGGACGACAGCACGGACAGGACGGCCAGCAGCCGCGGGTCGGCACGACCAGCTTGAAGCACGGCGCGGGCGCCCGGGGCGGCCTGGACGGTCCGGTTACCCAGCAGATCCCGGCCCTCGCTCGTCAGCGAGGCGTGCTGGGCGCTGAGCCGGGCTGCCAGATCAGCGGCACCGTCAGGCGCGACCGCCCGCACCTCGACCCGGTCCGGTCCCGAGCCGAAGCCCGCCATGACCAGCGGCGCGTACACCGTGGCCAGCCGGGTACCGAACTCGCTGCGCAGGGCCGGGGTGGCGATTACCACCCCAGAACCGAGCGGGTCGCGGGTGGCTGGCTCCAGCGCCTTCAGCTGGCCGGCCGGGAAGCCGTTCCGCCGCACCTGTCCGCAGGCAGCCGGGTCGCAGGAAACCAGCGTGCCTGGGCTCACCTCGTGGGCGACCCAGGCCGCGGCCCGGGCCTGGTTGACATCGGTCGGGGTGGCGGCCGGACCCGGGCGCGCGACGGCCACCACCGCCAGCGACACCCCCGCCACAGCGGCCAGCGTCCCGATCGCGCCGACGGCGACAGCGCGCCGCCGGTGGCCGTCCCGGTACCCACGGCGGACGGCCTTGGACAGACCCACCACCACGCGCAGCACGATCCGGGCCAGCAGGTAGATCAGGGCGGCCAGCGGGACAGTGAGCAGGAAGACGTTGAGTCCGGCCGACAGGCCAGCCGCCGTATGACCGGCCGCGAACGCGACCCGGACGGTGTCCGCTCCGCTGGTGAGCGATCGGGTCGCGGTGCTGATCAGCGCCGGGAGGTTCCACAGGGTGTAGCCGAAGGCTGCAGCCAGCAGCGGCACCGCCACCAGCACCCACACGGTGACCAGCACCCGCGGCCCGCGGCGCAGGACCCCGGCCCGGGTCCCGGCGCGGCGGGCCGCCCGTCCGGGCAGGACGCTGGCCATGATCGGGCCGAGCAGGCCGAGCAGATCGGGGACCCCGGCCAGGTCGCCGAGGATGAAATAACCGTCCATTCGGACCAGCGGGAACAGCTGCTGCAGGATCTGGAAGTTGTCCAGGAAGGCGGCGGCCAGGAACACTGGCCGCCCGGTCATGGCGTAACAGCCGGCCAGGCCCAGAATGAAGATCGCGTTGAAGTACACCCCACCAAGGTCGGTCCGCAGCCGCCCGGCCCGGCTCAGCCGATAGGCGTCGGTGACGTCGGTGTAGAGCGAGGGCCAGATCAGGTACAGCCCGAATCCGATGACTCCCGGCCGGGCGCCGCCGTAGCGGCAGGCCGACGCGTGCCCGAACTCGTGGAACAACAATGAGGCCAGGGTCAGGCCCGCGACGGCCAGGAACAGCACCGGATCGGCCAGGACACCGAGCAGGGGCCCGATCGCGCCGTGCACGCCGAACAGCCACCCCTCGAAGGCCGCGAAACCGGCCAGCACCATCACGACCAGTACCGGGAAGTGCAGCCAGGCCAGAGCCCGGCCGATGGCGCCGACCATCCGGGGCCGCAGCAGCACGCCGCGAAGCTTCAGACCGAGCAGGAGGTTGACCCGGGGTGCCTGAGCCGCACCTTCGGCCGGCGCGTCCGTCCCGACGTTCACCACACCAAGCGGGCCCAGCTTGTTGCCGACCAGGTAACGGACGTTGTCCGCGGTGACCTGCTGGCCGAACTCAGCGCTCACCTCGATGGCGATCAGATCGGCGCCGACCGCCCCATTCCCGGCCGCAGCGGTGTCGCCGGTGGCTTCGGCAATGGCCGCCGCTACTAGGTACAGCAGCCGGGACACCTGGATCACCTGACCGTCGCCCCGTCGGATCAGGTAACGGGGCTCGGCGAAACCGGTGCCCTGGAACTCGCCCAGCAGGCTGAGCCCAGGCGCGAGGCGCAGTGGCCCGGTGGCCACGTCACCCGATTGGACCGGTTCGCTCATCGCACCCCCAACGGCTGCGGATGGAAAGAGCGGTGGCACGGGCTGGACCCGCACCACCGCCCCCGTGGGCTGGCTAGTGGCCGCAGCCCGACCAGCTGGACCAGTTCGACTGCCAGTTGTGGCAGTCGTTCCAGTTCTGCCAGCCGTGCCAGCTGTTGCAGCTGTGCCAGCTGTAGTTCCAGCAGCACAGGGCCTGCCGGTCCGGAAGCAGCTCAGCACTTTCCTTCTCGAGTTGAGCGATGTCCACGGGCGTTCCCTCCTGTTTGGGGCACTCACGCTGTCGGGCGCCCTCGCTTCGGAGCACGAGCCATGGGACGAGGTCAGGGCCCTTGACCACGCCGGCCGGCCATCGGCCGACTGCGCGCGCATCCGCTCATGTTGGGATTCGAACCCACCCGTAGAGCGGATTGGTGTGATTTACAACTACTTTGCGTGATTGGCCCGTATAACTCTGCGTGATTACGCGGTGCGGGCGATGTCCTCGCGGTGGGCGATGGCAGCAGCCTCGGTGCGGCTGGCCACGCCGAGCTTGCCCAGGATGTTGGACACGTGCACGCTGGCCGTCTTGGCCGAGATGAACAGCTCGGCCCCGATCTCACGGTTGCTGCGGCCGGCGGCGATCAGCCGAAGGACCTCACGTTCCCGGGTGGTCAGGGCGGACAGGGCGGCCCCGGTCCCGTCGGGCGCCCCGGCGGCGGGAGCGAGGCTGGCCCCGGGCGGGGAGCCGTGGTCGGCGAGCCGGGCCCGGCGGGCCAGGCCGGTCAGGGC
>DATDIH010000460.1:0-9651 GCA_036521155.1 Streptosporangiaceae bacterium
CGGGTCAGCCCGACCGCGATCAGGGCCACTCCCACCAGCACCAGCGATCCGGTCAGGACGATGATCCCGGCCGTGTTGATCAGCGCGTTGTGGGTCACGCCGCCGAGGAGCACGAGGATCAGCCCGAGGGAGCCACCGAGAGCCCACAGGAAGTAGGTGCGGGACGGGATTCTGGCTCGCGTCCGGGGCCGGGGCGCGGCCGAGTCGCGGGGCTCGGGGCGAACCGATCCCACCCGGCGCGCGAGGGCGACCAGCCGCCGCTCCTGGGCGAGCTGGGCTTCCAGCTCACGCCAGCGGCGTTCCTCATACTCTGACATCGGCATCTGCGGTTCCCCGTTTCCGAGGCGGCGGCTAGCTAGCCCTTACCAGTCGACCACTTGCTGGCCGCCCGCGCAATCGGTGATTCGTCACACGCGGCCGGCGGGGCTCCCCTGGTTCTGCCCGCCGGCCGGGCCGGCCACTCAGGGTTGCGAAATTCAATCCGGAAAATAAGCGCCGGCTACCGGATCGGGGGTGTGATCGCCGCACTGGTCGCGCCGGGCCACACGGGGCCGCCCACGGTGACGGCTGCCGTCGCCTGGCGGGACAAACGCTTTTACCCCCGGCCGCCGTCAGTTTTATGCTGACCGCCATCATCCCGCGTTTATTCAATATCTAACGTCGCGTTGCTGGCGGCCCAGCCGCCCTGGCCTGACCCGGAACCGGGACCCAGGGCGCTACCGTTGAAGTTCGCCCGGTCCCCCTGAGGAGTCGAGAACGTTGCCCGAGACCACGCCCACCGTGCCCGACCGGCCGTCACTGGACGGCATCGACGTCAAGTGGGCGCAGGTATGGGACGAGGCAGGGCTGTACCGGTTCCCGAAGTCGTCCGACCGGGCCGAAGTGTTCTCGATCGACACCCCACCGCCCACGGTGAGCGGGTCGCTGCACGTGGGGCACGTGTTCTCCTACACCCACACCGACGTCGTGGCCCGGTTCCAGCGGATGACCGGCAAGCACGTGTTCTATCCGATGGGCTGGGACGACAACGGCCTGCCGACCGAGCGCCGGGTGCAGAACTACTACGGGGTGCGCTGCGACCCGTCGCTGCCGTACGACGCGGACTTCACCGTGCCCGCGACGCCCGCGGCCAAGGGCCAGCGCCCGGTGGACGTCTCGCGCCGGAACTTCGTCGAGCTGTGCGAGGCGCTGACCGCCGAGGATGAGCGGGCCTTCGAGCAGCTGTGGCGGCATCTCGGCCTGTCGGTGGACTGGTCGATGACCTACACCACGATCGGGACCCGCGCCCAGCGCCTGTCCCAGCTGGCCTTCCTGCAGTTGCTGGCCCAGGGTCAGGCCTATCAGGCCGAGGCGCCCACGCTGTGGGACGTCGGGTTCCGGACCGCGGTGGCCCAGGCCGAACTGGAGGACCGGGAGCACCCCGGGGCCTGGCACCGGATCCGGTTCCACCTGCCTGCCGGGGCTGGGCCTGCCGGGGCTGGGCCTGCCGGGGCTGGGGCCGCCGGCGGCGGGGTCGACATCGAGACCACCCGGCCGGAACTGCTGCCCGCCTGCGTGGCCCTGATCGCCCATCCTGACGACGAGCGGTATCAGCCGCTGTTCGGCCAGGAGGCGATCTCACCGGTGTTCGGGGTCCGGGTGCCGATCCTGGCCCACCCGGCCGCCGAACGTGACCGCGGCGCGGGCATCGCCATGTGCTGCACGTTCGGCGACCTGGCCGACGTCCAGTGGTGGCGGGAGCTGAAGCTGCCGGCCCGGACGATCATCGGGCGGGACGGGCGCATCCTGGACACTCCGCCCGCCGGGCTGGACGACCCGGCCGGGCGCGCCGCCTACCAGCAGCTGGCCGGGGCCACGGTGTTCACCGCCCGGGAACGGGTGGTGGACCTGCTGCGCGAGGCCGGCGACCTGGAAGGCGACCCGCGGCCGGTGCGCCGGCCGGTCAAGTTCTACGAGAAGGGCGACAAGCCGCTCGAGATCGTGTCCAGCCGGCAGTGGTTCATCCGGTCGGTCGAGCACCGGGACGCGCTGCTGAGCCGGGGCGCCGAGCTGCAGTGGCACCCGGCCTACATGAAGGCCCGCTACGACGACTGGGTGCGCGGCCTGAACGGCGACTGGCTGATCAGCCGGCAGCGGTTCTTCGGCGTCCCGTTCCCGGTCTGGTACCCGCTGGACCAGGCCGGGGAGCCGGACCACTCGGCGCCGATCCTGGCCGCCGCGGACACGCTGCCGGTCGACCCGACCTCGGCCACGCCGCCCGGGTACACCGAGGATCAGCGCGGCCACCCGGGCGGCTTCGCCGCCGACCCCGACGTCATGGACACCTGGGCCACCTCCTCGCTGACCCCGCAGATCGTGTGCGGCTGGGCCGAAGACGAGGAACGCTACGCCCTGACCTACCCGATGGACCTGCGTCCGCAGGCCCACGACATCATCCGCACCTGGCTGTTCTCCACCGTGCTGCGGGCCGAGCTGGGCTCGGGCACGCTGCCGTGGCGGCACGTGGCCCTGTCCGGCTGGATCCTCGACCCGGACCGCAAGAAGATGAGCAAGTCCAAGGGCAACGTGGTGACGCCGCTCGGCCTGCTGGAGCAGTTCGGCTCGGACGCGGTGCGCTACTGGGCCGCCAGCGGCCGCCCCGGCGCCGACACCGCCTTCGATGAGGGCCAGATGAAGGTGGGCCGCCGGCTGGCCACCAAGATCGTCAACGCCAGCCGGTTCGTGCTCGGATTCCCCGAGCCGGCCCCGGGCGCCGAGGTCACCGAGACCCTGGACCGGGCCATGCTGGCCGCCCTGGACGACGTGGTGGCCAAGGCCACCACGGCCCTGCGCGACTTCGAGTACACCACCGCGCTGGAGGTCACCGAGCGGTTCTTCTGGTCGTTCTGCGACGACTACCTGGAGCTGGTCAAGCAGCGGGCCTACGGGGACGACGACGGAGCGGTGGCGGCCGGGGACGCCGCGGCCCAGTCGGCCCGGCTGGCGCTGCGTTCGGCCCTGTCCGTGCTGCTCCGGCTGTTCGCGCCGTTCCTGCCGTTCTGCGCCGAGGAAGCCTGGTCCTGGTGGCACGACGGCTCGGTGCACACCAGCCCGTGGCCGGCGGCTTCAGGTCCGGCGGCTTCGGGTCCCGGGGCCGGGACGGACGCGGACACGGCCGTCATCACGGCCGCGGCCGCGGTGATCAGCGCCATCCGCAAGGCCAAGTCCGGAGCCCGGCTGTCCATGCGGGCCCCGGCCGGCACGGTGCGGGTGTCCGCCCCGGCCGCCGAGGCCGAGCGGCTGCGGGCGGCCCGGGGCGACATCGCCGCGGCCGGCAACGTCGGCACCCTCCTCATCGAGCCCGGGGACGGCCCTGACCTGCGGGTCGACGTCGAGCTACCCGGCGCCTGAGCGCGCCGGAAACACAGGCGCCCCGACTGCCACGATTGCCGTACATGCGGCATTCGTTTCAGTAAGGTTTCTTAACACTTGCTGTCGCGGCCCGGGAATCGGGACCACCCGGACGGGACGGCGAGCCCCGGTGGAGCGGGCGGGACCAGACGACTTTCCAGAAAGCGGTAGTCCTCTATGCGTTCGTTCCTCACTGCCCCCCGGATCGGCGCGGCGGTGGTCACGGCGGCCGCGCTGGCCACGGGCGGCGTGCTGTTCGCCACCCACGCCGGGCACTCCGGTGACGTCGGCACCAGGCTGGCCGCCAGCCAGGCCACCGCGGCCAGCAGCTACCCGGCCCACTACGCCGCGCCGTACCTGCAGATCGCCAGCGGTGACGCCGGTGACATGGCCGCCGACATGAGCGCCACCGGCCTGAAGTACTACACGCTGGCCTTCCTGATCCCGCAGTCCGGCTGCACGCCGCAGTGGGAGGACGGCGGCGAATCAGTCGGGTCGTTCACCTCGCAGATCAATTCGCTGAAGAGCGCGGGCGGCAACGTCATCATCTCGTTCGGTGGCGAATCCGGCGGTGAGATCGCCCAGACCTGCACGAACGTCTCGTCGCTGACGGCCGCCTACGCCAACGTGGTGAACACCTACGGGGTCAACCGGCTCGACTTCGACATCGAGTCCGGGGTGCTGTCCGACACGGCGGCGACCACCCGGCGCGACCAGGCTCTGGCCGCCCTCCAGGCCCAGGATCCCTCGGTCCAGGTCGACTTCACGCTGGGGGTGGGGCCGGGCGGTCTGCCGTCGGGCCAGCTCAACGTGCTGAAGGACGCCAAGGCCCAGGGGGTCAAGGTCAACCTGGTCAACATCATGACCATGGACTTCGGCAACGGGCAGAACGCGCTGAACGACGCGCTCTCCGCCGCTCAGGGCACCGCGGGCCAGCTGGCCAGCCTGTACGGCGTCTCCACGGCGCAGGCCTACGCGATGATGGGGCTGACCCCGATCGCGGGCCAGAACGACGACAACGAGGTGTTCTCCACGGCCAACGCCTCGACGCTGGAGAGCTTCGCCGCCTCCAACGGCGTCGGTGAGCTGTCGTTCTGGGAGGTCGACGGCTACGACAAGCCGGCCGGCTACGCCTACTCCAAGATCTTCAACGCGATCACCGGCGGCAGCGCCGGCTCCGGGGGCGGCTCCGGCGGCAGCGGGCCGGCCTCGACCACCGGCGCCATCACCGGCTACGGCGGCCTGTGCCTGGACGACAAGAGCGCCTCGACCGCCAACTTCAATCCGGTCCAGGTCTACACCTGCAACGGCACCAGCGCTCAGCAGTGGACCGTGGGGAGCAACGGCACCCTGCAGACCCTGGGCAAGTGCCTGGACGTGAACGCGGCCGGCACCGCCAACGGCACCACCGTGGACCTGTACGACTGCAACGGCACCGGGGCCCAGGTCTGGCAGCCGCAGTCCAACGGCTCCCTGCTCAACCCCGCGTCCGGCAAGTGCCTGGACGACACCGGCTACGGCGGCTCCGGCACCCAGGCCCAGATCTGGTCCTGCGCCGCCACGGCCAACCAGGCCTGGAAGCTCCCCTAGCTCCGAAACCAGGGACCCCGCCCGCAGTGCGGGCGGGGTCCCTTTCGTTTGTCCGCTGGTCATGGCCGGGCCAGGACCGGTTCGCGCGATGGTTGTCCGGTTTCTGTAGCTTTGGGCGCGCTATTGCGTGAAGCTGGGGTGAAGCCAGGAGGTCAGTGATGCGAGAACCGTTGCGCCGGGCCGGGGTGGTGGCGGCCGCGGCCGTGGCCGTGACGATGGGGACGGGCGCGGCCGCCCCGGCGCAGAGTGCTGCGCCGGGCGCTTCCGGCATCGCGCCGCCGTCCGCGGATTCGACGGCGTTCGTGGCGCACATCGCCTGGACCTCCTCGTCGCCGGTGCGGGGAGTGACCCTGCTCAGCGGCAAGTACACCGATCCAGCCGCCCACCCGTACTGGACGATCACGATCCAGGCTCCGGCTGAGAGCCCGTTCGACGGCAGCAGCGAGGCGGCCGAGGCGGGCAGCCCCGCGTGGGCCCGCGGCACCGAGGCGGCACTGGTCACCGACGGATTTGCGCCGTCAGCGGCCGAGCTGCCCTGGCCCGCCTACACCGACGACCCGCACGGGGTGATGGGAGTGCGGGTCCGCGTCGGGCAGTTCGCCACCCAGGCCGATGCCGGGCCGGTCGCTTCCGAACTGACGGCGGACGGGTTCGCCCCCGAGGTCGAATGGACGGGCTTCGACCCGGCCCCGGCGCCCGACGCCGAACTGGTGCACGTGGCCGTCATCGACCCCCGGAAGTTCGACGGCCGGGTGTTCGCCTCACACGGGCCGGCCATCGCGAGCCGGACGACCGCGCAGGCGGCATCGGCCGCGCTCGGTTCGGTCGCCGCCACGAACGGCGGCTTCTTCACGATCGACGCTCCGGCGGTCAATTTCGTCGGCGGGGTGGACACCGGGCTGTCGGCGCAGAACGGTGTCGTGGAGTCGCTCGCCGACGGCGACCGGGCCGCGGCGGTCTTCGACGGCCAGAATCGGCTGCGCGTCCTGAACGTGTCGTCGTCGGCGGCGCTGCGCGCCCCGGACGGCTCATCGACCCGGGTGCTGGGGGTCAACCGGCTGCCCGGCGTCGCCGAGGACTGCGGGGTGGCTGGCTTCGCTCCCACCGATGAGCCCCGGCAGAACACGGTCTGCTCGGGATCGAACGACGTCGTCGTCTTCACCCCGCAGTTCGGGGCGCCGCTGCCACCCGCGCCGAGCTCAGGCCCTGCTCTCCAGGTTGTCGTTGATCCGCAGGGCCGCGTCGTGTCGGCCGGGACCCCGGGCGGCACTCTTCCGGCCGGGGACTGGGCCGTGCAGGCCATCGGCGCCGACGAGGCCTGGCTCGCCTCCCACGCGAAGGCCGGCTCCCGGCTGTCGGTCAGCGAGCAACTCCGGACCGGGCCGGGCCAGCCGCTGCGGCTGAACCCGGGCACGACCGTGACCAGCGCCGGCCCGCTCCTGCTGCGGAACGGCCGGTCCGCCATTGACGCGGTCGCCGAGGGCGTGCTCGATCCGCGGGATCTGAACGACTACACCTTCAGCGCCTATCGCCACGCCCGGACCATGATCGGGGTGGACCGCCAGGGCCGGATCCTGCTCGCGACCGTCGATGGGATTCCTGGGGTGAGTGAGGGCATGACCCTCACCGAGGAGGCCACGCTCATGCGCTCGCTGGGAGCGGTCGACGCGATGAACCTGGACGGCGGGGGTTCCACCCAGTTCGCCTCGTTCGGGCAGGTGCTGGACGATCCTTCCAGCAGCCCGCTCCGTCCCGTCGGCGACACCGTCGAGGCCGTGCCCAGCCCCTGAGCGGCGGCCGGATCAGCCTGCGGTGATCTGGCGGGGGCCGCCGCTGCGGCCGCCGCGGCCATCCGGATCGGACGGCGCGCCGCCGATGAGCGCGGTGCGGCCGGTCGGCATGGGCAGCGGCACCGGGGCCGACCCCCGGTTGCCCTTGGGCGGCTTGCCGGCCAGTCGCAGGGCCAGCGCCGGGCACATGTCCACCGCCTGCTGGGCGTCCTTCTCCAGCCAGTCCGGCACCGGGATGTCCAGCATCACCGGGTAGCCGGTGCTGTCCAGGTGGACGATCTCCGGCACCAGGTGGGCGCACAGGCCGTGGCCCTCGCAGCGCGTCCAGTCCACGACCAGCCGCTGCTGGGCCTGGACCTCGGGGCCGGTGGGCAGCGGCAGCACGCCACGAACCGGGCGGCCGCAGGAAGAGTGGAACACGTGCGCGGCCAGGTCCTCAGTGAACACGTCCAGGGCCGACAGCACGAACCGGGTGGTACCGTCCGGGTGCGCGCAGGCCCCGCGCCCGGACACCGCGGCCGACGACCGGCGGGCCACGTCCAGGGCCTCGATGCCGCCCGAGCCGTCGATGATGGCGGCCAGGGCCCGGGCGATCCGCGGCAGGCCGAGCTTGCACGGCCCGCACTGCCCGGCCGACTCACCGGCCAGGTAGCTGGCGATCCGCGACACCTCGCCCAGCGGGCAGGTCCCGTCACCCAGCGGCAGCACGATGCCCGCGCCGAGCGTCCCGCCCACCGCCTCCATCCCGGACCGGGAGACCGGCACCACGTAGGCGTTCTCGGCCGGCAGCCACATGCCGTGGTAGCCGCCGACCAGCACCCCGTCGCCGGCCGGGGCCTGACAGATGTCCAGCACCGAGCCCAGCGGCACCCCGGTCGGGACCTCGACCACGGCCGGGCGCGCGGCTGAGCCGCTCACGCTCAGCAGGACCGTGCCGGGCTCCTCGGGCATGCCCACCGACGCGTAGCGCTCCGGCCCGAGCAGGGCCAGCACGGCCAGCTGGGCGTAGGTCTCGGCGTTGGACAGCAGCGTGGGCAGCCCGTACACGCCGCTCTCGGCGGCCAGGGTCTTGCGGCCGGGCGGGATCGGCGTCTTGCCGTTGATGGCCCGGACCAGCGCGCCGCTCTCCCCGGAAATGAAGCGCTCGGGCACCTCGACGATGCGGACCAGATCGCGCAGGCCCGGTTCGGCCGCTACCGCGGCTTCCAGCGAGCGGTTGGCCAGTTCGTTGCTGGCCACCCCGATGACGATCTCTTCGGCCCCGATGGCCTCGGCGGCCAGCGCGGCCCCGCTGAGGATGAGGTACGGCGACCGCATGAGCAGCATCTTGTCCTTGAAGCTGCCCGGCTCACCTTCGGTGGCGTTGACCACCACGATCGTGGGCTGGTCCTTCTTGGCCGCCGCGTCCACGACCGCCTTCAGCTTGCGGGCGAACGGGAACGCCGCCCCGCCGTGGCCGCGCAGGTCGACCTGCTGGGCCATGGCGATGATGTCGCCGTCGGACAGTCTCGGCAGACGGCCGAACAGATCCCGGTGGGCCTCCAGGTCGAGCCGCGGGTATCGGTCGAGCCCGGCGGTCAGCCGGGCCGCCCCGATCCGCATGATGGCCGGGGCGGTGGGGGCCGCGCCCGGGTTCATCCCCGAATGGGAGCTCATCGTCGTTCATCACCGCCGTAGGAGGGAACCCGCGGGAGCGGTTCCGTGCTGTCGTGGACAGATGGGTTACCGGGGCGCCGACGGCGGACCGGCCGGGGCGGGCCTTGCGGCGGGCCGGGGTACCCGGACCCGGGCGGGGGCGGCGGTGCCCCGTAACCCTGATCCGGCGGATAGGCCTCATATGGGGTGGGGGCATAGGGATGCCCGGTGTCGTACGGCGGCGCGGACTCGTAGCCGGCCGACGCGTAGGGCGCCTCGCCGGGACCGTAGCTCCGGTCGTCGCGGTAGCCGTCTTCACCCGCGTAGGCGCTGGAAGGCCCGTATCCGGGGCCCTCGGCGTATCCGGGGCCCGGGTCGTAGCCGCGCTCCGTGGGGTAGCCGGGGCCGGCGCCGTAACCCGGGTCGGGCTGGCGGCGCGGTTCCGGGCGATAGGGCTCCTGGCCGTAGGCGTCCGGGCGGTAGGGCTCCCGGCGGTACGGGTCCTGGCGGTAGGGCTCCCGGCGGTACGGGTCCTGGCGGTAGGGGTCCTGGCGGTAGGGGTCCGCGCCGGCCATGTAGCCGGGGGGCGGGCCGGCCGGGGGCGCCGGCGGCCGGGGCCCGAAGCCGCCGGCCTGGTTCGGGTGGACCGGCTGCGGGCCGTTACCAACCCGCGGAATCGGGCCGGTACCCGGGCCGCCTGGCTGCGGGCCCGGGCCCACGCGCGGTAGCGGACCCGTGCCCGGCCGCGGGAAGGGGCCGGTGCTCGGCCCCTGGTTCGGACCCGGGCCGCCGCCCACCCGGGGCAGCGGACCGGTGCCCACCCGCGGGATCGGGCCCGTGCCGACACGGGGAATCGGGCCGGTGCCGGGACCGCGACCGGGAACGGGCTGCGGGCCGGACGAGCCCGGGCGCCGCGGGCCGGACGTGATGGCCGGCTGCGGGCCGGTGCCCCGGCGGTCGTAGGAGTCGGCGCGGTAGCCGGGCTGGGCCCCGGTGTCGTAGACCGGCTGGGGTCCGGTGCCACGGCCTGGCTGGGGGGCCGGGGCGCCTTCGTAGCGTGGCGGGCCGATGTAGCCCGGCTCGTAGCGGGGCGGGCGGCCGTCCGCACCCGGCCCACCGGCGGCGCGCGGGCCACCAGGACCGCCGGGGCCGGGACGGGGCGGGACCGGACCAGGCGCGGCCTCGATCGCTCGCGAGACCGGCGGCGCGGCCGGAGGCCACGGGGCACCGGCCAGCGGCGCGGTCA
>DATDIH010000461.1:0-8641 GCA_036521155.1 Streptosporangiaceae bacterium
GGAATATTGCTTAGGGAGTTAGCTATCTGCCATAATTTATGAGTGCTCGACGTTGACCTGCTCAAGGCGCTCAGCAGCGAGAAGCGGCTGCTGGTGCTGGAGTGGTTGCGGGACCCGGAGGCGCACTTCCCGCCCCAGCGGGACGGCGACCTGGTCCGGGATGGGGTGTGCGCGCTGTTCATCGCGGACAAGCTCGGGGTCAGCCAGCCCACCTGCGGTGAGCACCTGAAGCTGCTGAGCCGGGCTGGGCTGATCCAGGGGCGGAAGATCAAGCAGTGGGTGTTCTACCGGCGCGACGAGGACCGGATCGCCGAGGCGAAGGAGATGCTCAGCAGTGGCTGGTGACGGCGTGACGGTCGGGCCCGACGAGATCAGGCGGACCTACGAGACCATCCGGCCCTACGTGCGGCGGACGCCGGTGCTGGCCGTTGATCCCGGGGACCTGGGCCTTGAGCCGGCCCCGGCCGGGCTGACGCTGAAGCTGGAGTACCTGCAGTGCGCGGGCTCGTTCAAGGCCCGGGGCGCGTTCACCAACCTGCTGCTGCGGGACGTGCCGGCGGCCGGGGTGGTGGCGGCGTCGGGCGGCAACCACGGGGTGGCGGTGGCCTTTGCTGCCCACCGGCTGGGCGTGCCGGCGAAGATCTTCGTCCCGTCGATCTCGTCGCCGGCCAAGATCGCGCGAATCCGCGGGCTGGGCGCGGACCTGGTCATCACCGGCGACCGGTACGCGGACGCGCTGGCCGCGGCGCAGGAGCACATCGCACGGTCCGGGGCGCTGAGCGTGCACGCGTTCGACCAGCGGGAGACCCTGCTCGGGCAGGGCACCGTCGGGCTGGAGCTGGCCCAGCAGGTGGACGGGCTGGACACGGTGCTGGTGCCGGTGGGCGGCGGCGGGCTGATCGGCGGCATCGCGGCCTACCTGGCCAAGGACGTCCGGGTGGTCGGGGTCGAGCCGGAGGGCGCGCCGACCCTGTTCCAGGCCCGGGCGGCCGGGCGGCCGGTGGACGCCCCGGCCGAGGGCATCGCCGCCGATGCGCTGGCCCCGCGGCGGATCGGCGAGCTGGTGTTCCCGATTACCCAGGCTTACGTCGAAGAGGTGGTGCTGGTCAGCGACGACGCGATCCGGGCCGCCCAGACCCGGCTGTGGCGTGAGTTCCGGATCGCGGCCGAGCCCGCGGCTTCGGTGGGCGTGGCCACGCTGATGACCGGGGCCTACCGGCCCGCGCCGGGCGAACACGTGGCCGTAGTGATCAGCGGGGCCAACCTCACCCTGCCTGAACTGGAGGGCTAGTACCCGCCGTTCATCGGTGGCTCATCCCCAGGAAACGCCGCGCATGCTCTTCTCCTTCGCCGGGGCACGTCTCATGTCTTCGCCAGCGTGATCGTTTTTGCCGGAAACATCAACACTTCGGGAGGAACTGCCGAAAAGGGATCATTTCGGTCAGCTGATCCGGTCAATAATCAGCGGGCTGGCGACCGGAGCCTCCGGGCCGACCTCGATGGCGTCGGCCAGGGCCGCGCGGGCGCCGGGCAGGACCGAATCACGGTCGGCGCGCAGCTCCAGGATGGCCTGGCCGGCCTCGACCTGGTCCCCCGGCTTGGCCCGGCAGATGATGCCGGCCGCCGCACTGACCGGGTCTTCCTTGCGGGCCCGGCCCGCACCCAGGCGCCAGGCGGCCACGCCGACCGCGCGGGCATCCAGGCGGCGCAGCCAGCCCGAGGCCGGCGCCGTGACCAACTCGGTGACCGCGGCCTGGGCCAGCTCCGCGTCGGGATCGCCGCCCTGACCGGTGATCATCTCGCGGTAGGCCTTCAGGGCCCGGCCGTCGGCCAGGGCTGCGGCCGGGTCGGCGTCGATCCCGGCCAGCGCGAGCATCTCGCGGGCCAGGGCCAGCGTCACCTCGACCAGGTCCGGCGGGCCCTGGCCGCGCAGCACGGCCAGCGATTCCTCAACCTCGACCGCGTTGCCGACCGCGCGGCCCAGCGGCACGTCCATCGCGGTGAGCAGGGCGCTGGTCCGCACCCCCTGCTCGGACCCGATCGTCACCATGGTCCGGGCCAGCTTGCGCGCGGAATCCAGGTCGGTCATGAACGCCCCGCTGCCGACCTTGACGTCCAGCACCAGGGCGGACGTGCCCTCGGCGATCTTCTTGGACATGATCGAGCTGGCGATGAGCGGGATGGATTCGACCGTGCCGGTGACGTCGCGCAGGGCGTAGAGCTTGCGGTCGGCGGGAGCCAGGCCCGACCCGGCCGCGCAGATCACGGCGCCGACCGTGCTCAGCATTTCGGTCATCTCGGCCGGAGACAGCACGGCCCGCCAGCCGGGGATGGACTCCAGCTTGTCCAGCGTCCCCCCGGTGTGGCCGAGGCCGCGGCCGGACAGCTGCGGCACGGCGGCCCCGCAGGATGCGACCAGCGGGGCCAGGATCAGGGAGACCTTGTCCCCCACACCGCCGGTGGAGTGCTTGTCCACGGTGGGGCGGCCCACACCGGACAGGTCCAGGCGCTCCCCGGACGCGATCATGGCCGCGGTCCACTCGCGCAACTCGCCCGGGGCCAGACCGCGGAAGAAGATGGCCATCAGCAGCGCCGACATCTGCTCGTCGGCGATCTCGCCCCGGGTGTAGGCGCTGATGAGCCAGCGCACCTCGTCGGCGGACAGGGCGCCGCCGTCGCGCTTGACGTGGATGAGGTCGACTACGGCGGGCACCGTCACGCTCCCCCGGGCAGGTCGGCACCGGTGAACGCGGACGGCAGCAGGCGGTCCAGCGGTACCGGCCCGTCCTCGGTGTCCACCAGCAGGCCGGCGCCGCCGGCCTCCAGCAGCACCTGGCGGCACCGGCCGCACGGCAGCAGGACGTTGCCGTCCGGGCTCCGGACGGCCACCCCGGTGAGGGACCCGCCGCCCGACGCGTGCAACGCCGAGGCCAGGCCGCACTCGGCGCACAGGGTCAGCCCGAACGAGGCGTTCTCCACGTTGCAGCCCACGATGACCCGGCCGTCGTCGACCTGAGCGGCCGCTCCAACCTGCAATTTCGAATACGGCGCGTACGCCTGCCCCGCGGTCTGCGCGGCCAGCGCGCGCAAGGCCGGCCAGTCGATTTCCACCCGCCATTCACCTCCGCTCGCAGCCCCGCACCCAGGATTCACCTTTGTCAAACGAACGATAACAGCGCAGGTGACACACTAATGTCCGGCGTCGCCCAGCGGGCTGAGCCACCGCGCGATTGCGATTTGGCAACGTGTGTAATGCCAGGCAGCCCGCTTCTTCCCGCCCGGGCGCTTCGGGGCTAACCTGCGATGATCCAGATGAGCGAAATCATCACGGCGCGCGGCGCTGGAAAGGCCAGCGCGGGGATGCGCGGGAAATGACGGGCCCGTATCCGGCCCGTGTCAGCGTGAAGTCCGGGGGGCGGCGACTGCCCACGAAAGCAGGCGGCAATGGTGCCCCGCGAAACAGGAGGTAACCAGTGAAGAAGACCCTTGCGGCCAGCGCAGTGCTGACCGTAGCGGGCCTGCTCGCCGCCGCGTGCGGGAGCAGCACGTCGAACTCAGGCGGTTCATCGTCGGCGTCGGCCAAGGCCAGCGGGAGCAGTTCGTCGTCGGCTTCGACGGCGGGCAAGTTCCTGGGTTGCATGGTCACGGACACCGGCGGCATCGACGACCGGTCGTTCAACGCCTCGTCGTGGCAGGGCATGCAGGAGGCGGCGTCGGCCAGTTCAGGCAAGATCGCGGTCAAGTACCTGCAGTCCACGACGCAGAGCGACTACACGCCGAACATCAACACGTTCATCGGCGACAAGTGCGGGATCATCGTCACGGTCGGCTTCCTGATGGCCCAAGCCACGCAGACGGCCTCGCAGAAGAACGCCAGCGGCAAGTTCGCGATCGTGGACAACGCCTACACCCCGGCGCTGAAGAACGTGGACGCGCTGCTGTTCAACACGGCCCAGGACGCGTTCCTCGGCGGCTACCTGGCCGCGGGCATGTCCAAGACCGGCAAGGTGGCCACCTTCGGCGGCGAGAAGCTGCCGACCGTGACCATCTACATGGACGGCTTCTACGACGGCGTCCAGTACTACAACCAGAAGCACGGCACCCACGTATCGGTGCTGGGCTGGAGCGAGAAGACCCAGAACGGCAGCTTCACCGGTGACTTCACCAACCAGACCAACGGGCAGAACGTGACCCAGACCTTCATCAACGAGGGCGCGGACGTCATCTTCCCGGTGGCGGGCAACGTCGGCCTGGGCTCGGCCAAGGCGGTCCAGAACGCGGACGCCGCGGCCGGCAGCCAGAAGGTGAACATGGAGTGGGTCGACACCGACGGCTGCATCAGTGCCGCCCAGTACTGCAAGTACTTCATCACCAGCGTGACCAAGGGCATCCAGACCGCGGTCAAGAACGCGGTGACCACCGCGTCCAACGGCAGCTTCAAGGGTGGCAACTACATCGGCACGCTGCAGAACGGCGGGGTGGCGCTGGCGCCGTTCCACGACTTCGCCAGCAAGGTCCCGTCCAAGCTCCAGTCCGAGCTGGGCACGATCAAGCAGGGCATCATCAGCGGCTCGATCAAGGTGGCCACCAAGAGCCCGGCGTAACCGCCTGATCGGCAGGCCTGATAAAAGAGTTTCCGGCCCGGGACGCAAACTCGCGTCCCGGGCCGGAACTCAGCACCGACGGTGCCGCACCCACGGTGCCCGGAGGGGATGAGGCGGGCGGGTGAACCTGGAACTGCAGGGCATCACGAAGCGCTTCGGCAGCCTCGTGGCCAACGACCACATCGACCTTTCCACCGAGCCCGGCACCATCCATGCCCTGCTCGGCGAGAACGGGGCCGGCAAGACCACGCTGATGAACATCCTCTACGGGCTGCTGCAGCCCGACGAGGGACAGATCCTGATCGACGGCCGGGCCCGCACGATCAGTTCGCCGAAGGACGCGATCAACTCCGGGATCGGCATGGTGCACCAGCATTTCATGCTGGTGCCGGTGTTCACCGTGGCCGAGAACGTGGCCCTGGGCCACGAGGAGACCAAGGCGCTCGGCTGGCTGGACCGCCGCCGGATGCGGGCCAAGGTCCGCGAGCTGTCCCAGCAGTACGGGCTGCGGGTCGAGCCGGACGCGCTGACCGAAGACCTGCCGGTCGGTGTGCAGCAGCGGGTCGAGATCCTCAAGGCGCTGATCCGGGACGCCCAGGTGCTGATCCTGGACGAGCCGACCGCGGTGCTGACCCCGAGCGAGACCGAAGACCTGTTCCGCATCATGCGTGAGCTGCGGGCCAGCGGCAAGGCCATCGTGTTCATCTCGCACAAGCTCAAGGAAGTCCAGGCCATCGCGGACACGGTGACGATCCTGCGCCGCGGGAAGGTGGTCGGGCAGCGGCCGCCGAGCACCAGCGAGGACGAACTGGCCGCGCTGATGGTGGGCCGCAACGTCCAGCTCCGGGTGAGCAAGACCGAGGCCGAGCCGGGCCGGATCGTGCTCGACGTCAAGGACCTGGTGGTGCCCTCGGCCCAGATCGTGGCGCCGGGCGAGGTCCCGGCCCCGGCGGTCAACGGGATCACGTTCCGGGTCCGGGCCGGGGAGATCCTGGGCATCGCCGGCGTCCAGGGCAACGGGCAGACCGAGCTGTGTGAGGCCCTGATGGGCCTGCTGCCGGCCGCCTCCGGAAGCGTGCACCTGAACGACCGCGACGTCACCGGGTCCAGCCCGCACGAGCGGCTGCGGGCCGGCATCGGCTACGTCCCCGAGGACCGGCAGCAGGACGGGCTGGTCAGCTCGTTCCCGGTGTCGGAGAACATCGTGCTGGACACCTACGACCAGCATCCGTACGCGTCCGGCTTCGCGCTCAAGCTGGGCGCGATCCGTGCGACCGCTGAGGAGCGGGTCAAGGAGTTCGACATCCGGACCCAGTCCATCGCCACCCCGGTGGGGACCCTGTCCGGCGGTAACCAGCAGAAGGTCATCCTGGCCCGCGAGGTGGGCCGGGAAGTGTCGCTGCTGCTGGCCAGCCAGCCGACCCGTGGCCTGGACGTCGGATCGATCGAGTTCGTGCACAAGCGGATCATCGAGGAGCGGGACCGCGGGGCGGCCGTCATCCTGGTCTCGTCGGAACTGGACGAGATCTACGCCCTGTCCGACCGGATCGCGATCATGTACGAGGGCCGGTTCACCGGGTTCCGGCCGCCGGACGTGCCGGTGGAGGAACTCGGCCTGCTGATGGCGGGCATCGACGGCAGCGGCACCCCCGGCCAGCCCGGGGCGCCCGGACTGGACACCGAGCCGGCGCCGCCGCCCGAAGCCAGCAGCACAGAATCGCCTGATGCTCCCGCGGAATCGCCTGATGCTCCCGCGGAGCCGCCGGAGGCGGAGGCCAAATGAGTGAGTCACCGCCGGCGCCGGCCGCGCCGCCGGAATCCACCCCGGACGACAAGCCGGGCCGGGACAAGCCCTCCTTCGGCCGGGCCGTGCTGGACGGCATTCTCGAGGGCAACTCGCTGGTGGTCACGATCCTGGCCATCGTGACCGCGATCGTGCTGGGCGGGCTGCTGATCGCGTTCACCAACCAGGCCGTGCTGAACGCCTGGGGCGTCTTCTTCTCCCATCCCGGCTACGCCATCGCCCAGGCCTGGGACACCGCGTCCGGCGCGTACGTGGCCATCTTCGAGGGCTCGATCTTCAACCCGCACACGGTGGCCTCGCTGTTCCACCAGAGGTCGCTGTCGGTGGCGCTGCACGACGGCACGATCAGCTCGGTGTTCAACCCGCTGTCGGAGACCGCGGTCTTCGCCACCCCGCTGATCCTGGCCGGCCTCTCGGTGGCGATCGCGTTCCAGACCGGCCTGTTCAACATCGGCGCCGAAAGCCAGTGGATCGGCGGCGCCATCCTGGCCACCTGGCTCGGCTACGGGGTCAGCATGCCGATCGTCATCCACGTGGTGGTCTGCGTGATCGGCAGCTTCGTGGGCGGTGCGGTCCTGGGCTGGGTGGTGGGCTTCCTCAAGGCCCGGACCGGGGCCCACGAGGTCATCGTCACCATCATGATCAACTACGTGATGGCGTACCTGCTGGCCTACCTGCTGAGCAAGCCCAGCCTGCTGGAGAAGCCGGGCGCCAACGGCAACCTGATCAGCTCGAACGTCGCCAGCAACGCGCACCTGCCGCTGCTGGCCGGCACCAACCTGCGGATCAACGCCGGGTTCCTGCTCGCGCTGGCCTGCGCGGCGGGCGTGTGGTGGCTGATGAATCGCAGCACGCTGGGCTTCCAGTTCCGCACCGTCGGCGCCAACCCGAACGCGGCCCGCAGCGCGGGTATGAGCGTGACCCGGTCCTGGATCCTGGTCATGCTGATCGCGGGCGGCCTGGCGGGCCTGGCCGCCTCCACGGTCATCCAGGGCACCGACTTCTCCCTGAACTTCCAGAGCTACGGCACCTACGGGATCGACGCGATCACCGTGGCCCTGCTGGGCCGGGCCCGGCCCGGCGGCGTGGTGTGGGCCGCACTGCTGTACGGAGCCCTGCACGCCGGGGCGCCGGGGATGCAGAGCTCGACCGGGGTCCCGGTCGACATCGTCCAGGTCATCCAGGCCCTGATCGTCATGTTCGTCGCCGCGCCGCCGCTGGTCCGGGCGATCTACCGGCTGCGGGAGACCAAGGGCGGCGGCCCTGGCCAGTACCTGTCCAAGGGATGGAACGCATGACCACCCTCGCCGTCGCCGGACGGAGCACGCTCAGCATCGGCCGCCGCTGGGTCGCGCCCGCCGCGTTCCTGGTGCTGGGCCTGGTCGACCTGCTGTTCTTCGCCCGGTACGCGAAGCACGGTGACGCCACGCTGGCCTTCTCCCAGCCGTTCGCCAAGGTGAGCGTGCCCAACCTGTCGCTGCCGGGCCAGCAGACCGCGTACGCCATGGGCGCCGCGTCGATCGCGCTGGCCGTGGTGCGGGTGTTCGAGGTGGGCAAGGTGGTGCGGCGGGTCACCATCGGGCTGGTGCTGTTCTTCTTCGTGATCGCGCTGCTGTGCTGGGCCTACGCCGGCTCGACCAACACGTTCAACGTGATCAACCTGTTTCAGGGCACGCTGGCTGACTCGATCCCGCTCATCCTCGGTGCCCTGGCCGGCTGCCTGTGCGAACGGTCCGGCGTGATCAACATCGCGATCGAGGGCCAGCTGCTGCTGGGCGCGTTCGCCGGGGCGGTCTTCGCCAGCGCGTTCGGGGTGCTGTGGCTCGGGATCATCGCCGGGTCGGTGGCGGGTGGCCTGATCGGCCTGCTGCTGGGCGTATTCGCGATCACCTACCTGGTGGACCAGGTCATCCTGGGCGTGGTGCTGAACGTGTTCGTGTCCGGGCTGACCGGCTACCTGTACGACAAGCTGCTGGTCCCCTACGCCAACACGCTGAACTCGCCGGGCACCTACCTGCCGATCAAGATCCCGCTGCTGGGTGACATCCCGATCATCGGGCCGGTGTTCTTCGACTCGACGCTGTTCCTGTACATCACCTACATCCTGGTGGCAGCGGTCCAGGTCGGGCTGTTCCAGACGGCCTGGGGGCTGCGGGTGCGGGCGGTCGGCGAGCACCCCACCGCCGCCGACACGGTCGGCATCAGCGTCAGGCTCACCCGGTACCGCAACGTG
>DATDIH010000462.1:0-3016 GCA_036521155.1 Streptosporangiaceae bacterium
GGCTGGGGGGTCAGGCCGGGCTGCGGGCCTTGAGGAAGTTGAGGGCGGTCAGGGCCAGGACCTGGCGGTCGCCGGTGAACATCTCGCCGTGGGTCCGGATCAGGCCGCGGTCCGGCTTGGACTTGGACCGCCGGGCCTCCAGGATCGTGGTCCGGATCCACAGCTTGTCGCCGGGGCGCAGCGGGCTGGGCCAGCGGACCTCGTCGATACCGGGTGAGGCCAGGCTGGCCACCCGGGACAGGTAGTGGTCGGCGTACAGCCGCATGAAGATCCCGGCCGTGTGCCAGCCGCTGGCGATGAGGCCGCCGAACGGGCCGGTGGCCGCCCACTCCGGGTCCACGTGCATGGGCTGCGGGTCGAACCGCCGGGCGAACTCGACGATCTCGTCCGCGGTCACGCTGGCGTAGCCGTACTCGTAGACGGCACCCTCGGCGTAGTCCTCGAAGTACCGGTCGTCGAGCGGGACCGCGAAGTCGGCGTCGTTCAGCGCGCGCGTGTCACCCAGTCCGTCTGCTGCCTCAGCCATGCTGGCCATCTTGCCAGCCGGGCCGCTGGCCCCGATCTGGCGGCCCGGCCCGGTGGCTCAGATCGCGCGCATCCGGTTGTTCCTTGTGTTGTGCTCGACCTCGGCCAGGCCCAGCGCCTCCAGCACCGGCGGCACGTAGTTGCCGAAGCGGCCGCGCAGTCCCTTCTTCAGCCCGTACCAGCCGCCGGCCGGGTTGTCCGGGGACCGGCCCCAGGCCTCGACGGTGCCGTCGGCGGCGGGCTTCTGCTCGTCGGCGTTGCCCAGCGGCACCCAGTCGCCGTTTTCCTTCAGCATCGCGTGCAGGTCCTCGATGCAGCGCAGCCGGTAGCGCAGCTGGGTGGTGCCCACCTGGACGACCAGGGCGGCCGGGTCGGCGTCCGGGTCGCGCCAGGCCTCGAAGTCGGACTTGCCGGGCGGCGTGCTCAGGATCCAGGGATCAGAAGCGGTTCCAGAGCCGGCAACGTTGCTGGTCATCGTAGGTATCCCCCTCAGGTGGCCGATGCCAGCCAGTATGGCAGCCAATACCTGACATCTTGTGTCATGGTTTTGTCTTAGAATCGCGCCATGCGGGTCAGCCGGCTCATGACCCTGGTCAGCCTGCTTCAGGCCCGGGGCCGGATGAGCACGACCGAGCTGGCCACCGAGCTGGAGGTCTCGCCGCGCACGGTCCTGCGCGACCTGGAGGCGCTGAGCACGGCCGGCATCCCGGTCTACGCCACCCGGGGGCGTCACGGCGGGTTCGCTCTGCTGGACGGGTTCGACCTTGACCGGACTCCGCGCCGGGCCGCTACGTCCCCGGAGCCGGCGAACGGCCCGGGCGGTCCCCCGGCCCGGGCCCTGATCCGGATCTCACCGCGTGGCCGCCGCCTGGCCGCCCTGCTCGGCCGCCCGGAGGGCCTGCGGCTGCGCCGCCAGAGCGCCCCGGTGCCGGGCCGCGACGGCTGGGTGGAAGCCTGGATCCGGATCGGCCCGCTCGACACCGCCGTGCTCGACCTGCTGGCCCTGGGCCCCGAAGCCGAGGTCCTCCAGCCGCCGGAACTGCGCCGGGCCATGGCCGGGGCCGCCCGCCGCCTCGCCTCCTGGTACTCGGGCCCGGACGACCCGGAACCGGAGAGGAAGGGAGCCAGCGAAGTGACCTTCGATATCAGCTAAAGCGCCTGCCTAAGCTGGGACCGTGCTCACCGTGCGACCGGCGTCGGCTTCGGACGTCGCGGCGCTGCGCGCGGTGGCCGAGGCGGCCTACCGGGGCTACGTTCCGCGGATCGGCCGTCCACCGGCCCCGATGACCGCCGACTACGCCGCGGCCGTAGCCGACGGCCTGGCCTGGGTCGCCACCCGCGATGACACAGTGGTCGGCCTGCTGGTCCTGCTCCCCCGGCCCGATCACCTGCTGCTGGAGAACGTGGCGGTCCTCCCGTCGGAACAAGGGCGGGGTACGGGCTCCCAGTTGCTGGCGTTCGCCGAGGAGGAAGCCCGTCGACGTGGGTTGCCGGAGATCCGGCTCTACACCAACGAGGCCATGACCGAGAACATCGGCTACTACTCCCGGCGCGGCTACACCGAGACCCACCGTGCCCGGGACGAGGGGTTTTCCCGGGTGTTCTTCCGCAAAGCCTTGTGACATGCCACTGGGCCCGGCCGATCCGGCGGCCAGGGCCCAGGGCAGTCAGAGGTGCCTAGTGGTTGACCGCGTCCCAGAGCTGGTCGCCGTGACCGGTGACGTTCGAGCCGGTGAGCTGGGTGCCGGCGTTGCCGGGATGGTGGTTGTGGCCGGGGTCGGTCATCGCGTCCCCGGTGGCCTCGTTGAGCCACTCGAAGGTGTTGCCGACCTGAGTCGCGTCCCAGGCCTGGTTGGCCGAGCCGTCGCAGCCCCGCAGCACCAGCGAGGCGTGGTGCCAGGGCTCGGTCACGCACAGGCCGGACAGGTGGCCTCGGGGGGCGTACTCGAACAGCTTGGCGTTGCTCTGCGTCGGGAACGGCGCCAGGCCGGCCAGGAAGTCCGAATCCGTGCTGTGGCTGCTCTGCCTCTCCACGATGACGTGAGCGTTGTTGTGGCCCCGGTTGGTGGACATGACCAGGTTGGTGCCGTGCACCTCCTGCGTGTAGCAGTAGGGGTTGCTGGCGCACTGGCTGGTGGTGGCGCCGGCCAGGCTGGCGGCGGCGAATGAGCCGAATCCGGCGGTTCCGAGAATGCTGGCGGCGGCAATAATCCGACGAGTACGTGACATCTGTGTCTCTTCTCCCCTATGACCCTACGTTGGAACGTAGTTACTTTCCGTGAGAGAGACGCGCAGGGGGCCTAACCCGGTTTACACGATGCAGCTAAATAATTACTGAGAGTAATTTTGCGGCCTATGTCCACCGGAGTCGCGTTGCCGACCGCGATAACGCCCATGGGGGACGTATGGGGATAAGGGTCAGCCGGTGTTCTGGAGGCCGGCCGCGACGCCGTTGACGGTGAGGAGGAGCAGGCGCTCGAGTTGCTCGCGT
>DATDIH010000463.1:0-4615 GCA_036521155.1 Streptosporangiaceae bacterium
CAGCGAATTCGTGCCGACCACCCGGGTGGCCGCGTTCGATGGCCTCACCGTCGCGCGCCAGCACCTGGCGCCGCGCACCCCGGTCCCGGGCCGCCGGCACGCGACCGATGGGCCAGCCGTCCGTCCCCACGCCCAGGACACTCCAGCCCGGTCCGGCCAGACCCGGACCACCCAGCCCGCTGGCTCCGCCGACGCCCGGTAACCCAGGGTGCGGGGGGAAATCGCGCATAAACATTGCACGCCAGCGACACGGCGGGAGTCAGTGAACTCCCGCCGTGTCGCACGATCAATTGCCTTTCCGAGCCTGAACGGTAGCTGATCCGGCTACTACGGGCTGACCAAAAACCATATTTAGGACAAGGCCATGACGGGCGAGTAGGGTCGCACGTCGATGAGATTCCGCCGCCCGGGCCGCAGCGCCGCAGGCCGCAGTCCAGGCCCGGGCATGAGCACGGGCCTGGACCCCGGCCGGGCCGCTGGCACCCCGGCGTCCCCGGCGCCCGGCCTCTCCCCAACGCGCGCCGCCCAGCCCACTCCCGCGGTCACGGGCCCCGCGGTGTCACCCCAGGTCGCCGCCATCGTGAACGGGATGACGCTGCCGGACAAGGTCGGCCAGTTGCTGGTGCCGACGGTGCCCGGGCGCACCGCCGCGGACGGCGGGGCCGGGCTGGTCCGCCACTATCACGTCGGCGGGGTCATCTACTTCGGATCGAATATCGGCGACGCGGCCCAGGTCGCGGCGCTCTCAGCCGGGCTGCAGCAGGCCGCCCGCAGCCAGCCACCCCACCTCCCGTTGCTGATCGGCACGGATCAGGAGGGCGGGATCGTGACCCGGCTGGCCGGGGTGACCACGGTCTTCCCCGGCCAGATGGCGGCCGGGGCCACCCGCGATCCCGCTCTCATCCAGGCGCAGGACCAGGCCACCGGGGCCGCAATGCGGGCGCTGGGCATCAACCTGGATTACGCCCCGGTCGCCGACGTCAACGTGGCCCCGGCCAACCCGGTGATCGGGATCCGCTCCTTCGGCGCCCACCCCACCCTGGTGTCCAGCCTGACCACCGCCGCCGTGGACGGGTTCCACCAGGCCGGCGAGGTCACGGTGGCCAAGCACTTCCCCGGGCACGGGGACACCGACGTGGACAGCCACACCGGCCTGCCGGTCATCCACCACACGCTGCGCCAGTGGTGGCGGATCGACGCGCCGCCGTTTCAGGCCGCGATCCGGGCCGGTGTGGACCAGATCATGATCGGGCACATCAAGGTCCCGGCGCTCGACGACTCGGGCCAGCCCGCCTCGCTGTCACCCGCCATCGTCACCGGCCTGCTCCGGGACCGGCTCGGCTACCAGGGCGTGGTGGTCACTGATTCGCTGCAGATGGCTGGCGTGCTGCAGGGCCGCACCCCGGCGCAGGTCGCGGTGCAGGCCATCCTGGCCGGCTGCGATCAGCTGCTGATGCCCGCTGACCCCGGCGTGGCCTACCACGCCCTGCTGCGGGCCGTGCAGCACGGCCGGATCAGCCTGGCCCAGCTGGATGCCTCGGTGGCCCGGATCGTCAGCCTCAAGCTCGCCCGCGGGCTGCTGAGCGAGCCGGCCGCCTCCCCGTCCGGCGCGGCGGACGCCGCGAACACGTCCCGGCAGCGGAATCTGGCCCGGCAACTAGCCAATCGCTCAATTACGGTCGTGGCTAATGATCGGGTAACCGCGAGTGGGATGCGCCATGAGGATCGTTATCTGCCGCTTGGAAGTAAGCGGGTCTACGTCGCGGGACCGGCAGCCGCCGGGCTCACCGCGGCCCTGCGGCCAGAGTTGGCGGCCACCGGCGGCCGGATCGTCGCGAGCCCGGCCCAGGCCGACGTGATCGTGGCGGCCACCCGGGACGCGGTCACCGACGCGGCGCAGCAACGCCTGGTGCGCGGGCTGCTCGCCTCGGGCCAGCCCGTGCTGGTGCTGGCCACCGGGCTGCCCTATGACCTGGGCCTGTTCCCCGGGATGCGGGCCGGGGTGGCGAGCTACTCCGACAGCGGTGTCTCGCTGAGCGCGGCCGCCGCGGTGCTGACCGGGCGGCTGCCCCCGGCGGGCCGGCTGCCGGTAGCCATCCCGGCCACGACCGGGGGCCCGGCATTCGCCTACGGCACCGGTTTGTCCTACTGAAGTGGGCCGGGCTGAGCTGGGCCGTACCGAGCTCGGGCCGGGCCGTACCGAGCTCGGGCCGGGCCGCTTTTGTCGTCCTGGGCCCGGGTTCGGGTAACCAGCCGGCCGGGTGGCGTTCACCCGGGACGCCTACCATCGGAAGCGTGTTTGACCCCCAGCTGACCTCCCGTCCCGCTCAGCCGGGCGCGGAAACCACCCCGGCCACCGGCGCTGCCCGGGCGCCGGACCGGCCGCCGCTGCGCGGGGTGATCGCAGACTGGGGTGGGGTGATGACCAACCCCATCGCGGAGACCGTGCGGGCCTGGATCGCCGCGGACGAGATCGAGTACACCAGCTACCACGCGGTCATGAAGGCCTGGGTGACCGGTGCGTACGACGTGACCGGCGAGGACAACCCGATCCACGTGCTAGAACGCGGGGAGTGCAGCGACGAGGAGTTCGAGCAGATGCTCGCGGCCCAGATCGTGCGCCGGGACGGCAACCCGGTGACCGCCGCGGGGCTGCTGAACCGGATGTTCGCGGCCACCGTGCTCAGCGAGCCCATGCTGGACCTGCTCCGCCGGGTCCGCGCGGCCGGGCTGAAGACGGCCATGCTCTCCAACTCCTGGGGTGTCGGTATCTACCCGGCTGACGTGCTCGCTGAGCTGTTCGACGCGGTGGTCATCTCGGCCGAGGTGGGCATGCGCAAGCCGGAGGAGCGGATCTTCCGGCACGCGGCCGGGCTGCTCGGACTGGATCCGGCGCAGTGCGTGTTCATCGACGACATCGAGGCCAACGTGCAGGCCGCGGAGGCCCTCGGGATGACCGGCCTGCTGCACACCGACCCGGCCGCCACCGCGGGCCGGCTGGCTGAGTTGCTCGACCTTTCCTAGTACCGCGGCCAGCGGTGCTCACGGATGGGCCGGCACGACCGGCCCCGGCTGCTCTAGCCTGGCCCGGTGGCCGATCATCCGAGCCCGCCCGGCATGACCCGCACGGGCCTGATTCCCCCTACCCCGGGACGATCGGCGAACATGCGCGCCAACCGGCGCACCGACACCAAGCCCGAACTCGCCCTGCGCAGCGCGCTGCACCGGCAGGGCTACCGGTTCCGCAAGGACTTCCGGCTCGACCTGGACGGCGGCGCCCGGGTCCGGCCGGACATCGCGTTCACCGGGCGCCGGGTCGCGGTGTTCGTGGACGGCTGTTTCTGGCACGTGTGCCCGCAGCACGGCCGCGATCCGGCGGTCAACGAGTCGTACTGGTCACCCAAGCTGCGCCGCAACGTCGAACGCGACCGGGCCGCGGATGCGGCCCTGGCCGCGGCGGGCTGGCGGGTGGTCCGGGTGTGGGAGCATCAGTCCCTCGATGAGGCAGTGGCCCTGGTGGTTGCGGTCCTCGGGACCTGACTACCGGGACAAGTGCTGGTCCAGCTGTGCCGATACAACCGGGGAGAAGCATGCGTGTCTATCTGCCGGCCACGCTGCCGGCCCTGGCCGGCGCGCTGCGGGCCGCTGAGATCGGGCCAGCCCCGATGCTGGCGTTCACCGTCACGCCCGCGCTGCGCGAGTGGTACGCCCAGGCGGACCTGGAGGAACTCGAGTACGCCGCGCTGACGCACGCCGCGCGGGCCTCGCTGTGGCTGTTGCTGGCCGACCCGGACGCGCCGCGGCGGCGCGTCGTGCTGGCCGCCGACGTCCCCGAGGACCAGGTCGGCCGGGACGGGGGGTTCGGCGGCAGTTTCGAGGAGCCGACCCGGGTGGTGCTGTCCGCGGCGGTCCCGCTGGCCCGGGTGGTCTCCGGGCACGTCGATGACCTGCTCGCCATGCCCGACGTCAGCGCGGCGGTCGCCGCGCTGGGCGCCGCCGAGGCCGGGGACGACGACGCCCAGTTCCTGGTGGACGGGGCGGAGGGGCACGAGCTGATGTGGTACGCCACCCAGGAATTGCCGTTCGTGGCGGGGAACGCGAGCTAGCCGGCGTCCCGCCTACGATGGGGCCACCGCATCGTTAGAGCAGTTCGGGGAGATCCTCATGGACGCCGTCAGCAACGTTCCGCCGCCCGTCAACGAGCCGGTCCGGGCCTACGCGCCGGGCAGTGCTGAGCGCGCCGCCGTCGAAGCCAAGCTCAAGGAGCTGGCCGCCACCCCGGTCGAGCTGACCATGACGGTGGGCGGCCAGCCGCGGATGGGCGGCGGTGACCGCATCGCCGTGGTCGAGCCGCACAACCACGCGCACGTGCTCGGCCACCTCGGCAACGCGACCGACGCGGATGTGACCGCCTCGATCGAGGCGGCGGCCGCGGCCGCGCCGGGCTGGCGGGCACTGTCCTTCGACGACCGGGCCGCGGTGTTCCTCAAGGCGGCCGAGCTGCTGGCCGGGCCGTGGCGGTCCACGATCAACGCGGCCACCATGCTCGGCCAGTCCAAGTCGGTGTACCAGGCCGAGATCGACGCGGCCTGCGAGCTGATCGACTTCTGGCGGT
>DATDIH010000464.1:0-14783 GCA_036521155.1 Streptosporangiaceae bacterium
CAACATCGGCTCCAAGGTCACGATGAAGTACCCGGCCGTCTACCTGATGGGTGAGCACGCCAAGGGCGAGACCCTGTCGGTCGCGTTCGCGGGCGAGGGCCAGCACCAGGACGCCGGGTCCAAGATGGTGCACTGCGCGCCGAACACCTCGTCCACGATCGTGTCCAAGTCGGTGGCCCGGGGCGGCGGCCGGACCTCCTACCGGGGCCTGGTCAACGTGCAGGAGGGCGCCGAGCACTCCAAGTCCACGGTCAAGTGCGACGCGCTGCTGGTCGACACGATCAGCCGCAGCGACACCTACCCGTACGTGGACGTGCGCGAGGACGACGTGGAGATGGGCCACGAGGCGTCGGTCTCCAAGATCTCCGAAGACCAGCTGTTCTACCTGATGAGCCGGGGTATGACCGAGGACGAGGCGATGGCCACCATCGTCCGCGGCTTCGTCGAGCCGATCGCGCGCGAGCTCCCGATGGAGTACGCGCTCGAGCTCAACCGGCTGATCGCGCTCCAGATGGAAGGATCGGTCGGCTGATGACGGCCCCAGTGACGGCGCTTCAGAGCGCCGTCGAATCCGACGCGCCCGTTACCCGCCTGCACGAGCACGCCTCCTACGACCCGGCCGACTTCGAGGTCCCGACCGGCCGCGAGGAGGAGTGGCGGTTCACCCCGCTGCGCCGCCTGCGCGGCCTGCACGGGGCCGACCCGCTGCCCGCGGGCTCGGTGACCGTCGAGATCGACGCGGCGCCCGAGGTCAAGGTGGAAAAAGCACAGCGCGACGACCCCCGGATCGGCGCCTCGTACGTGCCGACCGACCGGGTCAGCGCCCGCGCCTACGCCTCGTTCGCCGAGGCCACCGTGATCACCGTGCCGGCCGAGGCCGAGACCTCCGCGCCGACCGTGATCACCGTGCGCGGCGAGGGCATCGAGGGCGTGGCGTTCGGCCATACCGTGGTCGAGGTGGGCCCGATGGCCCGCGCCACCGTGGTGCTGGACCACCGCGGCAGCGCCACCTACGCCGACAACGTCGAGCTGGTGGTGGCCGACGGCGCCGCGCTGAGCGTGGTCAGCCTGCAGGACTGGGCCGACGACGCGGTGCACCTGTCCCACCATCACGTGCAGCTGGGCAAGGACGCGAAGATCTCGCACACGGTCGTGACCCTGGGCGGCGACCTGGTCCGGATCGTCCCGTCGGTCACCTACGCCGGGCGGGGCGGCGACGCCGAGCTGAACGGGCTGTACATCACCGACGCCGGGCAGCACCAGGAGCACCGGCTGTTCGTCGAGCACAGCGCGCCGGACTGCAAGAGCCGGGTGCTGTACAAGGGCGCCCTGCAGGGCGACGACGCGCACAGCGTATGGATCGGCGACGTGCTGATCGAGGTCAGCGCCACCGGCACCGACACCTACGAGTACAACCGCAACCTGGTCCTCACGGACGGGGCGCGGGCCGACTCGGTGCCGAACCTGGAGATCCTGACCGGCGAGATCCTGGGCGCCGGGCACGCCAGCGCCAACGGCCGCCTGGAGGACATCCACCTGTTCTACCTGATGGCCCGGGGCATCCCCTACGAGGAAGCCCGGCGCCTGGTCATCCGGGGCTACTTCGGTGAGCTGCTGGACAAGATCGAGGTGGGCGAGGTCCGCGACCGCGTGGCCAAGGTGGTCGAGGCGGAGCTGGTATGACCACCCCTGAAACCGGTAGCGAGCAGAAGTTCGTCCGCGCCTGCGCGCTGGCCGACGTGCCCGACGACGGCGTGGTCGGCGTCGAGGTGGAAGGCACCCCGGTCGCGGTGGTGCGGGCCGAGGGCGGCCTGTACGCACTGCACGACGTCTGCTCGCACGCCGAGGTGGCGCTGTCCGAGGGCGAGGTGTACGACCACACGATCGAGTGCTGGCTGCACGGATCCTGTTTCGACGTGCGGACCGGCGTGCCGACCGGGCCGCCGGCCACCCAGCCGGTGCCGGTCTACCCGGTCAAGACCTCCGATGGCGACGTGTACGTCGCCCTCAGCTGAGCTTTCTAAAGAACATTCCTGGAGAAGACAGATATGGCGACCCTTGAGATCCGCGACCTGCACGTGAACGTGGAGGAGGCGAACGGCGCCCAGCGCGAGATCCTGCGCGGCGTCGACCTCGACGTCAACGCGGGGGAGACCCACGCGATCATGGGCCCGAACGGGTCCGGCAAGTCCACCCTGGCCTACGCGATCGCGGGCCACCCCAAGTACCACGTGACCCAGGGCTCGGTCACCCTGGACGGCGAGGACGTCCTGGCCATGAGCGTGGACGCCCGCGCCCGGGCCGGCCTGTTCCTGGCCATGCAGTACCCGGTGGAAGTGCCGGGCGTGTCGGTGTCGAACTTCCTGCGCACCGCGGTCACCGCGGTCCAGGGCGAGGCCCCCAAGCTGCGCGACTTCATGAAGAACATGCGCAAGGCCATGACTGACCTGGCCATCGACCCGGCCTTCGCCGAGCGCAACCTGAACGAGGGCTTCTCCGGTGGTGAGAAGAAGCGGCACGAGGTGCTGCAGCTGGAGCTGCTCAACCCCAAGATCGCGGTGCTGGACGAGACCGACTCCGGCCTGGACATCGACGCGCTCAAGGTGGTGTCCGAGGGCGTCAACCGGTTCCGGGCCGGCGAGGGCCACGGCGTGCTGCTGATCACCCACTACACCCGCATCCTGCGCTACGTGCAGCCGGACTTCGTGCACGTTTTCGTGGGTGGCCGGATCGTCCGCAGCGGCGGCCAGGAGCTGGCCGAAGAGCTCGAGACCAACGGCTACGAGAAGTTCATCAAGGAAGCGGCGGCGGTCTCATGACCTTCGACGTGGCCCGGATCCGGAAGGACTTCCCGATCCTGGACCGGCAGGTGCGCGGCGGCCAGCCGCTCATCTACCTGGACAGTGCCAACACTTCGCAGAAGCCGCGCCAGGTCATCGACGCGATCAGCACCTTTTACGAGCGGCACAACGCCAACATTCACCGGGCCACCCACGAGCTGTCCGAGGAGGCCACCGCGGCCTACGAGGGAGCCCGGGTCAAGGCGGCCGGCTTCATCGGCGCCCGGGACGAGTCCGAGGTGGTGTTCACCAAGAACATCTCCGAGGCCATCAACCTCGTCGCCTACTCGCTCAGCAACGCGTCAGCCGGCTTCCCCGCGCCGGACCGGTTCAAGCTCGGCCCCGGCGACGAGATCGTGGTCACCGAGATGGAACACCACAGCGACCTCGTGCCCTGGCAACTGCTCTGCCAGCGGACCGGGGCCACGCTGCGCTGGTTCGAGGTGACTCCCGACGGCCGCCTGGACCTGTCCACCATCGGCGAGCTGATCAACGAGCGCACCAAGCTGGTCGCCCTGGTCCATCAGTCCAACGTGCTGGGCACGGTCAACCCGGTCCGGCAGATCGCAGATAGAGCACATGCCCACGGCGCGCTGGTGCTGGCCGACGCGGCCCAGTCGGTGCCGCACATGCCGGTCAACGTGCAGGACCTGGGAGCCGACTTCGTCGGTTTCACCGGGCACAAGCTGTGCGGGCCGACCGGTATCGGCGTGCTCTGGGGCCGCCGTGAGCTGCTGGACGAGATGCCGCCGTTCCTGGGCGGCGGCGAGATGATCGAGACCGTCTGGATCGATCACTCGACCTTCGCCCAGCCGCCGCACAAGTTCGAGGCCGGCACCATGCCGATCGCCGAGGCGGCCGGGCTGAGCGCGGCCATCGACTACCTGAGCGAGATCGGGCTGGACGCCGTGCACGCGCACGAGCAGGCCCTGCTGGCCGACGCCCTGACCCAGCTCAAGCAGATCGACGGGCTGCGCATCCTGGGCCCGGACCAGCCCGAGGACCGGGGCACGGCCATCTCGTTCGAGGTCGATGGGGTGCACCCGCACGACGTCAGCCAGGTCCTGGACGAGCTGGGTATCGCGGTCCGGGCCGGGCACCACTGCGCCTGGCCGCTGCACCGCAAGCTCGGGGTCCAGGCCAGCACCCGGGCCTCGTTCTACCTGTACAACACGCATGAGGAAGTGGCCGCCCTGACGGACGGGATCCGCCAGGCGCAGAAGTTCTTCGGTGTGGTGTAGCGGGATGTCAGGGATCAACCGGGAATAACAGGCGAGAAGAAGCAACTAGGGCTCATATGCAGATCCAGTCGCTGTATCAGGAGATCATCCTGGACCATTACCGCAGCCCCCACCACAAGGGGCTGCGGGAGCCGTACGACGCCGAGGTGCACCACGTCAACCCGACCTGCGGGGACGAGGTGACCCTGCGGGTCGCGCTCAAGGACGCCGACGACGGCCCGGTGGTGACCGACGTGTCGTATGACTCCCTGGGCTGCTCGATCAGCCAGGCCAGCGCGTCGATCATGGCCGACCTGGTGATCGGGAAGCCGGTCAGCGAGGCGATGGCGATCTCGCAGGAGTTCCTCGAGCTCATGCAGTCCAAGGGTGAATCCGAACCGGACGAGAAGGTGCTGGAGGACGCGGTGGCCTTCGCCGGCGTGTCCAAGTACCCGGCCCGGATCAAGTGCGCCCTGCTCGGCTGGATGGCCTGGAAGGACGCCACTAGCCGGGCACTCGACGAGGAAGCAGGACAGGCATCATGACCGAGAACACCACCGCTCCCGCGGCGGACGCCGCGGCCGAAGCGACCGAGGCCCCGGCCGAAGGCACGCCGCTGGTCCCGAACGAAGAGAACGAGGACATCCTCGAGGCCCTGCGCGACGTGGTCGACCCCGAACTGGGCATCAACGTGGTCGACCTCGGCCTGGTCTACGGCGTGACCCTGGACGGCGAGCGCAACGTCTCCATCGACATGACGCTGACCAGCGCGGCCTGCCCGCTCACCGACGTGATCGAGGACCAGGCCCGCGAAGCCCTGGAGGGCGTGGTCAACGACTTCCGCATCAACTGGGTTTGGCTGCCGCCGTGGGGCCCGGAGCACATCACCGACGACGGCCGTGAGCAACTGCGCGCGCTCGGCTTCAATATTTGATCGAAGGTCTTTGACCTGCGTTTTCGCTACGGCCTTCGGGTCCGCCAGCACCAGGTGACATACGGCAGCGGGACGTCGGGCTGCCCGGCCAGCGTGGGGTCGCTCTCGAGCAGGTGCCGCACGCTGGCCAGCAGGGTCTCGCGCTTCCCGGGCGGCAGCAGGATGACGTAGCTGCGGGACGCGATCATGTCCACGACCTCGGGCACGCTGCTGTGGTGCACCCACGGCACCTGGCGCAGCTCGAGCGGGCCGAACGGCGGTCCCACCTGCGGATTGTCGTGGTCGTTGTGGGCCCGCATCTCGTCGGCCTGCTTCTTGCGGCCCTGCTCTTCGACGATCCGGTTGAGCCGGGACACCCAGGGCTCCCGTTCGTCCCGCTCGTTCCAGACCAGGCCCAGCGTGCCCCCGGGGCGCAGGACGCGGGCCACCTCGGGGGCGGCCCGCTCCGGAGTCACCCAGTGCCAGGCCTGCGCGGCCAGTACCGCGTCCACCGAACCGTCCGGCAGCGGGATGTGCTCGGCCGAGCCGTCCAGCACCGGGGTGTCCGGCAGCACGCGGCTCAGCTCGGCCCGCATGCCTTCCAGCGGCTCCACCGCCACCACGTCCAGGCCCCGGGCCACCAGCTCCCGGGTCAGCTTCCCGGTGCCCGCGCCCAGGTCGAGTACGCGCCGCGCGCCCGGCGGCAGCAGCCAGTCCAGCGCCTCCGGCGGATAGGGCGGACGGCCCCGCTCGTAGGTGGCGGCCGCACCCCCGAACGACGTGGCGTGAGCGTCAAACGATGACGAACCCTCGGTCATCTCCTACCTCCTTACTCGACCTTAACTGCCGTCGGGGAAGCCCCCGCGGTGCAGGACCATCGGGAAGTGCGGCAGGGTGAACGGCGGCGGCGTGTCGGCCCGCCAGTTGTCCGGGTATGGCTCCAGTCCGCCCATGAGCGGGCTGTGGGCCGGGTCGTCCGGGTCGCCGGCCAGCGGCTCCAGGGCCGCCCGCAGCCCGGCCACCGGGCCCGGGCCGAACCGTGACCCGATCCGGTCGTCGAGCTGGCCCATCACGTCGGCGAAGGCCCACTGGGCCTCCTGGCCCCGGTCGGTGAGCCGGGCCGCCTTGAACCGGCTTCCCGGGGCCGGGGCCACCACCGCCAGGCCGGACCTGGTCACCAGGCCGAGGGCCATGGCCAGGGCCTCCTTGGACACCCCGGTGCGGGCCGGCAGGTCCTTGACCAGCACCCCGCCGGTGTCCAGGACCCTCAGCAGGTCGGCGTGGACGGCCATCGACAGCTTCGAGCGCTGCTCGAACCCGGCCGTGATGCCCAGCAGTACCCGGGCCAGCAGCACGGCCAGCGGAAGGTCGGGCTCGGCCACTGGCTCCCGGGGCGCGAAACCCGGCCGGGCGCTCCACAGCCCGTGGTGCAGGATCGGCATGCCGTCCGGCAGGTCCAGGTCCAGTTGCCCGGCCATCGCGGTCAGGGCGGCGCGCAGCCGGTCCACTTCGGCGGCGCCGAACCGCTCCCGCCAGCGGTCCTCGATCTCGGCTCCCAGCGGCCGCCATATCTGCTGGGCCTCCTGGCCGCGCCGGGTGGCCCGGATGGTCAGGTCGCGGGGCTTGCGCTTGAGGTCCGCGCCCGAGGGCGATTCCAGCACCACGTAGCCCCAGCGCCGCATGCCGTCCAGGTTGGCCGGGGTCCGGGCCTGGTGCTCCAGCTCACTGACGCCCACTGGCTCGTCGGTCAGGTACTGCATGCAGTTGAGCCACATGGCCATCGACACCAGCCACAGGCCCCGCAGGCCTTTCTCTTCGGGGCCGCTGTACCGGGTGGTCCGGTGCGGCATCCGGTGCTCGGCCTCGTTGTCGAACTCGATCGTGTACGCGACCAGCGCCTGCGACAGCAGCGTGGTGAGCGGCAGCGGCACGGTCAGCCCTCTTGGCTCTGGCCGGTGATCTCGTACACGGTGGCCCGTTTGCTGGTCATGCCCTCCAGGGCGATGGTGACCGGGATCTCATAGGTCGCCAGCGGCTCGAAGCCCGCGGTGCGCAGGAAGGCCCGCCCGGGATCACCGACGAACACCCGCGCCCCGCCGGCCCGGGCCCGGTGCAGGAACGGCAGCATCCGGGCCGCCAGGTCCTCTTCGTAGAAGGCGTCCGCGCACAGCACCACACCGGCGCCCTCAGCATCGCCGTCCAGCAGGTCGGCCTGGACCGGCCGGACCCGGGCCCCGTTGGCGGCCGCGTTGACCGAGATGGCCTTGACCGCCAGCTCGTCCACGTCCACGGCCAGCACCGGCCGGGCCCCGCAGCGGGCCGCCGCGATGGCCACCAGCCCCGACCCGGACGCCACGTCCAGCACCCGCTGCCCGGCCACCAGGTCCGGATGGTCCAGCAGGTAACGGGCCAGCGCCTGACCTCCGGCCCAGGCGAAGGCCCAGAACGGCGGGGGAAGCTCGGTCCCGGCGGTGGTGCTCTCCACCTGCTCCCACACCGTGAACGGGTCCTCGGCCTGCTGGAGCCGGATTTCCGGCACGTACGGCACGCTGATCAGCCGCGTGGTCTCGGTGATCACCTTCCGCGGGGCCGCCATGCCCCGGACCCTATCCCGGGCCGGGGACAGCCGGGCTCAGCCGCGCAGGTGGAACGGGGTGGCGTGCCCGGCGATCCAGCGGTCCATGTCGTCCGGATCGTGCTCGCCGGGGAACGTGACGTCGATCGGGAAACCGGCCTTGGGCCCGGCCACCTCGGCCGCGTAGGCGATCGCGCTCAGCACCTCCTGCTGGGCGGGCTGGTCGGCCGGGTCGTCCAGGGTCACCGACAAGATGAGGCCCTCGCCCGCGCCCGGCACCGACAGCCAGGCCCGCGACGCCTGCCGCACGGCCCGGATCGGGCGCAGCCCGGCCGAGACCTCCCGCAGCAGGCTCTCCGGCTCGGTCGGCGGCTGGCCCAGCCGGATCCGGACGTCGCCCGCGACCCATTCCGACGCGGCCAGGTAGGTGACGCCCTCGGGGTAGATGGGCACGCTGGCCGCGGCGCCCGGGTTGAGCGCGATGCCCACCCCCGGCGGCAGCCGCCGGGCCAGCTCGGACGCGGGCACCACCACGTGCGGCACCGACCGCCGCGAGCGCGGTTCCGGGATCAGCGCCGGGGCCGGGACCGGCGCGGGCACGCGCTGGGTGGCCCAGCCGCCGTACGGGCCGGGGGACGGGGTCCACGATCGTTCGGCGCCGAGGTCCGGCCCGGCCGGCCCGTTCGTGCCGTCCGGCTCCCGTCCCGGCGCACCCCCGTGCCGGATCAGCAGCTCGGCCGAGGTGAACGCGGGCACGAACTCCGACCCCAGGTAGACCACGGTCGGCAGCTGCACCGCGGAGCCGTCGGTCACCGGGCCGCCGTCGTCCGGCAGCGGCAGCCACAGCCGTCCCCGGCTGAGCTCGTCCAGCAGGTCGCTGATCCGGTCGCCGTCCTTGATCGCGGCGGCCAGCGCCTGGGCCACCGCCTCGTCCTGCGTCGGGGTCATCGCCGTCCTTCGGTGTCTGCCTGCCCGCCGTGTTCGCCCGCGAGCCTCCGGGCCCGCCGCGGCCCTGCGGCTCGTTCAGCGGGGTCCACGATTGCTATATACGGATCGTAATGTCTTAGAGGCTCTCCGTAGTTGTGAACGGGTGCACAAGCCGCCCGAAATAATTACGGAGGACCGGCCGGGCCACTCCGGTAGAATCGATGCCGTGTTCCCTCTGCTCACTTAACCGGCTGGCCCGCGCCCCTCTGAGCGGCGCGGACTTTCAGCCCGTGGTCGTGTGTTGAACAGCAGGGGAGAGGTTCCGTCGTGATTGTGGCCCAAGGTATTGAACTGCGCGCGGGCGCGCGCCTGCTGCTGGACAACGCCAGCTTCCAGGTCGCGCCCGGTGACCGCGTGGGCCTGGTCGGGCGCAACGGCGCGGGCAAGACCACGCTGCTGAAGGTCCTGGCCGGCGAGGGTATGCCCGCGGCCGGGACGGTGCGCCGCGGCGGTGAGATCGGCTACCTGCCCCAGGACCCGCGCACCGGCGACCTGGAAACCACCGTGGTCGACCGGGTGCTGTCCTCCCGCGGCCTGGACGTGCTGCGATCCCAGCTGCGCGAGGCCGAGGCGCAGATGTCCGACCCCAACCGGAACCGGGCCGACGCCGCCATCCGCCGCTACGGGCGGCTGGAGGAGCGCATGTCGGTGCTGGGCGGCTACGCCGCCGAAGCCGAGGCGGCCTCGATCGCGTCCAGCCTGGGCCTGCCCGACCGGGTGCTGCACCAGTCGCTGGGCACGCTGTCCGGCGGCCAGCGCCGCCGGGTGGAACTGGCCCGGATCCTGTTCGGCGACTCCCAGACCCTGCTGCTGGACGAGCCCACCAACCATCTGGACGCCGACTCGATCACCTGGCTCCGCGACCACCTGAAGAGCCACCGCGGTGGCCTGATGGTCATCAGCCACGACGTCACCCTGCTCGAGGCCGTGGTCAACAAGGTCTTCTACCTGGACGCCACCCGGTCCGAGCTGGACTACTACAACCTGGGCTGGTCGGCCTACCTCAAGCAGCGGGAAACCGACGAGCGGCGCCGCAAGCGTGAGCGGGCCAACGCCGAGCGGCAGGCGGCCGCGCTGTCGGCGCAGGCCGACAAGATGCGGGCCAAGGCGACCAAGGCCAAGGCCGCCCAGGGCATGCAGCGCCGCGCCGAGCGGCTGCTGTCCGGGCTGGCCGAGGAGCGCGCCGCGGACCGGGTGGCCAGGCTGCGCTTCCCGGTGCCCGCCCCCTGCGGCCGCACCCCGCTGTCGGCTACCGGGCTGTCCAAGTCCTACGGCAGCCTGGAGGTGTTCGCGGACGTCGACATCGCCGTGGACCGGGGCAGCCGGGTGGTCATCCTCGGGCTCAACGGGGCGGGCAAGACCACGCTGCTGCGGCTGCTGTCCGGGATCGAGGCCCCGGACACCGGGACCGTCAGCCCCGGGCACGGTCTGCGCCTCGGGTACTACGCCCAGGAACACGAGACCCTGGACGTGGAGCGGTCGGTGCTGGAGAACATGCGCACGGCCGCACCCGGGCTCACCGAGTCCGAGCAGCGCACGGTGCTGGGCTCGTTCCTGTTCTCCGGCGACGACGCCAGCAAGCCCGCGGGCGTCCTGTCCGGCGGGGAGAAGACCCGGCTGGCCCTGGCCCTGCTGGTGGTGTCGGGAGCCAACGTGCTGCTCCTCGACGAGCCAACCAACAACCTCGACCCGGCCAGCCGGGCCGAGATCCTGGACGCGCTGCGGTCCTACTCCGGCGCCATCGTGCTGGTGACCCACGACGAAGGGGCAGTTGAAGCCCTTTCGCCGGAAAGAGTCATTTTGCTGCCGGACGGGGTAGAGGACACCTGGAACGAAGATTTCGAGGATCTCGTCTCGCTTGCGTGAGTCTGTCGCGATCAGGGATTGCTGGCCAAAATAATGATCGTTTTACCTCAATGCGGGTAGCTATTCCGGCGGCAAAGCCTGATCATTGCGAGGGGCGATGTTACGCAGCGGTGACTCTACCTAACGGGAGGTAAACGTGGCCGAGACGCTGAAGAAAGGCACCCGGGTCACAGGTGCGGACCGCTCCAAGCTGGCGGCCGACCTCAAGAGCAGGTACGACGCGGGCGAGAGCATCCGCTCGCTAGCCGCCTCCACCGGCCGTTCGTACGGGTTCGTGCACCGGATGCTCAGCGAGAACGGGGTCAAGCTGCGCGGCCGCGGCGGCGCCACCCGTGGTAAGCCGACCAGCAAGCGCTGACCCATGGTCTCCTTGAGGTACACCCGGAGAGGAGACTGACATGGCCACCAGCCCCGGTGCGCCCGAGGGCGCCGGACTGAAGCTCGACGTGGACGGTGCGGTCGCGACCGTCACCCTGCAGCGGCCGGAACGGCGTAACGCCATGACGCCGTCGCTGTGGCACGGGCTGGCCGCCATCGGCGATTCCCTGCCACCTGACGTGCGGGTGGTCATCGTGCGGGGCGACGGCCCGTCCTTCTCGGCCGGCATCGACCTGCGCCTGTTCAGCGCCGACGGCATCGAGGGCGAGGAACTGGCCCGCCCCGGCCAGGACGGGTTCGAAGCGGCCATCGCCGGCTACCAGGCCGGTTACCTGTGGCTGCGCCGCCCGGAGATCGTGTCGATCGCGGCCGTACGCGGCCACGCCATCGGCGGCGGCTTCCAGCTGGCCCTGGCCTGCGACCTGCGGGTGTGCGCCGACGACGCGGTGTTCTGCATGAAGGAACCAGCTCTGGGCCTGGTCCCCGACCTCACCGGAACCAAGCCGCTGGTCGACATCGTCGGCCTGCCCCGCGCCCTGGAGATCTGCCTGACGGCCCGGAACATCCCGGCCGCCGAGGCCCGCACGCTGGGCCTGGCCGAACTGGTGGTGCCCGCCGCCGACCTGGACACCGCGGTGGCCGGCCTGGCCGCCGCGCTGTGCACCGCCGACCCCGACACCGCCCGCGCCACCAAGGAACTGCTGGCCGGCGCACCAGGCCGGACCCTGGCCGAGCAGGCCGGGGCCGAGCGCCGTATCCAGGCCGAACTACAGGCCAGGAGGGGCAAGAACAGCGGCTGGTAGCGGTTCGCTCGGGGCGGACGCTGAACGGGAAGCACCGCCCTCCGTCGAGAGGTTTCCTTAGGCGTGTACAACGCGCGCGCGAGCATGACGATGATGCGGTCCTTCCGGCAGGACCCCTCGATCACCCGGCAGAAGCTGAAGAAGGGGACCATCCGGCGGATCGCCACCTATGCGCGCCCCTACCGCGGCGCGCTGCTGGCGTTCATGGTCACCACCGCGCTGGACGCGCTGATCACCGTGGTCAACCCGCTGCTGCTGCGGGACGTCATCGACCATGGCATCCTGGCCCGCAACCAGGGCCTGGTCATCGCGATCGCCGCCGCCGTGGCCGGGGTGGCCCTGTTGGACGCCTTCCTGGGCGTGGTCAACCGCTGGTTCTCGGCCCGGATCGGGGAGAGCCTGATCTACGACCTGCGCACTCAGGTGTTCAGCCACGTGCAGCGGCAGCCGATCGCGTTCTTCACCCGGGCCCAGACCGGTTCCCTGGTCAGCCGGCTCAACAGCGACGTCATCGGCGCTCAGCAGGCCATCACGTCGACCATGTCCTCGGTGCTGTCCAGCGCGCTGTCGCTGATCGCCATCCTGATCACCATGTTCTACCTGTCCTGGCTGGTCAGCATCATCACGCTGGCCATGATCCCGTTGTTCATCCTGCCCGCCCGGCGGGTTGGCCGCCGCATGCAGCGGCTGACCCGGGAATCCATGCAGCTCGACGCCGAGATGGGTTCGACCATGACGGAACGGTTCAATGTGGCCGGGGCCATGCTGGTCAAGCTGTTCGGCCGGCCCCGTCAGGAAGAAGAGGTGTTTGCCGACCGGGCCGCCCGGGTCCGGGACATCGGCATCACCACCGCCATGTACGGACAGGTGTTCTTCATCGCGCTGACCCTGCTGGCCGCGCTGGCCACCGCGGTCGTGTACGGCCTCGGCGGCAGCCTGATCATCCGCGGTGTGTTCCAGCTCGGCACCCTGGTCGCGCTGACCACCCTGCTCGGCCGGGTGTACGCCCCGATCACCTCGCTGTCCAACGTGCAGGTCACGGTGATGACCGCGCTGGTCAGCTTCGACCGTGTCTTCGAGGTGCTGGACCTCAAGCCGCTGATCGAGGACAAGCCGGACGCGGTCACCATGCCCCGCACCGCGGGCCCGGACGGCGCCGGCCCGGCCCCCGACATTGAGTTCAGCGAGGTGTCGTTCCGCTACCCGAACGCGAACGAGGTCTCGCTGGCCTCCCTGGAGTCGATCGCGGTCCCGGTGCACGAGCGCACCGACGGCAACCCGCAGGTGCTGAACCAGGTCAGCTTCACCGCGCCCTCCGGCCAGCTCACGGCGCTGGTCGGCCCGTCCGGCGGCGGCAAGACCACCATCACCAACCTGGCCGCCCGGCTGTACGACCCGGACACCGGCACGGTCCGCATTGGCGGTTACGACCTGCGCGATGTCACCCAGGATTCGCTGCACGAGGTGGTGGGCGTGGTCACTCAGGACGCGCACCTGTTCCACGACACCCTGCGGGCCAACCTGCTCTACGCTCAGCCCGCCGCCACCGAAGCCGAGATCGAGCAGGCCTGCCGGGCCGCGCAGATCTGGGACCTGATCGAGAGCCTCCCCGACGGCCTGGACACGGTGGTCGGCGACCGCGGTTACCGGCTGTCGGGCGGGGAGAAGCAGCGGGTCGCGCTGGCCCGGCTGCTGCTCAAGGCGCCCACGGTCGTGGTGCTGGACGAGGCCACCGCCCACCTGGACTCGGAGTCCGAGGCCGCGGTCCAGCGGGCCCTGCAGACCGCGCTGGCCGGGCGGACCTCGCTGGTCATCGCGCATCGCCTGTCCACCATCCGCGACGCCGACCAGATCCTGGTCATCGACGGCGGCCGGGTCGTCGAGCGCGGCACCCACCCCGAACTGCTGGCCGCCGACGGCCTGTACGCCGAGCTCTACCACACCCAGTTCGCCGATCAGGTGCTGGCCCCGGGGGCATAGCTAGCGAGTGGCGCCGGACAGGGCGTAGCCGACCCGGCGCAGTTCCTCGCCCGCCACTTTCTCCACGTCGGCGGCCTGGTCGGGGGACAGGGCCCGGCGCCACGTGCCCGCGCGCATCGACGCGGGCAGGGCGTTCTCGCGCAGGACCGCGGCCGGCAGGGACAGGCCCACGAACGCGGAGATGGCCGACGCGGTGTCGGACGGGCGCTCCAGCAGCGTCTCGTAGCGCACGGTGATGAGCTGTTCGGCGGGCAGGTTGCGGCGCAGCCGGGCCGCCAGCCGCACCGCGCCCCGCCAGCGCAGCGCGGACTTGCCCGCCAGGGACAGGCTTGGCCACAGGTTGCGGTCGGTCTCGGTCTCGACCCCGAAGAACGGATTGGGGAACTCGGTGTCCAGGTTGGCGAAGCTGGGCTTGAACCAGGACAAGATGGCCTGGTCCTGCAGCATGCAGGACACCACGTCGCGGCCGTCCCGGATGAACTGGATGATGCGCGCGTCCGGGAAGGCGTCGGTGAGCGCCTCGGCGCAGTAAGCCAGGTCCGGGCTGGCGTCCCCGAAGATGCTCAGCCCCCGGTCGGTGGCGCACGGCCCGACCGCCCCCGGCGGCAGCCCGCCCGCCTCCCGGCACTCCGGCACGCAGTCCAGGCAGCCGTGCGGGGTGATCCGCCAGCCCTGCCCGAACGCGTCCCGCAGCACCGAAGCCGCCGCCTCCCCGCGCCCGTCATGGATCGAGGGCCGCCGCGCGAACGCGTAGATGACCCGCAGCACGCTGGCCTGGCCGATGGTCAGGTGCACGCCGTCGGACCGCTTCAGCGCCCGGGCCAGCAGGTGCGTCCCCGAGTGCGGGGCGCCGATGATGAACACCGGTTGCCGCACCTTGCGGCCGTTGACGATGAGGATGTGGCGTGTTGATGGCATGGCAGCCGGCGTGCCCCACTCAGTAGCGTTGCGTTTCTCTGCTGGCTACCGTACCGGTCAGGCGCACTTTCGGGTGGGTTTGCCGCCGCGCCCGGATAGGCTGAGGCCCATGCGAGCACTACGCCGGGTAGTGGGTATCCGGGCCGCGGCGGCCGCGGCGGTCGGGGCGGCCGCGCTGGCCGTTTCCGGCTGTGCGCAGTTCGACGCGGCCATGGGCAAGCAGGAAGCGGTGGTGGCGTTCGCGCCCGGCACCTCGCAGGCGACGATGATGTCGGTCCGCGCCGCGTGCGCCAAGATCCCCGG
>DATDIH010000465.1:0-2419 GCA_036521155.1 Streptosporangiaceae bacterium
TGGACGGGCCGGTGGCCACGCTGACCCTGGACGTGGCCGAGGACGGCGGCATCACCGGCGGCTACGAGCTCAAGATGAACAGCTACGACCTCGGCGTGGACATTGAGCTGCACGACGCGGTGCAGCGGCTGCGGTTCGAGCACCCCGAGGTCGCGACGGTCGTAGTGACGAGCGGCAAGGACAAGGTCTTCTGCGCGGGGGCCAACATCCGGATGCTGGCCGCTTCGCCGCACCCCTGGAAGGTCAACTTCTGCAAGTTCACTAACGAAACCCGCAACGGCATCGAGGACGCCAGTGCGAACTCGGGCCAGACGTGGCTGGCCGCGCTGAACGGGACCGCGTCCGGCGGCGGCTACGAACTGGCCCTGGCCTGCGAGCACATCATGCTCATCGACGACCGCTCGTCCGCGGTGTCGCTGCCGGAACTGCCGCTGCTCGGGGTGCTGCCCGGCACCGGTGGCCTGACCCGGGTGGTGGACAAACGGCACGTGCGCCGCGACCGCGCCGACTACTTCTCCACCAAGTCCGAGGGCCTGAGCGGCAAGAAGGCCGTGGCCTGGCGGCTGGTCGACGAGGCCGTGCCCCGGGCGAAGTGGGACGAGGTCGTCCGGCAGCGGGCCGGGGAACTGGCCGCGCGGTCCAGCCGCCCGGCCGGCGCCGCGGGCAACGAGCTGGCCCCGCTGGCCAAGACCCGCACCGACGCGGAGATCTCTTCCGACCACGTGACAGCCCGGCTCGACCCGGCCCGGGGGGTGGCCGAGATCACCGTGTCCGGCCCGGCCGGATCGGATCAGAGCGAGCCACCCGCCGACCTGGCCGGGCTGCACGAGCAGGGGGCCAGCTTCTGGACCCTGGCCGTCACCCGGGAACTGGACGACCTGATCCTGGACCTGCGGACCAACGAGCTGGAACTGGGCACCTGGGTGCTGCGCACCCACGGCGACCCGGCCCGGGTGCTGGCCTACGACCGGTTCCTGGCCGACCATCGCGACGACTGGCTGGCCGGCGAGATCGTGCTCTACCTGAAGCGCACTCTCAAGCGGCTGGACGTGACCAGCCGCAGCCTGCTGGCCCTGATCGAGCCGGGTAGCTGCTTCGCCGGCTCGCTGCTCGAGCTCGCGCTGGCCGCGGACCGCTCCTACATGCTGTTCGGCGTGTTCGAGGAGGTCGACCCCGACGCCAACCCGGCCACGGTCACGGTCGGCCCGATGAACCTCGGCCCGCTGCCGATGAGCAACGGCCTGACCCGGCTGCAGACCCGGTTCCTCGGCGACCCGGACGCGCTGGCTGCGGCGGAGAAGCGGGCCGGGGAGGCGCTGGAGGCGGAAGACGCGGACCAGGCCGGCCTGGTCACGTTCGTCCCCGACGACATCGACTGGGACGAGGAGGTCCGCATCGCCGTCGAGGAGCGGGCCAGCTTCAGCCCGGACGCCCTGACCGGCCTGGAAGCGAACTACCGCTTCCCTGGTCCCGAGACCATGGAAACCAAGATCTTCGGCCGGCTGACCGCCTGGCAGAACTGGATCTTCTACCGCCCGAATGCCTCGGGCCCCGACGGTGCGCTGCGCAAGTACGGTACCGGGCAGCGCGCCGACTTCGACCGAAAGCGAGTCTGATCCTCGTGACTACGGCACCCGACTACAGCGAGAAGATTCCCAACAACGTCGAGCTGCGCGACGACCGCCGGCTCCAGCGGGCGCTGGAGTCCTGGCAGCCCAACTTCCTGAACTGGTGGGAGTCCATGGGCCCGACCCTGCCCACCCAGGACGTCTACCTGCGCACCGCGATCAACGTGGGCCGCGAGGGGTGGGCCAACTTCGGGCACGTGCCGATGAAGGACTACCGGTGGGGCATCTTCCTGGCCGAGCGCAACCAGAAGCGGGAGATCGCGTTCGGCCAGCACAAGGGCGAGCCCGCCTGGCAGAAGGTGCCCGGCGAGTACCGGGCCGACCTGCAGCGGCTGCTCGTCATCCAGGGCGACACCGAGCCGGCCTCGGTCGAGCAGCAGCGCAACCTCGGGGCCACCGCACCCAGCCTGTATGACCTGCGCAACCTGTTCCAGGTCAACGTGGAAGAGGGCCGTCACCTGTGGGCCATGGTCTACCTGCTGCACGCCTACTTCGGCCGCGAGGGCCGCGAAGAGGCCGAGGAACTGCTGCACCGCAATTCCGGCAGTGCCGAGTCCCCCCGTATCCTCGGCGCGTTCAACGAGGAGACGCCCGACTGGTTGTCGTTTTATATGTTCACGTACTTCACGGACCGGGACGGCAAGTACCAGCTGGGCACGCTCAAGGAGTCGGCGTTCGACCCGCTCTCGCGGACGTGTGAGTTCATGCTGAAGGAAGAGGCCCACCACATGATGGTCGGCACCACCGGCATCGACCGGGTGGTGGAGCGGACCGCGCAGCTCATGGTGGAG
>DATDIH010000466.1:0-2813 GCA_036521155.1 Streptosporangiaceae bacterium
GGAGGCGGCCAGGTCCACCTGCGCGGAGATCCCCCAGTCGTGATCCCCGGCCGGGTCGTCGAAGATCTGCCGCAGCGTCCAGGCCTGCGCGCCCTCGTCGATGATGAGCAGCGCGGGCCCGCGGGCGTCCGGTCCGGTGCCGATCTCGTCGTGCACGTCGAAGTACGGCTCGACCGCGGCCTCCCAGGCCCCGGCGTCCCAGCCGTCCTCCCCGTCCAGCTGGCCCAGCTCGTCGTAGTGGCCGAGCGCGGCCAGCTCGACCCGGCGGAACAAGGCGTTGCGGACCAGGACCCGGAACGCCCGGACATTGCGGGTGACGGCCGGCGGCCCCGCCTCGGCCGGGCTGACCAGGACCCCGGATGGGTCGCGCAGTTGCTCCCATTCATCCAGCAGGCTGGAGTCGACCTGGCGGACCAGTTCACCCAGCCACTCGATGAGGTCGGTGAGTTCCTCGGTCTTGGCCTCGTCCGGGACGGTGTTCCTGAGCGCCTTGTAGGCGTCGGCCAGGTACCGGAGCACGAGGCCCTCCGAGCGCGACAGCCCGTAGAAGCCGACGTACTCCACGAAGGTCATGGCCCGCTCGTACATGTCACGGACCACGGACTTCGGGGCCAGCGCGTAGTCGGCGACCCAGGGGTGGCCCCGGCGGTACATGTCGTAGGCGGCCTCGAGCAGGTCGTCCAGAGGCCGGGGGTAGCTGACCGACTCCAGCAGGTCCATCCGGGTGTCGTAGTCGAGGCCGTCGGCCTTCATCTGCGCGACAGCCTCACCGCGCGCCTTGAACAGCTGGGCGGACAGCACCGTCCTGGGGTTGTCCAGGGTCGCCTCGATGACAGACACGACGTCCAGCGGGTAGGACGGCGATTCGCGGTCCAGCAGCTCGATCGCGGCCAGGGCCAGCGGGGACAGCGGCTGGTTCAGCGCGAAGTCGAACTGGAGGTCCACGGTGAGCCGGACCTGGCGGCCCTCGGTGTCCGGCTCGTCCAGCCGCTCCACCACCCCCCCGGCCAGCAGCGCCCGGTAGATGGCGATGGCCTGGTGGATGTGCCGGCGCTGCGCGGCCCGGTCCTCGTGGTTGTCGGTCAGCAGATGCCGCATCGCGGTGAACGCGTCACCCGGCCGGCTGATCACGTTCAGCAGCATGGCGTGGGTGACCTTGAAGCTGGACGTCAGCGGCTCGGGGTCGGCGGCCACCAGCCGCTCGTAGGTGGGCTGGCCCCAGGCGATGAATCCCTCCGGCGGCTTCTTGCGGACCACCTTGCGCCGCTTCTTCGGGTCATCGCCGGCCTTGGCCAGCAGGCGCTCGTTCTCCACCACGTGCTCGGGGGCCTGCACCACCACCCGGCCGGTGGTGTCGAACCCGGCCCGGCCGGCCCGGCCGGCGATCTGGTGGAATTCACGGGCCTGCAGAAGCCGGGTCTTCGACCCGTCGTACTTGGACATCGCGGTGAACAGGACCGTGCGGATCGGCACGTTGATCCCCACGCCCAGGGTGTCCGTGCCGCAGATCACCTTCAGCAGCCCGGCCTGGGCCAGGGTCTCGACCAGCCGGCGGTACTTGGGCAGCATTCCGGCGTGATGCACCCCGATCCCGTGCCGGACCAGCCGGGACAGCGTCTTCCCGAAGCCGGCGGTGAACCGGAAGCCGCCGATCAGCGCGGCGATCTCGTCCTTCTCCGCGCGGGAGCAGACGTTCACGCTCATCAGTGCCTGGGCCTGCTCAAGCGCCGCGGCCTGGGTGAAGTGGACCACGTAGATCGGGGCCTGGTGGGTGCTGAGCAGCTCTTCCAGGGTCTCGTGCAGCGGGGTGATGACGTAGGAGTAGGTGAGCGGCACCGGGCGCTCGGCGGACTCGACGACGGCGGTCGGCCGCCCGGTGCGCCGGGTCAGGTCGGACTCGAACCGGGTGACGTCGCCGAGGGTCGCCGACATCAGCACGAACTGCACCCGCGGCAGTTCGATGATCGGCACCTGCCAGGCCCAGCCCCGGTCGGGGTCGGCGTAGAAGTGGAACTCGTCCATCACGACCTGGCCGACGTCGGCGGCGGCGCCGTCCCGCAGCGCGATGCTGGCCAGCACCTCGGCGGTGCAGCAGATGATCGGCGCGGTGGCGTTGACGCTGGCGTCGCCGGTCATCATGCCCACGTTGGCCGGCCCGAAGGCGGCGCACAGAGCGAAGAACTTCTCCGAGACCAGGGCCTTGATCGGCGCGGTGTAGAAAGACCGGCGGCCGTCGGCCAGCGCCGCGAAGTGCGCCCCGGTGGCGACCAGGCTCTTGCCCGAGCCGGTCGGGGTGGACAGGATCACGTTGGCCCCGGACACCACCTCGATGAGGGCCTCTTCCTGGTGCGGGTACAGGGCGAGGCCCTGCTCCTTGGCCCAGCCGGCGAACGCGTCGAAGACCGCGTCGGGCGCAGGGTCAGCCGGGAGAAGGTCGGTGAGGGTCACAGGTATTAAATGCTAGCGGCCCGGTTAATGTTCCCGGCCGGACGCGGCCGGCATTCAGCCGGCCGGCGGCTGGCCCAGGTGCTGGCGCAAGGCGCGGGCGTTCCGCACGGCATTCGCCTGGCCGTCGTTGTTGAAGTAGGCGAAAACGTCGCGGCCGGACGCGTCCCATTCCCGGATCCGGGCCGCCCACCAGGACAGATCGGCCTCGCTATAGGAACCCGCGTACAGGTGCTGGTGATCGGGGCCGTGCAGCCGTACATAGGCGAAATCCGCGGTGGCCCGCAGCACGCACGGCAGGTGCGCGCCGCTCATCACGCAATAGGCCGCCCGGTGCGCCTCCAGCAGGGCGAAGACCTCCTCGCAAT
>DATDIH010000467.1:0-3311 GCA_036521155.1 Streptosporangiaceae bacterium
TGCCCAGGCCGCTGGCTTCGATGACGTTCATGCCACGCCCTCCGTTCCGCTACGGCGCTCACGGAAATCCCGCAGCGCACTGGTGAACAGCGCCACGATGCCGTCCTCGTCCAGCCCGGCCGCGTCGGCGGTGGCCAGCCACCCGAGCAGGGAGCGGTGCAGCGTGGTCAGCTCGGGCAGCGCGACCTGGTTCAGGGTGGCCTGGACGAATGTGCCCTGGCCGGGACGGCCGACCGTGAGGCCCTTGGTGTCCAGCTCGCGGTACGCCTTGAGCACCGTGTTCGGGTTGATGGCCAGCGATGCGACCACGTCCCGGACCTTGGGCAGCTGGTCTCCGGGCTTGAGGTAGCCCAGCCGCAGCGAGTGCTCCACCTGCTGGACAAGCTGCAGGTAGGTCGGCACCCCGGACGCGGCGTCCAGCCGGAATTCGACGGGCGACATGGACCCGGCCGGCTTGCCCGGCTGCGGCCCGTCGCGGCCGCCGGGGCCAGGCACAGGAGGCTCCGCACGGTCGCTGACCCCTTTATCTATCTCCATAAGACAATGGTACAGAACAGTGGGCGACTGTCAAGGCGGCACGGCCGCCAGGACGGGCTAGGCCAGCCAGTCGGCGTGCTCAAGCGTGCGGCGGAACCGGTGGACGTCGGTGCTTAACACCAGCCAGGGGTTCCGCCCGTGGCGGCCCCGCGCCGACCACGCGCGGTAGGTAGCCAGGAACTCGATCGAGATGTCCAGGTCCGGGAAGTCAGCCTGCAGGCCGCGCAGGGTCGCGGCGTCGTCATGATCGTTCTCCCGGGTCATCGTCCGCCTTCCAGTCTCGGCGCCAGCGCGCTCGGTCAACAGCCCCACGGAACCACTTCGTTCTGGGTCAACCTACCCTACCCTGGCACAACCTGCTTCAGCTAACCTCATCTGACCTGGCCTAGCTTGGCCCAGACCTAGCTCGTACTGTGTTCGGGTGAAGATCGACAATGACTCCCCGGAACACCCGTATGTGCAGCTAGCCGGGCTGCTGCGGGACCGGATCAAGGCCGGGGAAATCGGCCCGCGAGTCCCGTCGATCATGGAGCTGGCGGACGAGACCGGCCTATCCGCCGCGACCGTGAAGCGCGCGCTCGGTCTGCTGCGCGACGAAGGCCTGATCTATGCTGTGCCCGGCCGCGGCACGTTTGTGCGAAAGTAACCTGCACCCGACACCCCCTCCCGGACGGGCGCAATGCCAGGATTAGGGGCATGCCCCGGGACCGTGATGTGGCCGCGTTCGCTGAGCGTGCCGAAGGCTATGAAGCGGGTTGGCTCGGCCGGCTCCACCATGAGATCTCCGACCGAACCGCAGACCTGGCCCTGGCTCAGGTGCCAGCGCCGCACCGGGTGCTGGACGTCGGGTGCGGGACGGGCTACCTGCTCCGCCAGCTGGCCGCCCGGGCCCCGGATGCGGTGGAACTGGCCGGCCTGGATGCCGCTGCGGAGATGGTCCGGGTCGCCCGGGAGTCGACCGATGATCCCCGGGCCCGATTTCAGACCGGCCCCGCTGAACACCTGCCCGAGCCCGATGGCGCCTTCGACCTGGTGGTCAGCACCACGTCGTTCGATCACTGGGCTGACCAGGAGGCCGGCCTGATGGAATGTGCCCGGGTGATGGCCCCGGGCGGCCGCCTGGTCCTGGTCGACCAGTTCTCGCCGCTGTACCTGCCCACCCTGATCGGCAGCCGCCGGGGCAAGGCCCGGACCCCGCGCCGGGTCACGCGCCTGCTGGGCCGGGCCGGATTCCAGCCGCCGGAGTGGCACGCCCTGTATGCCGTCATCATCAGGGCGGTAACGGCGTCGAAGTGACCGCCCCACTCACGGGATGCGCCGTTCCGGAGTTACGACTTATATGGAGGTCACCCAGTGCCCGCAGTTACCGGGGATACCGCCAGCAGCCTCAGTGAGCAAGCCGCCCGGCGGCTGGCCGCGATCGACCCGCTGCTGCCCGCCCTGGCGGTCCCCGCGGGGTGCGGCGCGGAACTGGCCGTCACCGGGCCGGATGGGTCGGTAGCCGCGCTGGCCAGGTGCGAGCACTGGGCCGGGGAGCCGGAGTCCCTGGAGCTGACCTGGGGGGCGGCCGGCCGGTTCCAGCTCACGCCGCAGATCGCGGGGCCGGACGTGGCCGCGGCCCTCGACGAGCTGCTGGCCCGGTGGCGCGACCACCTGGCCGCGGTGCCAGAGGCGGCTGAGGAGGACACCGCGGCCGTGCTGAACTGGCCGACCCGGGACGTTGCCGGGCCCCGGACCCTGCTGCGGCACGGGCTGGCGCCGCGTGCGGTCATCGCGGCGCGTGCCGCGGGCCGGCGGGCCCCGGCCGCGGTGCCGGTGGACCCGGACGTGCGGATCCGCCGCGCCGGGCCCGCGGACCTCGGCGCGGTCGTCCGGCTCGGGATGGAGACCATCCGGTATGACGCCCACTTCGGCAGCGTGGTCGAGCGTCCGGGGACACCCGAGGCGCTGAGCCGTGAGACGGCCCAGGTGCTGGCCGCCCCCGATCCCTGGGTGTGGCTGGCCGAGCGGGACGGGGCGGCGATCGCCTTGCTATACGCGGAACAGCCGGAGTTCGCGGGCTGGGTCGCCCCCATGGTGCAGGGGGAGCCGGTGGCCTACCTCGAGCTGATGGACGTGCTGCCCGGTGAGCGCGGCGGCGGGGTGGCCGCCGCGCTGGTCGCGCAGCTGCACCAGGCCGCGGACCGCTCCGGGGTGGCGGTCACGCTGCTCCACTACGAGCAGGTCAACCCGCTGTCCGGGCCGTTCTGGAGCCAGCAGGGGTACCGGCCCCTGTGGACCACCTGGGAGGCCAGGCCGGCCGGTACCCTGCGCTAACGGCTGCCGGGGTCAGTGCCGCGGCGTGTCGCTCTCCCGGGGCATCCGGAAGAACGGTGACTTCAGGATGAACCGGGCCGAGAACATCAGCAGCACGCCGGCGATGAGAATGCCGACCAGCGACCAGACCTGCGTCGATGGGGCGTTCTGCAGCGACTTGGCCAGGATCCAGCCCAGGAACACGGCCGCGCCGAGGGGCAGCAGGCCCAGGATCAGCGCATCCCAGGCGCTGCTGAATACGCGGCGCCGGTAGTAGATCATGGTGGCCAGCGCGGTCATGATGTAGAAGATCGAGAACAGCAGGCCGGTCACGTCGATCACGTCGAAGAACGCGTTCTGCACCGAGGTGGCCAGGTAGTAGATGGTGCTGAGCGCGACGATGAGCAGCCCCACGATGATGCTGGCGGCGACCGGGGTGGACCAGCGGCGGGACACGTTGGCGAGGAACTCCGGCAGCG
>DATDIH010000468.1:0-2135 GCA_036521155.1 Streptosporangiaceae bacterium
CGAGGGGACCGTCCTCGGGTCCCGGGGCCGGATCGAGATCCGGGTCGACTACGACCGCGACGGCGGCGGCGCCACCCTCTGGGACGAGCAGAGCCCCGGCGGCCGGGCCATCTCGCCGGCCGAGAACTACTACGACAGCCACACCGCGATCGTCCGGGACTGGGTGGCGGCCATCCGGTCCGGCGGAACGCCGCAGGTCACCCTGGACGATGGCCTGGCCGACCTGGCCGTGGTGCTGGCTGCGGGGCGTTCATTGCACGATGGGGGACGACCCGTTGACGTTGCCGAGGAGAACTAGTGGCCGACTCACCCTTCGACCTGACCGGGCGCCGCGCGCTGGTCACCGGATCCACCCGGGGCATCGGCGCGGCCATGGCGGCCGGGCTGGCCCGGGCCGGCGCCACCGTGGTGCTGCACGGCCGGGACCAGTCCCGGGTCGACCAGGCCCGCGACCAGCTGGCGGCCGAGGTGCCGGGCGCCGAGCTCCGGACCTGCGCGTTCGACGTGGCCGACTCCGACGCGATCATCACCCAGGCCCGGCGGCTGGACGCCGAGCTGGGCGGGATCGACGTGCTGGTCAACAACGCGGGCATGCAGTTCCGGTCGCCGCTGACCGACTTCCCGCTGGACGCCTGGCGTCAAGTCCTGGAGGTCAACCTGACCAGCTGCTTCGTGCTGGCCCAGGAACTGGCCCGCGGCATGCTGGACCGGGGCCACGGCAAGATCATCAACGTCTGCTCGCTGCAGACCCAGCTGGTCCGGGCCAGCACCTCGGCCTACGCCGCGGCCAAGAGCGGGCTCGGGTCGCTGACCCGGACCATGTGCGCCGAGTGGGCCGAGGGCGGCATCCAGGCCAACGGCCTGGCCCCCGGCTACATCGGCACCGACCTGAACACGGTCCTGGTCCAGGACGAGGAGTTCAGCGCCTGGGTCCGCGGCCGGACCCCGGCCCGGCGCTGGGGCACCCCGGCCGACCTGGCCGGCCCCGCGGTCTGGCTGGCCTCGTCGGCGTCTGACTTCGTCAACGGGCAGGTCATCTACGTCGACGGCGGCATCACCGCGGTGCTGTGAGGAGAGCCCTTGAAGGCAACACTGTGACTGGTCCGCGTGATATTCGCGCCCTGCGCATCCATGACCGCGACGACCTGCGGCTGGATCAGGAGCCAGCGCCGGTGGCGCGATCCGACGAGGCCCTGGTGGACGTGGCGTTCGGGGGCGTCTGCGGCTCGGACCTGCACTACTGGCGGGACGGGGCGGTGGGGACTTCGGTGCTGCGGGCGCCGATGATCCTCGGGCACGAAGTGGTGGGACGGGTGGCCGTCCCCGCGGCCGACGGCTCGGGTCCCGTGGCCGGGCAGGCGGTGGCCGTCCACCCGGCTCGTTCGTGCGGGCACTGCCAGTGGTGCACTAGCGGTCAGCCCAACCTCTGCCCGGAGACCCGTTACCTGGGCAGCGCCGCGCAGTTCCCGCACACCGACGGCGGCTTCGCCGACCAGATCGCGGTGCCGGCCGCCCGGCTGATCCCGCTCCCGGACACCCTGGACCTGCGCCGGGCCAGCCTGGCCGAGCCGGCCGGCATCGCCTGGCACGCGCTGGACCGGGCCGAGGCGGTCGGCACGCCGATCGTCGGCGCCCATGTGCTCGTGGTGGGCGGGGGCCCGATCGGGCTGCTGGTGGCGGCGGTGGCCCGGTACCGGGGCGCGGCCTCGGTCACCGTGGCTGACGTGCAGGACCGCCCCCTGGCCGTGGCCCGGGAGCTGGGCGTGGACGCGGTCCACGCCCGCGACCTGGCCGACGGCGCTGAGCTGGCCGGATCTGATAACAGCAAGAACGGGAAGGGCTTCGGTGCCGACGCCACCCAGCCTGATAACAGCAAGAACCGGGAGGGTTTGGCCGCCAGTTCTGATAACAGCAAGACTGAGGCGCCTGGCATTGTGGTGGAGTCATCGGGGACGGTGCCGGGGCTGGGGAGCGCGATCAAGGCCGCCCGGCCTGGGGGCACGGTGGTGGCGGTGGGGCAGGTGCCGGCCGGGGACGTCGCGGTGCCGGCCAGCCTGGTCGTCACCCGCGAGCTGACCCTGACCGGATCGCTGCGGCTCATCGAGATCGAAAACGCGGTGAACTTCCTGGCCGAT
>DATDIH010000469.1:0-8465 GCA_036521155.1 Streptosporangiaceae bacterium
CCGTGTGGCAGCCCCGGTTCGCCCGGCAGCCTCGCTGGTAGCCGCGGCGCCGCCCGGCTCTGCTGAGCGCTACTCGGCGGCGCCCTCGGCGATGGCGGCGTCGACCTCTTCGGCCCGGGCCCCGAACTCGGCGGCCTGCTCGCGGTCCATGCGCTCGGCGATCTCCTCGTCGTCGCGCATCAGGGCCTCCAGGTCGGACTTGGCCGCGTCCAGGACACCCAGGTCGGCGTAGGCGTGCTGGACCTTGGGGCCCCACAGGCCGATGTCCTTGACGCAGGGCACGATCCGGCTGAACAGCAGCGTGCGGAACATCTGCTGGACCGGGGAGTTCTCGGTGAACTCCAGGCACTCGCCGACGTCGAAACCCATCCGCTCCCAGACCTCCTGGGACCGGAAGCGGTTGCGCATCAGGTAGCAGCCCTCGACCACGAACTCCTCGCGGTCGGCCCGCTCGGCCGAGGTGAGCTCGGCGTAGTAGTCACGCAGGGCCAGCCGGCCGAAGGCCACGTGCCGGGCCTCGTCCTGCATGACATAGGCCAGCAGCTGCTTGACCAGCGGGTTGGTGGCGACGTCGCGGTGCACACCGAACGCGGCCAGGGCCAGCCCCTCGATCAGCACCTGCATGCCGAGGTAGGGGAAGTCCCAGCGGGCGTCGGTCAGCGCGTCGTTGAGCAGCTGTCCCAGGTCGTCGTTGATCGGGTAGTACAGGTCGATCTTCTCCCGCATGAACCGGGAGAAGAGCTCCACGTGCCGGGCCTCGTCCATGGCCTGGGTGGCGGCGTAGAACTTGGAGTCCATGTCCGGCACCGACTCGATGATCCGGGCCGCCACCGTCAGCGCGCCCTGCTCACCGTGCAGGAACTGGCTGAACAGCCAGGACGACAGGTGGTGGGAGAGCTCGTCGCGCTCGGCCTGGGACAGCTTCTCGTACTGGGCCGACCCGTAGATCGGGTTCAGATCGTCGGGAAAGCCCATGACGTTGGCCGGGTCCACCGGCAGCGACCAGTCGATGCGCTTGGCCGCGTCCCACTGCTTGTCCTTGCCGCGCTGGTACAGGCTGAGCAGCCGATCGCGGCCGTCGTCGTACTCCCAGCTGAACCTGGTGTGACCGGCCGCCGGGACATCCCAGGTACCTGGTGCGACAGGTGTGGTGTAACGGTCATAGGTGCTCACGCGGGCCTCCTCGGCTCCGGTCCGGTCGCGACCCCCCAACTCCTTACTAACCAGTAATGAGCCAACAAGCAATGGCCATTCTTATGTACCTAGACAGTTACGTAACAACCTTGGTACATTGAGGAGGTGGAAGCAGTGCTGCGGGCCCTGGCCGACGAGAGCCGGCGGACGATGCTGGACGCGCTGGCCCGCGGCCCGGCCACCGCCGGGGAACTGGCCGGGATGCTGCCGATCGCCCGCCCGGGAGTTTCGCGCCACCTGCGGGTGCTGCGGGAGGCCGGGCTGGTCGAGGTCCGCCAGGACGCGCAGCGGCGGGTGTACAGCCTCCGCCCTCAGCCACTGGCCGAGGTCGACGACTGGCTCGGCCGGTACCGGGCGCTGTGGCAGCACCGGCTGGACGCCCTGCACACCGAGATAGCCCGGGGAAAACGCGAACAAGGGAGCAGCTGATGACCGACCACCGCATTCTGGGGAGCCTGCGCTCGGCCGACGGCGCGGGCGTTGTCCGCATGGAGGACCGCTACGACACCGGTATCGACGATCTGTGGGCGGCCATCACCGATCCGGACCGGGTGGCCCGCTGGTACGGCCGGGTCGAGGGTGACCTACGCCTGGGCGGGGAGTTCCGCCTGTTCGTCGAGGGCTCGGAATGGGACGGGACCGGGGTGGTCGAAGCGTGTGAGCCGCCGCGGCGGCTCCAGGTCCGCACCCAGGAGGCGGCCGAGGCCTACGAGGAGGTCATCGAGGCCACGCTGGCCGCCGACGGGGACCAGACCGTCCTGGTCATCGAGGCCCGGGGCATGCCACTGGACAAGGTCGCCTTCTACGGCGCCGGGTGGCAGCTGCACGCCGAGGACCTCGCCGCCTACCTGGCCGGCCGGGACCGGGCCGACGCCGAGCAGCGGTTCGGTGAGCTCGTCCCGCCGTACCAGGCGCAGGCCGCCGGACTGGCCTGCTCAGGCCTGATCAGGCCTGGAAGCGGTACCCCCTGCCCGGCTCGGTCAGCAGGTACCGCGGCTGGGACGGCTCCGGCTCCAGCTTGCGGCGGAGCTGAGCCAGGTAGACGCGCAGGTAGTTGCTCTCGGTCTCGTAGGCCGGCCCCCAGACCTCTTGCAGCAGCTGGCGCTGGGTGACCAGGCGCCCGCGGTTGCGCACCAGGATCTCCAGGATCTGCCATTCGGTGGGGGTGAGCCGAACATCGGCCTGGTCCGGCCGGGTGACCCGCTTGGCCGCCAGGTCCACGGTGAAGTGGCCGGTGTTCACCACCGGCTCGTCCGGGGCCGGCGCCGACCGGCGGACCGCGGCCCGCAACCGGGCCAGCAGCTCGTCCATGCCGAACGGCTTGGTCACGTAGTCGTCGGCGCCGGCGTCGAGGGCCGCGACCTTCATGCTCTCCTGGCCCCAGACCGACAGCACGATGATGGGGATCGAGGTCCAGCCGCGGACACCGCTGATCACCTCGGTGCCCTCCATGTCGGGCAGGCCGAGGTCCAGGATCAGCACGTCCGGCCGCTCCCGGGCCACCGCGGCCAGCCCGGAGGTGCCGTCGGCGGCCGTGCTGACCTCGTACTGGCGGGCGCTGAGGTTGATCCGCAGCGCCCGCAGGATGGACGGTTCGTCGTCGATGACCAGGACCCGGGTCACTGCCCGGCTCCAAGCACCGAGCGGTCCTCGCTGTGTGCCACCGGCATCCTGACCTGGACCGTTAGGCCGCCGCCGGGGGTGTCGACGGCCACGATGCTGCCCCCCATGGCCTCGGCGAACCCCTTGGCCACGGCCAGCCCCAGCCCGACGCCGGCGTTCCGGTCGTCGAACCGCTGGAACGGTTCGAAGATCTGCTGCTTGAGCTGGTCGTCGGGCACGCCCGGGCCGCGGTCGACCACCTCCAGCAGCACGGTCTCGCCGTCCGGCCGGGCCCGCAGGACCGGCGGCTGGTTCGGCGGTGAGTGCCGCAGCGCGTTGGAGAAGATGTTGGCCAGCACCCGCTCCAGCAGCCCCGGGTCGGCCCGGACCAGCGGCACGCCCTCCGGCACCACGATCTCCAGCTGACTCTGGGCATCATTGGGGCCGTCCAGCCCGCGCAGGGCGACCGGGGCCACCTCCTCGATCGCGGTCGGGCGCAGGAACGGGTCCAGCGACCCGGTGTGCAGCCGGGACAGGTCGAGCAGGTTGCCGATCAGCGCGTCCAGCCGGTCGGCGTTCTGCTCGATGGTGGCCAGCAGATCGGCCTCGTCGGCCGGGCTCCACTGCACGTCGGTCTGGCGCAGGCTGCTGACGCTGGCCTTGATCGAGGCCAGCGGCGTGCGCAGGTCGTGGCTGACCGCGGCCAGCAGGGCGGTCCGGATCCGGTTGCCCTCGGCCAGCGCCTCGGCCTGGGAAGCCTGCATACGCAGCCGCTCCCGGTCCAGGGCCGCGGCCGCCTGGGCCCCGAACCCGGCCAGCTGGGTGGTGGTCGCGGTGGCGGTCTGGCCGCTGGTCAGCAGGGCCAGGCCGGGCCGGGGATGAATGCGGGTGCCCTCGGTGGCGGCCACGGTGCCGGTCTCGGCACCGCCGCTGACCGCGACCCGGACCCAGCGCCCGGCGGTGTACTCCTGCAGTTCGGCCCGGCCACCCAGGGTGGCGATCAGGTGGCCGAGCACGGCCGACGGGGTGTCGGCCCCGCCCAGCACGGTGCGGGCCAGCTCGAGCAGGGAGGCGGTTTCCTCCCGGCTGGCCGCGGCCTGCACGGCCAGCCGGGCGGCCAGGTGCACCACGCTGCTGACGGCCACGGCCACGGTCACGAACAGCACCAGGGCCAGCAGGTTGCGGGGCTCGCCGATGGTGAACGTGTGCAGCGGCGGGGTCAGGTACCAGTTGAGCAGCAGGCACGCGGCCACCGCGGCCAGCACCGCGGGCCAGAACCCGCCGATCACCGTGATCGTGACCATGGCCAGCAGGAACAGCAGCAGATCGTCGGCGAAGTTCAGGTGGTCCCGCGCCGCGACCAGCAGCACGGTCAGCAGCGGGAGGCCGATCAATGTCAGTGCCACCCCGGCCACCCGCCGCCGGGTGTTGATCGCGCCGGTCCAGGCCGCGCGCTGGCGCCAGCCCGCCAGCCGGCCCGCTGGGGCCGCGGGCAGGGTCTGGTCCGCAGGCACGTCCACGCCTTCCAGTGTGAACGACCTGGCCAGCCGGCGGAACACCATCCCCACCGTGGCGCCGCCGGCCACGGTGGCGGCCAGCGTGATCGCGGCGTCGGCGGACAGGCTCCCGGTCGGCCGGAGGTCCGCGTAGGGCGGCCGGGAGAAGCCGATCACGGTCAGCCAGCCGATGACCCCGAGCGGGAGGGCGGCCAGCGGTTCGGCCAGGAACGCGGTCGCGCCGGCGATCACGGCCGTGGCGACCAGCACACCGAGGCCGGGCAGGCGGCCGTTCAGCGCCGCGGCCAGCGTGCCCAGCAGGAACAGGGCACCGAAGGCCACCGGCAGCGCGTACGGCGCCGGGACCGTTCCGTAGCCCTCACGTCCAGTCATCGTGACCTCATTCGACCGCCGCCGACGACGGAAATTAATGATCTTGATGAGGCCTTAACGCCGCCGCCGTCAGTCTTGACGTCGCGCTAGCGGATATTGCCAGGACCAGTACCTAGCCTTTGAACTGCGCAAATGCGACCAGGTGACCAGATGACTGGAGGCGGCAACACGTGGCGGTCCGCAGGGCGGCTGGGTTGCTCAGCCGGGGTGACGACGTCCCGGAGACGTTCTCGTACTCGCTGAAGCGCCGCTTCCTCGGGCCCCCGCTGGTCAATGACCAGCTCGGTGAGGAGCGGCTGTCCAAGCCACTGGCCCTGGGGGTGCTGTCCCCGGACGGGATCTCCTCCTCGGCTTACGGCACCGAGGAAATTCTGATCGAGCTGTTGCAGCGCGGCCTGGGCCTGGCCGCGTTCACGGTGCTGCTGCCGATCACCGGAGTGGTGCTGTTCGTCCTGGTCCTGGTGGTGCTGTCGTACCGCGAGGTGGTCAGCGTCTACACCAGGACCGGCGGCTCGTACGTGGTGGCCCGGGACAACTTCGGGCCCAAGGTGGCCCAGATCGCGGCGGTGGCCCTGCTGATCGACTACACGGTCACGGTGGCGGTGCAGACCGCGGCCGGGGCGGCGGCCATCGTGTCCGCGTTCCCCGCTCTGGGCACGCTGAAGGTCATCAGCACGGCGGAGATGCTGACGCTGATCTCGGTGATCGCCATCCTGATCATGGCCTGGGGCAACCTCCGCGGGATCAGGGAAGCGGGCCGCGCGTTCGCGCTGCCCACCTACCTGTTCTCCGGCTCGGTCATTCTCATGATCGTCATCGGGCTGGGCCGGGAGGCGTTCGGTCACCTGACGGTCCTCGACCCGGCCACCATGCACGGCTCGTACTACACCACCAGCCACCACGCCTCGCTGCTGATCTCATTCGCGCTGGTACTCACCCTGCTGCGGGCCTTCGCCAACGGCGGATCCTCGCTGACCGGCATCGAGGCGGTGTCCAACGCGGTCAGCGCGTTGCGCCCGCCGGAGGGGCGCAACGCCCGCCAGGTGCTGGTCACCCAGGGGTTCATCCTGGCCTTTCTGGTCGGCGGTATCTCCTGGCTGGCTCACATCACCCACGCCACGCCCTTCACCAGCGGGACACCGACCGTCATCTCCCAGGAAGCGACGCTGATCTTCGGGGGCGGGCCGGGCCGGATCGGGTTCTATTTCGTTCAGTTCGCCACCGCGCTGATCCTGTTCACCGGCGGCAACACCAGCTTCAACGGGTTCCCGTTCCTGGCCAGCTTCGTGGCCCAGGACGCGTTCCTGCCCCGCTGGCTGACCAAGCGCGGGCACCGGCTGGTGTTCTCCAACGGCATCATCGTGCTCACGGTGGTGTCGCTGGCCCTCATCGTCGCGGTCGGCGCCAACGTGAACGGCCTGGTGCCGTTCTACGCCATCGGCGTGTTCACCGGGTTCTCGATGGCCGGGTTCGGGATGTCGAAATACCACCTGCGCCGCAAGGAGCGAGGCTGGCGCCGCAAGCTGGTCATCAACTTCTCGGCCGGGGTGCTGACCGCGATCGTGGTGCTGATCTTCGCGGTGGTGAAGTTCACCGAGGGCGCCTGGCTGGTGGTGGTGGTCGGCCCGATCCTGGTTTTCGTGCTGATCCGGCTGAACCGGGAGTACCGGGCCGAGGACCAGGTGCTGGAGAACATCGGGGACCGCCGCGCGGCCGGGATCGCCCCCCGCCAGCCCAACTACACCCGCCGGGTGGTGCTGGTCCTGGTGGACAACATCGACCTGGCCACGCTGTCCGCGCTGCGCTACGCGCGCAGCCTGCGGCCCACCTCGGTGCGGGCGGTGCACTTCGTCATCGACACGACCAAAGCCAACGGGCTGCGCGAGCGCTGGGTCCGGTTCGGTCAGGACATCCCGTTCGAGATGATCGACACCCCGGACCGGCGGCTGGAGCACGCGGCCCAGGAACTGGTGCGGCGGGAGACCGGGCAACCTGGCACCCAGGTCACCGTGGTGCTGCCGCGCCGTGGGTTCTCTCCCCTCATCGGGCGGCTGCTGCACGACCGGACCGCGGACAAGATCGCCGCCGCGGTGAGCCGGATCCCGAACGCGGCCGCGACCATCATCCCGTTCGACGTGGAGAGCCGGGTCCGGGTCCTGGAGGCACGCCAGGCCGACCAGGTCGTCCCGGTCAACGGCACCGATGCCGCCACCTCGGTCCGGCCCAGCGCCGGCGTGCTCACCGCGGAACGGCCGGTCACCCCGAAGGTGGCGCGGCCCGAGCCGGCCCCCGCGGACGGGGCCCGGCCCGAGCTACAGCCGATCGGGTCACAGACCGGGCCGGGCAAGGCCACGGTCGAGGGCCGGGTCATCTCCCTGGCCATCCGGCCCGTCGAGCAGAACTCCGTGCTGGCCATCGACGTGTCCGACGGGACCGGCACGCTGACCGCGCTGTTCTACGGGCGCAAGCAGATCCCCGGGGTGATCTGCGGCAGCACTCTCCGGCTGCACGGCACGATCGGGTTCAAGGGCGACCGCCCCGTGATGACCAACCCGATGTACGAGCTCGTGTCCACCGGCGCCTGAGCCGCGGCGTGGCTACGACTCGGGCTCGGGCGACCCCACCAGCTCGTAGGCCGGGTTGATCATGACCGGGTGCCCGTCCTTGAACCCGACCGGGCCGCGCAGCCGCACCAGCGAGCCGCAGATCACGCCCGCGATGTGCGACCGGCCGTAGAACAGCGCGGTCAGGTCGCCGGACGAGTCGGTGATCTCCAGGGCCAGCACCGAGTTCTGCTCGACCGGGCGGATCTCCAGGGCCCGGACCCGGCCCTCGATGCTGGCCTTGCCCGGCTCGGCCAGCGAGCCGATCGGCTTGACCCCCGACGGCGGCTTGGGCCGGTCGTAGACGCCCGCCTTGCTTCCGCTGGTGGCGTCCGCATGGTCTCGGCCCTTGATCAGATCGCGAAGCTTGCGCACCGAATCCATCTCCTGTTCGGACGGGGATTCCTGGCCGGCGGCCGCGCCCGGCGTCCCGGCCGTCTCCGGCTGTCCGCCGCCATCGGGCGTGGCGCCATCTGGCTGCTTGGCCCGGTCGGGCTGCTTGCCGCCGTTCGGCGATCCAGCGCCGTCGCGCGCCGACCCGGCCGTGGCGCCGGAGACGCCGGAGGTGGCCGTGGTGCCCGGTGCGCTGGTGCCGGGCGGCGTGGTCAGCACCCCGCCCTGGCTGGCGTGCCGGTCCTGCAGCACCCGGACCCGGCTCTGCACGTCGTAGGGCACGATCGTGGCCGCCGACCGCGGGATGCGGCTGACCACGGCGGCGATCTTGTCCGCGGTGCGGTCGTGCAGCAGCCGGCCGAACCAGGCCGAGTAGCTGCGCCGGGGCAGGATGACGGTGACGTGCGTGCCCGGGTCCTCGACCTCGTGCCCGACCAGTTCCGCCGCCGCGCGGGTCAGCCGCCGGTCCGGGACGTCGATGAAGTCGAGCACCACGCCGCGGTTGGCCCGGGTCCACTCCTCGCGCAGTTGCTCGGCCCGCGCGCTGTCGATGACGAAGTGCACCGCCCGCAGCGAGGTCGGCCGCAGGCTGCGGGCGTAGCGCAGCGCCGCCAGTGTGGCCAGGTCGAAGCTGTCCACGAATACGAACACGGTCCGCCGGGAGTAGTTCGGGGGTGGCGGGGGCTGGGCGCCGGTGATGGCGGCCAGCACGTCCGACTCCATGGTGTACTCGCGGTTCAGCCGGATCAGGGCCGGGACGCCGATGACGAACAGCACCACCACG
>DATDIH010000470.1:0-4962 GCA_036521155.1 Streptosporangiaceae bacterium
CCCGGTCGACCACGGTGTCGGTGAGGCCGCCGACCGCGCTGGCCACCACCGGGACGCCGCAGGCCATGGCCTCCAACGGCACGATGCCGAAGGGCTCGTACCAGGGCGTGCAGATCACCAGGTCGGCCGACCGGATCAGGGCCGCCACGTCGGACCGGCCGACGCTGCCGGTGAACACCACCCGGTCGGCGACACCGTGCCGGTCCGCCGCCTCGCGCAGCGCTTGGTACTCGTCGTCTTTTTCCAGGTCGGCCTGGTCCGGGCCCCCCGCCACGACCAGCTCGGCCTCGGGCACCCGAGCCAGCGCGGCGATGGCGGTGGCCACGCCCTTGCGTTCGACCAGCCGGCCCAGGGTCAGCAGTCTCGGCCGCCCGCCGCGGGGGCCGGCCTGGCCCTCCGGGGTGAACAGGCTGGTGTCCACCCCGCACGGCACGATGGAGATCTGGCTGCTGGGCAGGCCCAGGGCGGCCAGCTCGCTGGCCTCATCCCGGCAGGTGGCGATGATCTGGTCGCAGTCCCGGCCGATGCGCCGTTCGGCGGCGACCCGGCCGGGCGGGCTCGGGTCGGCCGGACCCTGGTGCCGGGCCTTGACCACCCCGAGGGCGTGGAAGGTCTGCGCCACCGGGACGTCCAGCCCGGCGGCACCGCGCAGGGCGGCCAGGCCCGACATCCAGAAGTGCGCGTGGACCACGTCCGGCCGATCCTGGCGCCACCGCCGGGCCAGCCGCATGCCCAACTCGGGCATGTGCGGCAGCAGGTCGTCCTTGGGCAGCGGCGCGATCGGGCCCGCCTTGAGACGGCGCACGGTGACGCCGTGGTCCAGCTGGACCACGCGCGGCGCGTCCAGGTCAACCAGGCGGGTGTAGACGGTGACGGAATGGCCGCGCGCGGCCAGGGCCGCGGCCAGCGCGCCCACGTGTACGTTCTGGCCACCCGCGTCCGCACCGCCCAGGGCCGCCGTCGGATCGGCGTGCTCGGAGACCATGGCGATGTTCATGCGCTCACCTCCTGCAGAATGTGGTCCCAGTCGCGGAGGAACCGTTTGAGGCCGTACCGGGCCAGCGCGGCCTCGCGGGCCGCCAGACCAGCCTCGCGAGCTGCGGCTGGGTCTCGCACGAACCGGCGCACGGCCGCGTGCAGTTCACCGAGGTCGGTGGAGATGGCCCCGGCCGCGGGCGGCACCGCCCGCGGCGCCTCGGTGGTGGCCAGCGCCACCACTGGCATGGCCAGGGTCATGGCCTCGATCAGCGACAGCCCCAGCGAGGTCCATCGGAACGGATGGATGTACACCCGGCGCCGCGGCAACTCCTCGTGCAACCGGGCCTGGGGCAGGTCTTCGTGCTCCTGGCACCGCTCGGGATCCAGTGCCTGCGCCCGGGCCAGCCCGGTGACCCGCATGCCGAACACGTCCAGCGGCGCCTGGGCGGCGAACCCGGGCAGCAGGTCGGCCCCGACCGTCCGACCCCGGCTCAGCGGGTCGTTGACCACCACTGCGGCCCGGTCCAGCTCACCGGTCCAGGCCGGGCCGGGGTCGATTACGCCGTGCTCGACCACAGCCACCGGTGACGGCCCGCAGTCCCAGAACAGCGCGTTGAACTGGGTGACGTGCACGATGGGGATGCCGTCGGTCCCGGCGATCGGGTGCCGCGCGCCCACGGTGGGCGGGGTGTCGTGCTCGAGGTAGACCGCGGGCACGTCCCGGCCCGGGGTCCGGCCCAGCCAGGCCGCGGCCAGCGAGAGCTCCTCCGGCCGCTGCAACACCACCAGGTCGACGCCCGCGTCCCGCAGCTGCGACGGCGGCACTTCGGTCACGCTGGCTGGCCAATCCCAGGTCCGGGCCCGGCCCAGGCCGAACGGCCCGCGGTCCGGCGTGACCGGTACCAGGTACTCGTGCGGCCCCTGCACGAAGCTGGTCAGCCAGGACCCGTGCAGATGCCAGATCAGGATCCTCATGCGGTCACCCCAGCGGGTACACGCTCCGCCAGTTCCGCGACGGCGGCCACCACGTCGGCCGGTTCAATGGTGTCCAGGCAGGGGTGCCCGCGCACCGGGCAGACCCGGGCCCGGGTGCCCGCGCAGGGCGCGTCCGGCCGCCCCAGCAGCCGGTGCGGCACCCCGTACGGCGCCCACCGGGCCGCGGGCACGACCGGGGCGAACAAGCTCACCACCGGGGTGCCGACCGCGGCGGCCAAGTGGGCGGCGCCGGTGTTCGGCGCCACCACCACGTCCGCGTGGGCCAGCACCGCGGCCAGCGCGCGCAGGCTGGTCCGGCCGCCCAGGTCCACCACCCCCGGCTCGCCCGCCTTCTCGCACACGGCCGACACCACCGGTGCCTCCGCTGCCGACCCGGTCACCACCACCCGGTGCCCGGCGCGGGCCAGCGCGCCCACCATGGCCGCCACTCGGCCTGCCGACGGGGCCCGGGCCGGAACCGAGGCCCGGGCGTGCACCACCACGTAGCGCCCGCCGGCCAGCCCCGTCACCTCGGGCAGCGGCGACGATACCGCCAGCCGCCCGGCATCCCCGGCCGGCAGCGAATAGCCCGCCGCCCGGGCCAGCGACAGGTTCCGCTCGGCCTCGGGCACGTCGTCGTCCAGCCGGTGCCGGACATCCAGCAGCGACCCCGGATAGTCCACGCTGATCGCGGCGATCCGCGGCACCCCGGCCATCCGAAGCATCAGGGCCGTCGGCAGCGGCGACTGGTGGAACGAGGTGAAGACCAGGGCCGCGGCCGGGTTCACCGCCTGTACCTGGTCGCCCAGCGACCGCACCGCGGCCGGGTCGAACGGGCCCGGGTCCCATGCGATCCACGGCAGCTCGCAGGTGAGCACCTGGCTGACGCCCGGCAACAGGGCCGCGGCCCCGGCCCCGGCCGGCCCGGCCAGGAACGTCACCTCGGCCCCGCTGGCCGCCACCGCCCGCACCGCCGGCCCGGTGAGCAGCACGTCGCCCATCCCGTCCGGCCGGACCACGAGTACCTTCTCGCTCACGAGAACCGCCCCGGGCGGCGGATCACGAACGGCCCGATGGCCAGCAGGTCCACCGGCGCCGAGCCGAAGCATTCCAGCGCGTCGCGCGGGTCGTCCACCATCGGCCGGCCGGCCGTGTTCAGGCTGGTGTTCACCACCACCGGCAGCCCAGTGCGGGCCGCGAAACCGTCCAGCATCCGGGCCAGCAAAGGCTCGGCCGACCGGTCCACGGTCTGCACCCGGGCCGTCCCGTCCACGTGTACCACGGCCGGGATGCGGTCGCGCCAGGCCTGGTCGACGTGGTGCACGAACAGCATGTACGGGCTGGGCAGCGGACCGTGGAAGATCGCTGCCGCCTGGTCGGCCAGCACCATCGGCGCCACCGGCCGGAACTCCTCGCGGCCCTTGACCGCGTTGAGCCGGTCCAGGTTCTCCTTCCGGCCCGGGTGGGCCAGCAGCGACCGGCGGCCCAGGGCCCGCGGCCCGTACTCGCTGCGGCCCTGGAACCAGGCCACGATGCGGTCCTCGGCCAGCGCGGCGGCGACCGCGTCGGCCACTCTGGCGGGCCGCTCGTACGGCATAGCCGCCGTGCGCAGCCAGGCTTCCAGCTCGTCGTCGGTCCAGCTTCGGCCCAGGTCGGCCCCTGGCATCGGGCCCGCCAGCTCGCCCGCGGCGGCGGCCAGGTGCAGCGCCCCGCCCAGCGCGGTGCCGGCGTCCCCGGCCGCGGGCTGGACCCAGATCCGGTCGAACGGGCCTTCGGTGTGCAGCCGCGAGTTGGCCACGCAGTTGAGCGCGACCCCGCCCGCCATGGCCAGCTCGCGGCCGCCGGTCCGCCCGTGCAGCCAGCGGGTCAGGTCCAGCAGCACGTTTTCGGTCACCAGCTGCACGCTGGCGGCCAGGTCGGCGTGCTCAGCGGTCAGCGGTTCGCCCGGCTGGCGCCGCTTGACCAGGCTGTCCCAGCCCACCGGCTCGGTGCGGAAGCCGCCCTCGCCGTCGGCGTACACCAGGCGGCCCAGCTCGGCCGCGAACCGCGGGCGCCCGTACGAGGCCAGCGCCATCACCTTGTACTCGTCGCTGGAGTGCAGGAAGCCCAGGTGCGCGGTGGCTTGCTCGTAGAACAGCCCGAGCGAGTGTGGCAGCGCCTGGCTGGCCAGCACCTCGAGCTGGCCATCGGTGTACTTTCCGGCCAGGTGGGAGGCGGCTTCGCCGCGCCCGTCGGCCACCAGCACGGCGGTATCCCCGTACGGCGCGGCCAGGCCGGCCGAGGCGGCGTGGGCCTCGTGGTGCCGGACGTAGCGAACCGCGGCCGGGTCCAGCCCGGGCAGCGCTTCGGCCAGGAACTGGGGCGCCTCCTGGGCGTACCGGATGCGCAAACAGTCCCAGGGGTCGTCCAGACCCAGGTCCCCGGCGGGCCGGCAGTCGGCCGGGTCGTAGGAGTAGGCCACCGCGTCCAGGTCTTCGGGCCGCAGGCCCGCGGTTTTCAGGCACCAGGCCGCCGACTGCTCCGGCAGCTCCCAGGCCGAGAACGGCACCGGGCGCTTACCGTGCTTGCGGCGGCTGAACCGCTCCTCCTCGGCGGCGGCCACGATCCGCCCGTCCACGATCAGCGCGGCCGCCGGGTCGTGGAAGACCGCGTTGATCCCGAGCACCCGCATCAGGCCCGCACCTCCGCTCCCGAGGTCAGGCCGAGCTGGGCGGCGAACCAGGCCAGCGTGCTGGACAGGCCCTCTCCCCAGCCGATCTTCGGCTCCCAGCCCAGCTTCTGGCGGGCCACGGTGATGTCCGGGCACCGGGTCATCGGGTCGTCTTCGGGGAACGGGATGTACTCGATCCCGGACGACGAGCCGGCCAGCACGATGATCCGCTCGGCGATCTGCCGCACGGTGGCCTCGTCCGGGTTGCCGATGTTCACCGGCCCGTCGAGGCCGCTGGCGGCCAGGGCCAGGATGCCGCGCACGGTGTCCTCCACGTGGCACAGCGACCGGGTCTGGCT
>DATDIH010000471.1:0-5454 GCA_036521155.1 Streptosporangiaceae bacterium
TGCTGACCGGCCCCTGGCTGGAGCGGGGCAGCGGGCACCTGATCTGCACGGTGTCCGCGGCCGGCCTGCTGACCATGCTGGGCTCGGCGCCGTACTCGGTGACCAAGCACGCCGCGCTGGCCTTCGCGGAATGGATGTCGGCCACGTACGCCCATCGCGGCATCACCGTGCAGGCCCTGTGCCCGCAGGGGGTGCGGACCCCGCTGTATGAGTCGTCCGGGCCTATCGGCCACGCGCTGATGGACGCGTCCGCGATCACCCCGGACGAGGCGGCGGACGCGGTCATCGAGGGCATCGCGGACGGCCGGTTCCTGATCCTGCCGCACCCCGAAGTCTCGATCATGTACTCGCGCCGGGCCACCGATCCTGACCGCTGGCTGAACGGAATGAACCGGCTGCAGCAGCAGGTTGAGAAGCTTCCTGATCAGTAACCCACCCGGGTTTCCGGTTTGCGGCATGCTGTCCGCATGAAGTCGGCTGCCACGGGGATGCTGCACCATCTCGAGCTCTGGGTACCGGACCTGAGCCGGGCCGAGCACACCTGGGGGTGGCTGCTGGACGCGCTCGGTTATGAGCTGTATCAGCAGTGGCCAGAAGGGGCGAGCTGGCGGTGCGGTGATCTCTACATCGTGCTCGAGCAGTCACCCGCCCGCAGCGCGTTCCGGCACGACCGGCACCGGCCTGGCCTCAACCATCTCGCGTTCCACGTATCCGACCGGGCGGCCGTGGACCGGATGGTGGGGGAGGCGCTGCTGCACGGGTGGCGGCTGCTGTTCGCCGACCGGCATCCCTACGCCGGGGGCGAGCAGCACTATGCCGCCTATCTGGAGGACCGTGACGGTTATGAGGTCGAGCTGGTGGCCCCGCCGCCGCGGCACGGGACGGCCGCCGCCGAGGGCGCGCACCGCGCCGACCCGGCCGAGGGCGGCCATCGAGTGGATCCGCTGGACGGCGGGTCACAGTTCGGCCCGGAGGATCCGTCCACGGCCTGGATCAGCTGACCCGGGTCTGGTGCCGTGACCGCACCGGTCCGCCGGGCGGCCGGGCTGATCGGGGCTGGAAGACCTGGGCGGGACGGATCGCGCCCCGCCCAGGTCGTGCGGCCAGTCCGGCCCTCCCGGGCTGGCCGCGGTCTTCAGCCCCCTTCAGGGCCCCGGGGTCAGGACAGCGCGACCCTCGTGTGCAGCCGGAGGTCGCGTGAAGACCGGCCGACGGCGACGGTGAACTCCCCAGACGGCCAGGTCCACTGGGCCGTCTCCGCGTCGTAGCGGCCGAACACCCGGGCCGGGAGCGTGAGCGTCGCCCGCGCGAGCTCGCCCGGGCCGGCGGCTACCCCACCGAACGCGCCGAGCACCCGAACCGGCCGCCCGTCGGCCGCGGGACCGGCGACGTACGCCTCGACCACCTCACGGCCGGGGCGATCACCGGTGTTGCGGACCGTCACGCTGATCGTGAGATCGGCCCCGGCGGCCAGGACGAGGGCCCCGGCCTCCAGCAACTCATAAGACCAGGTGGTGTACCCCAGCCCGTGACCGAACGGGAACAGCGGCGCGGTCCCGGCGGCGTCGTAGCCCCGGTAGCCGATGAGCAGGCCCTCGTCATAGCTGAGCCGCCCCCCGACGGGCACGGCCCGCAGCACCGGGCAGTCGGCCTCGCGGACCGGCATGGTCACCGGGAGCCGTCCGCCCGGCTCGGCCCGGCCGAGCAGGACGTCGGCCAGGGCCTCACCCACGGCCTGGCCGGGCAGCCAGGCGTAGAGCACCGCGGCGACCTGGCCGGCCCAGGGCATGAGCACCGGCATGCCGGCGTTCACCACCACCACCGTGCGGGGATTCGCCGCGCTCACCCGCTCGATGAGCTCGTCCTGGCGGCCGGGCAGCCGCAGGGTCTCCCGGTCGAATCCCTCGCTCTCGGTCGTCTCGGCCGAGCCGACCACGAGCACGGCCACGTCCGCTGCGGCCGCCGCGCTGACCGCCTCGTCCAGCGCCGCCTCCTCGTCGGGGGACGCCACGATGCCGAGCCGCACGGCCAGCGGACCCTCGGCATCCGCCGACGGCCGGAAGTCCAGCCGCACCGCCGACTCCTGGCCGGCAGTCAGCCAGACCGTACCCAGGACCTGGCCGGGCCGGGTCATGGTCTCGACCGGGTCGGCGGGGACCGGGGTCTCCACGTCCGCGATGATCTCGCCGTCCACGGCCAGCGCCAGCCGTCCCACTCCTGCGGCGCCAACCGTATGCGGCCCGGTGCTCTCGGCCCGGAACGTGGTCGCCACCGTCACCGTGCCGCTTTCGCCCCAGCCGATGCCGGGCGGCAGGCCGTCCTCGCCCCACCAGGCGAACACGGTGGACAGGCGGTGCTCGGATCCGAGTACCGCGCCGTCCCCGTCCCGGTATTCCACCCGGACTCCCGGTTCGCCCGAGACCGGATCCCGGAGCGTCCGGGCCGGCGGCTCCGGGACCATCTCCCAGGTCTGGCAGCCGGCCACGACGGTGACCTCGGCCCGACCGGCCAGGGCCCCGGCGAGCGCGTCCGCCGGAGTGGACAGGCCGCCCGGGATGACGGCCGCGCTGCCGCCGCCCTGGATGACCGGATGCACCGCGTTGGGCCCCAGCACGGCCACGGTGCTGAGCGCGGCCGGATCGAGCGGAAGCGCCTGGTCCTCGTTGCGCAGCAGCACGAAGGACGCGGCCGCGGCCCGGCGCAGCAGCGCCGGTGCTACCGGCCCGGCCGGTCCGGGTGCGTCCAGCCCGGGTCCGTCTAGCCCTGGTTCGTCCAGTTTGGGCCCGTCCAGCGCCCCGACCCGGCGGGCCAGCCGGAGCAGCCGGAGCACCTTGTCGTCGATCACCTCCTCGGCCACCGCGCCGCTGCGGACCGCCTCGACCAGGGCGGCTCCCCAGGGCCCCTTCGGGCCGGGCATGGCCAGGTCGAGGCCGGCCCGGGCGGTGGGTACCGTGCTGCGCGCGGCACTCCAGTCCGAGACCACCACGCCGGTGAAGCCCCATTCGCCCTTCAGCAGCCCGTCCAGCAGGCTCTCGTGCTCGGTCATCAGGTCGCCGTTGACCGAGTTGTAGGCGGCCATCACCACCAGCGCGCCCGCCTCCCGGACGCACGCCTCGAACGGCACCAGGTACAGCTCGTGCAGCACCGCCTCGGCGATCCGCGCGTCATACGTCCACCGCTCGGTCTCCGAGTCGTTGCCCACGTAGTGCTTGACTGCGGCGGCCACCCCGGCCGACTGCAGCCCGGCCACGTAGCCGGCGGCGATCCGGGCGGACAGGGCCGGGTCCTCCGAGAAGCACTCGAACCCGCGCCCGCCGAGCGGGGTCCGCATCAGGTTGATCGTCGGGGCCAGCACCACGTCGATGCCCTTGCCCCGCGCCTCGGCGCCGAGGGCGGCGGCGAGCTCACGGATGAGCTCGCTGTCCCAGGTGGCGCCGAGGGCGGAGGGACAGGGCAGGCTGGCCGAGGGATTGCGGTCATCCTTGGTGACGCCCCGGACCCCGGCCGGCCCATCCGACATGATGATCGGCCGGAGCCCGAGGGTGTCGTCACCGCAGGTACGCCAGCTGTCCGCTCCGGTCAGCAGGCGCACCTTCGCCTCGACGGGGAGCGCAGCCACCCGGCTGCGCTCCTCCGTCGCCTCTGTGGAAGTTGTCATCAAGTTCCTTGCGTCGCGTCCTGAGCGATCAGGACTTCGGCGTGAGGTGCAGGATGGTGTCTTCGATGTACGGCGTGTTGGGAACCGGGTTCATATACGGGTTGGTGGACGTCGGCCAGCCGGTGTAGTTCCGGCTCGAGACCTCGGCCCAGGCACCGCCGTTGAGCAGTGGCACCACGGGCACCTGGGTGGTCATGATGTTCTCCAGCTTGGTGATCGCGGCCTTCTGGGTGGCCGGGTCGCCGGAGCCGGCGAACTGCGCCAGCGCGGCCTGAGCCTGCGGGTTGGAGTACCGGCCGAAGTCACCCGCGGCTGGCTTGCCGATCGGTGCGGTCAGCGAGCTGTCCAGCCAGCTGTCGTAGATGAAGTACGGGTTCGGGCCCTGGTTGCTCCAGTGCAGGGTGGCGTCGAACGTGCCGTTCGCGACGTTGCCCGCCCATACGGTCGGGTTGCCGATGCCGTCCACGGAGGTGTCGAAGCCGAGCGCGTTCAGCTGGTGCGAGATGATCTGGTCGTCGGTGTAGTAGTCGCTGTACGGGACCGGGTCCTGGATAGCGAACTTGATCGTCTTCCCGTTCTTGGTCCACTTGCTGCCCGACTTGGTGTAGCCGTCGGCCTTGAGGATCGAGGCGACCTTGGTCGGGTTACCGGCGCCCGGGAGGTTGTTGGCCAGCGACGGGTCCAGGTACGACTGGTGGTTGGGCAGCAGCAGCCCGCTGGTCGAATTGACCGGCGGCTCGTAGCCCGTCTCGCCCTGGACGTTGAGCTGATTGCGGTCGATCCCGTAGCTGATCGCCTGGCGTACCGCGGGGTCGCTCAGCGGGGCCTTCGTGGTGTTGAGGTACATGCTCACCACGTTGTTGGCGCTGAAGAAAGGCTCGCTGTTCAGCCAGGTGTGGTTCTCCGGGCTCTTGGCCAGGAAATTCGACTTGATGTTGGCGACGTAGTTACCCGCGAAGTCGATCTGGCCGCTGGAGATCGGCGGAACCAGGTTGGCGTTGGTGTTGTAGGCCGGGAAGTCGATCTCCGGCACGTGCACCTTGGACTTCTGCCAGTAGAACGGGTTCTGCTTCAGCGTAAAGCCCTGCGGCGAGAACCGGTCCAGCATGAACGGGCCGGTGCCGACCGGCTTGGCGTCGGCGTACGTCGCCGGGTCGCTGACCGTCGACCAGATGTGCTGCGGCACGATGTAGACCTGGCCGATCAGGAACAGGTTCGCGTACTGCGAATTCTTGAAGTTGAGCACGGCCGAGGTCGCGCTGGGTGCGCTGGCGCTGGTCACGATGGGAGCGCCGTTGGTGTTCAGCTTCGGGTTGCTCTTGAGCATGTTGAACGTGTAGGCCACGTCTGCGGCGCTGAACGGCTTGCCATCGTTCCACTTCACACCCTTGCGGATGGTCAGGGTCAGCGTCTTGCCGCCGTTCGAGAAGCTGTCCCCGGTGGCCAGCATGGGGATCGGCGCCTGGGCCGAGTTGAGCGTGTTGAAGATGAACAGCGGCTCGTTGATCAGGGCGGTCGAGTTCGTCAGGTAGCCCGTCGCGGTAAGCGAGAACGGGTTGAACGTGGCGGTCATGGGCGAAAGCGGGGTGCTCTCGACGACCAGGGTCTTCCCGGTCGCCGTGGTCTTGCTGCCGCCGCCGGATGAACTGCTGCCACAGGCGGCGACGCCCATGCTCAGCGCGCCGGCTACGGCCAGGGTTGCTAGGACCTTGTGCCTCATTGCTTAAACTCCGTTGTGCCCGGCCGGCTCATCGCCGGCCTGTTGTGAGCGACCGTGTCGGGGTCTGTTATCGGTG
>DATDIH010000472.1:0-2370 GCA_036521155.1 Streptosporangiaceae bacterium
CGGCCAGCCGGCCCCGCGCCGCGGCCGGCGGTGGCGCCAGCGCCCCCAGCGGTGGCTCCGGTGGCGGTCGTCCGTCCACCCGCTCCCGTGGGTCCTGGTGGCCCTCGGCCGGTGGCTCGTCCGGCGCCCGGCCAAGCCGTCCGGCCCCGCCACCACCGTCGCCCGGCCCGGCCCCGGCCCCACCTTCGTCGGCCCCGCCCTCGTCGGGCCCGGCGCCCGCGCCCGGCCCCGGTATCTTCGGCGGCGGCCGCTCGTCGGCCACCCGCAGCCGCGGCACCAGCGGTGGCGGCGGTGGCGGCGGAAGTTCCCGCTCGTCCGGTGGCGGATCCCGCTCGTCCGGCGGTGGCTCCCGTCAGTCCGGTGGCTCGTCCGGCCGCGGTCCTTGGGCCCGGCCGCCCGGCCAGACCGGCAGCGGTCCCTGGGCCGGCCCGTCTGGCCGCCCGCGCTGGGAACCGGGCCCGATCCGGCCGTCCAGCGGCTGGATGGGCGGCGGCGGGTCCGGCGAAGGCGGCGGCTCGTCCGGTTCGGCGCCCCCATCAGAAGGCCACCAGGACGGCAACGGCGCCAACGGGGCCAGCGGACCCGAGTCCGACGGGCCCAGGCCGTTCTGGCTCCGCCCGGCCCGGCGCAGGAAGTAGCCCGGCCCGATGGAGCTGTCGCCCGGCCAGCAGAAAGCAGTGTTCGCGGTCGTGGTGGTGGTGCTGGCCGGCCTCGGCATCTACCTGCTCGCCACCCCGCACGGCAGTAAGACGCCGTCCGCGTCCAAGTCACCGTCGGCCTCGCCGTCCGCCCCGGCGCCAGCGGGCGGGTCGTCGTCGGGCGGATCACCGTCCGCGTCCGCCGCGCCGCAGCCCAGCGCGTCCGGCAACGTGAACATCTATCAGTGGCTGCCGTTCAGCCAGCAGTCCCTGGGCCAGGCGGCCGCGGTGGCCACCGAGGTCACCAAGGACTACAACACGTTCACCTACACCGAGAACGTCAACGCCTACCTGGCCCCGATGAACGGCCTCATCACCAGCCAGCTGGCCCAGACGCTGAAGAACGGCTACACCACCCTGGGCGTGGCCCAGGCCCGGACCAGCCAGAAACAGGTCTCGTCCGGCGGCGCGTCCATCAACTCGATCCGCACCTTCGGCAGCGGCAGCATAACGTTCGTGGTCAACGGGACCCAGAAGCTGACCAGCACCCAGGGGACCACCAGCAACAACAACCAGTACGCCGTCACCGTCACGAGTCAGGGAAACTCCTGGCAGGTGTACGACATCGAGCCCGCCTCGGCAGGCAATACATGATCCGCCGCGACCGCGACGCTGGGGCCAGCCAGGTCGTCGTCATCGTCGTCATCGGCGCGGCCGCGCTGCTCATGATCGGTTTCCTGACCATCCCCATGCTGGTCGGCGGGTCCAGCCTGCTGTATTCGGCGGGCACCGGCGGCTTCGGCTGCTCCGGCAATGCCCAGCAGGAAAAGGACCAGTTGCAGTCCCAGGTCAGCGGCCAGGCCAAGAACTCCATCCCGGCCAACTATCTGGCCGCGTACCAGAAGGTCGGCAAGCAGTACGGCGTGCCCTGGGTCGTCCTGGCCGGGATCGGCACGGTGGAAAGCAACAATGGCCGGTCCAACCTGCCCGGCGTGCACAGCGGCCAGAACGGCTTCGGCGCGGCCGGTCCCATGCAGATCGGCATCGGCGGCGCGGCCGGCAACACCTGGGGGGGCGACCCCAGCCACCCGGCCTCGGAGAAGGTCGCCGGGGTGGCCACCGACGAGGACGGCGACGGGGTGGCCAGCGTCTACGACCCGGCCGACGCCATCGCGGGCGCGGCCAAGGACCTGCTCGCCCACGGCGTGCTGTCCAACCCGTCGGCCGCGATCTTCTCCTACAACCATCTGCAGTCCTACGTCACGGCGGTCGAGGGCAACGCCAACCGCTACGCCAGCGGGGGCTATTCGGTGTCGGCCGCCGTGGGCAGCCCGTCCACCACCACCGCCTCGTGCGTGCAGCTGGCCGGCACGGTGGTCGGCGGCGGCTCCAACACGGTGCCCAACCAGCTCGTGTCGCAGGCCATCTCCTTCGCCCAGCAGCAGATCGGCAAGCCGTACCTGTGGGGCGGCACCGGGCCCGATTCCTTTGACTGCTCCGGGCTGATGATGATGGCCTACGAGGCGGCGGGCATCAGCATCCCGCGAACCTCCGAGGCCCAGTTCGCCTGGGGTCCCAGCGTCCCGGCCAACCAGGTCGAGCCGGGGGACCTGGTGTTCTTCGCCGGCTCGGACGGCACCGCCACCGACCCCGGCCACGTCGGCCTGGTCATCGGGGGCGGCAAGATGATCGAGGCCTACGCGACCGGATTCCCGGTCCGGGTGTCCACCTA
>DATDIH010000473.1:0-2186 GCA_036521155.1 Streptosporangiaceae bacterium
GCTATCCCGACGGCAGCTGACCCCCGCTTGCGCACTCGTGAATCAGAAGGTTACTGTTTAGCTGGGCAATGATCCCGAGGAAGCCGGTGAGAGTCCGGCACGGTCGCGCCACTGTGAGCAAGCGTCGAGCTTGTGAGTCAGATCTTCGGGGCATCGCGCCGCTCCATTGGACGGAGGGGACGCACGATCCCCGGAGGAGGATTCTGAGATGGCCGTTCTTTCCACCCCGAGGGCTGCCGCCAAACCCGTGGCCCTGCCGATTTCCAAGGGCCTGATCTGGCTGCTCGGCGCCGCGCTCCTCGCGGTCGCGGTGTACTACTTCATCGGCGTGGACCAGGGCGCGACGTCGGTGTTCGGCAAGTCCATGGTCATCCACGAGTTCGTGCACGACGCCCGCCACTTCCTCGGCTTCCCCTGCCACTAACCGGGCCGGGGTCTGTCGCAGGCATGGAGAAGAAACTCATTCTCCGCGGCGTTCTCGCGGGCGCGATCGCGGGCCTGCTCGCGTTCGTGTTCGCCAGGATCTTCGCCGAGCCCGTCATTAACCAGGCGATCAATTACGAGTCGGGCCGGGACGCAGTGATAGCCGCCCTCGACAAGGCAGCCGGGCTGCCCCCGCCCGACGAGGGACCGGACATCTTCAGCCGGACGATCCAGGCCAACGTCGGTATCGGCGTCGGGATGATCGCGTTCGGCGCGGCCATGGGCGCGCTGTTCGCGGTGGCCTACGCGCTGTACCTGGGCCGGGTGGGTAACGTACGGGCCCGGACGCTGGCCCTGCTGGTCGCCGGCGGCGGGTTCGTGGCCCTGTACCTGGTGCCGTTCATCAAGTACCCGGCCAACCCGCCGTCCATCGGTCATCCCGAGACCATCCGCCAGCGTGGCGAGCTCTACCTGGTCATGGTGGTGGCCTCGGTCGTGCTGCTGGTCTTGGCGGTCTGGGTCGGGCAGCGGCTCAAGACGCGCTTCGGTACCTGGAACGCCGCCCTGATCGCCGCGGCCGGGTTCGCCGTGCTGATCGGCGCGATCATGGCGCTCCTGCCGGAGCTCGGCCAGCTGGCGGTGAACCAGCACCTGTACGGCAACCACGCCACCGAGACGCCGCTGCCGCTCAAGAACGCCAAGGGCGTCATCGTCTACCCCGGTTTCCCAGCCGATGTGCTGTTCAACTTCCGGCTGTACTCCATCGCCGCGCAGCTCGTCCTGTGGGGTGCCATCGGGCTGATCTTCGCGCCGCTGGCGGACCGGCTGCTCGCCCCCGGGCCTGCCCGGGCCGAGCTGCGCCAGGTCAGGGAGACCGCCGGAGTGTGACCCGGGCCATCCCGCCGGCCGCCGGGGCCCGGCTGCTGGCGGACTTGGCCGCGCTCGGCCCCTACTTCGCGGTGGACGTTCACCGTCCCGGTTCGCCGGTGCGCCCGCCATGGCAGCCGCTCAGCGATCTGACCGGTTCACCGGACGCGCTGGCCGGCCGGATCGGCGAGGTACGCGAGCGACTCGCGGCGGCGGCCGGGTGTCCGGCCGCCGCCGTCGAGTTCCGCGTGGCGGCCTCGATCGCGCAGCTCGGGCTGTGCGCCCGGCTGCTGTCTCCGGCCCTTGGCGCCTCGGCAGCCGGGCGGGCGCTGTCCGTGGAGGTCGCGCAGGCCCGCTGGGTACCCGCGCTCGGCGGCCCGTTCCGGCTGTCCCTGGCCGAGGAGGCGATGGCCGCCGGGCCGGGTACGGTCGCGACCGCCGCACTGTTCGCCGGTCCCGTCACCCAGATCGTCCGGGCCGTCGAGGCGATGGCGGTCTCGCCGCGGGTGCTCTGGGGCAACGTCGCGTCGGCCGTCAACGGCGCCGCCACCATGATCGCGGCGGCCCGGCCGGACCTGGCCGGCCCGGCGGCCGAAGCCGCGGCGGCGCTGCTGGGGCACCCGGACCTGGCCGGCACCTACCAGGGCCGTCCGCTGCGGGGTTTCCGCCGCCGGAACTGCTGCCTCATCTACCGCCTGTCGCCCGAACGGCCCGCCTACTGTGGCGACTGCGTCCTGGGCCGGTAGGCCAGCGTTCGGGTCATCGTCGCCGGCCCGACCGAACCCTCGATCAGGATCTACGGTCGCGACGGCGTGCAGAAGGCGTCCCTGCCCGTCCCGGCCCGGTTCGCGGTGACCGGCACCACGCCGGAGGGCCAGGCCACGAGCAACGCCACC
>DATDIH010000474.1:0-2774 GCA_036521155.1 Streptosporangiaceae bacterium
AGCGAAGCTGACCGCCAAGCAGCGCCAGTCGCAGGCCACCCGGCAGAAGCTGCTGGCCGCGGCCCGGGCCGAATTCTCCGAACACGGCCTGGCCGGTGGCCGGGTGGACCGCATCGGCGAGCGGGCCGGGGTGAACAAGCGGCTCATCTACGTGTACTTCGGCGACAAGGAAGGCCTGTTCGAAGAGGTCATCCGGCGAAACCGGGACGCCGTCGGCGCCTCGGTCCGGTTCGATGCCGAGGACCTGCCCGGTTATGCCCTGCGGCTGTACGACTACTGGCAGGAGCACCCGGACTCGGTCCGGCTGTTCTGGTGGCGCAACCTGGAGCGGCCCAGGTCCACCGACGTCGAAGACCTCGCCTACGGGCGGATGGTGGGCGAGATCGGCGTGGCCCAGGCCGCGGGCCAGGTGGCCGCGGCCATCCCGGCCGCGCACGTGTTCGCGTTCGTGCTCGGCCTGCTGCAGAGCTGGGCCGTCCCCTCCCCCGCCCTGTCGGTCACCACGGACGCCGATGAGCAGGCCCGGCGGCGGGCGAGCGTGCGCACGGCGGTCGAGCGCCTGATCGCCACGGGCCCGGCCGGCTGACCGGCTCAGCCGCGGCCGAGCAGGAGGAGCTGGCTCTCGAGCTGGCCGAGGTGGAGCAGGTGGCCGATGCGGGCGCTCTGGCTTTCGGCGGTGCGCCAGGCCGGGTTCTGGCCGTGGCGGCGCTGCAGTTCGGACTCGACCGTGTCCAGACGCTGCTGCCACTGGGGCGGGTGGGGCGGCAGGGCGCTGGTGGCCCGCCGATCCAGGATGGCCAGGCCGGCCTGGCCGAGCTGAGCGTCCAGCCCGGCCACGGTGGGGAAATGGTTACCCTCGGGCGGGTCGTCCAGGCGCGGCCCGCAGGCCAGCAGGACCAGCAGCCCGATCCGGCCGCCGGGCCGGACCACCCGGCGCAGCTCACGCAGGACCTCGGACTGGGCGGCCGAGCCGGGCATCGTGCACAGCACGCCCAGGCACCAGGCCACCGCGACCGAGCCGTCCGCGAACGGCAGCCGGGTGGCGTCGCCCTGAAAGGCCGGGAAGCCGAACAGCCGCCGGGCCGCGCGGCAGGCGCCGGGCTCGGGCTCCAGCAGCACCGGCCGTACGCTGGCCCGCTCGGCCGCGTAGGCGGCGGGCCCGCCCAGACCCGCGCCCACGTCGATCAGGGCGTCACCGGGTGCAGGCGCGAGCCCGGCCAGCAGCCAGTCCAGGGCGGCGGGCTGGCCACTACCCCGGCAGGCGGCCGGGATGCGGTGGTCCGGGCCCAGGTCCAGGGCGACCTGGGCCGTCCATTCGGCCACGGTGTCGAACTCGGCGTCCATGGCATCGGGGGCGCGGCCGGTCATGGCGTGAGCACTGCCCGGATCCGGGTCGCGCAATCCGCCTTGACCCCGGCCGCGTACTCATAGCCGCGGCTGGAGGCCAGGCCGGACAGGTTCACCCCGACCACGCCGGGGATGGCCAGCAGTTCGCGGGCTTCGGCCACGGCGGCGGATACGCCGGCCTCGACCGGGTCCGGAGCGTCCAGCACCGGCCGCACCGCGTCCGGGTCCAGTTCCAGGCCGGGCAGGGCGCTGAGCACGGTGGCCGCCACCGGGTCGGTGTAGACCGCGACCCCGGCGATGACCGGGATCGTCACCCCGGCCCCGATCGCGGCGGCCATGAACGACCGGACCGTGCCCACCGACGCGTGGTTGAGCACGGCCACCGCCGCGCCGGCCCGCTGCTTCTGCAGCAGCCGGGCGGCCCGCAGGGCCCGGGGCGGCGCGGACGGGGTCTCGGCCACCGCCGCCGGCAGCCCGACGCTGGCGGCCAGCGCGGCCAGCCGCGGTCCGTCCAGGTCGAAGACCTGGGTCACGTCGGGCCGGACGTCGTAGCCGCGGGCGTCGCCGGTGACGCACAGCACCACGTCCACCCCCAGGTGGCGCAGGCCCGTGAGCTCCTGCTCGAGCACGATCCGGTTCCGGTCCCGGCAGGCCAGCGTGATCCACGGCCGGGCCCCGGCCTCCCGCAGCAAGGTGGCGAACAAGGTGGGCGGGAAGTCGGGCCGGTTCTGGTGCTCGCCGACCAGCACCGCGTCACAGGTCGGGGTCAAAGTCGCGGCCACCGTGCGCAGGGCCGGCACCGAGAACGGCTCGGCGGTGAAGTCGGTCAGGATCAGCGGCCCGGACAGCCGGTCCAGGGGCGGGGGCAGGGGTACCGCCGGCACCGGGTCCGGTCCCGGCCAGACGACCGGTTCGGGGAACACGCACGGCTCGTCGATGACCTCGCAGCGCCCGTCCGGCCGAACGCCGCCGCACGGGCCCACGACCATGTGCTTGGGGCAGTGGCCGACGGGCCGGGGGCGAGGCAGCACGGCGTCAGCATCTCACGACCGGTGTCCGGCCTGGTCAGACGGCTCTCTGAAGTATGATTCCAGATCGGCAAGTCTTTCGTACTGAGAAAATCTTGCGTATTGCGCAAGTTGATGTCAGGATGAAGTCATCAAGCCGAGCGCGACGAAAGGAACCGGCCATGTTGCTCCTGCTCCGCTTCACCGGACACAAGAAGATCGCCAACATCCTCAGCCTGCTCACCACCGTCGCCGGCCTCACCCTCGCGGTCGTCATGCACAACCACGTGTGGCTGATCACCGGGCTGCTCGGCCTCGGGCTTTCGTTCCTCCAGCTCCGCCACCAGCGCCGCGAAGGCTCCATCGGGCCGGCCGGTTCCGCCGACCAGTCGTGAGCCAGGACCACACCGTCCGGTCCCC
>DATDIH010000475.1:0-9624 GCA_036521155.1 Streptosporangiaceae bacterium
CGCCAACCTGACCAACCAGGTGCGGGCCATCGCCGCCGTGACCACGGCCGTGGCCAAGGGCGACCTGACCCAGAAGATCAGGGTCGATGCGCGCGGCGAGATCGCCGAGTTGAAGGAGACCGTCAACACGATGGTCGACCAGCTCTCCGCCTTCGCCGACGAGGTGACGAGGGTGGCACGGGATGTCGGGACCCGCGGCAAGCTCGGCGGCCAGGCGACCGTCCGCGGGGTGTCGGGCACCTGGGGAGACCTGACCGACAACGTCAACGTGATGGCCTCGAACCTGACCGATCAGGTGCGCTCGATCGCGACGGTGGCCACGGCGGTGGCCCAGGGCGATCGGTCCCGCAAGATCGACGTGGACGCCCGCGGCGAGATCCTCGAGCTCAAGACGACCATCAACACCATGGTCGACCAGCTGTCCGCGTTCGCGGCCGAGGTGACCCGGGTGGCCCGCGAGGTGGGCAGCGAGGGTCGGCTGGGCGGCCAGGCCGAGGTCGAGGGGGTGTCCGGCACCTGGAAGCGGCTGACCGAGAACGTCAACGAGCTGGCCAGCAACCTGACCACCCAGGTGCGCGCGATCGCCGAGGTGACCAGCGCGGTCGCGGCCGGCGACCTGACCCGGTCGATCGCGGTCGAGGCCCAGGGCGAGGTGGCGGAGCTCAAGGACAACATCAACGCCATGGTCCAGTCGCTGCGCGAGACGACCTCGGCCAACCAGCAGCAGGACTGGCTGAAGTCCAACCTGGCCCGGCTGTCCAGCCTGATGCAGGGGCACCGGGACCTGGCCGCGGTGGCCGAGCTGATCATGGACGAGCTGGCCCCGCTGGTCGGCGCCCAGCACGGCACGTTCTTCCTCAGCGAGATGGGCGGCGGCGAGACCCGGCTGAGCCTGATCGCCGGGTACGGGCTGCGGGCCGACAAGGACGCCCCGCTCCAGTACCGGCTGGGCCAGTCCCTGATCGGCCAGGTGGCCAAGAGCAAGCGCTCGATCGTGGTCGCCGACCTGCCCGAGGGCTACGTCAAGATCTCCTCCGGGCTGGGCGAGGCTTCCCCGGCCAACCTGGCCGTGCTGCCGATCTTGTTCGAGGGCGAGGTGCTCGGCGTCATCGAGCTGGCTTCGTTCACCACGTTCACGCCGGTGCAGACCGACTTCCTGGAGCAGTTCACCGAGACCCTGGGGGTCAACGTGAACACGATCGTGGCCAACTCCCGCACCGACGCGCTGCTCAAGGAGTCGCAGCGGCTCACCGGTGAACTGCAGGACCAGCAGAACGAGTTGCAGCGGTCCAACGCCGACCTGGAGGACAAGGCCGAGCAGCTGGCCCGGCAGAACAGCGACATCGAGACCAAGAACGCCGAGATCGAGCGGGCCCGGCAGGAGATCGAGGAACGGGCCCGGCAGCTGGCGCTGGCCTCCCGGTACAAGTCGCAGTTCCTGGCCAACATGTCGCACGAGCTGCGCACCCCGCTGAACAGCCTGCTCATCCTGGCCCGGCTGCTGGCCCAGAACCCCGGCGGCAACCTCACCGGCAAGCAGGTCGAGTACGCCAACGTGATCCACTCCGCGGGCTCGGACCTGCTCCAGCTGATCAACGACATCCTCGACCTGTCCAAGGTCGAGGTGGGCCGGATGGACATCCACCCCGAGCGGTTCACGCTGCGGTCCCTGCTGGACGACATCCAGGCCACCTTCCAGCCGCTGACCGCGGAGAAGGGCCTGACCTTCGCGGTGGAGCTGGCCGAGGGTGCACCGGCCGGGATGGTCACCGACCGGCAGCGGCTGCGCCAGGTGCTGGGCAACCTGGTGTCCAACGCGGTCAAGTTCACCTCGGCCGGGCAGGTCGTGCTCCGGGTCGGCCCGGCCGGCCTGGCCGGTGCGGCTGGTCCGGCCGGCCTGGCCCGCCTGCCCGGGAACGGCCTGGCCAGCAACGGGGCGGCCGCGGGTGGGCTGGCTGGCGGCGACGGCGGGCCGATGGTGGCGTTCTCGGTCTCCGACACCGGCATCGGGATCGCCCCCGAGAACCTGGACGCCATCTTCGGCGCGTTCGAGCAGGGCGACGGCACGCTCAGCCGCCGCTACGGCGGGACCGGGCTCGGCCTGTCCATCGCCCGCGAGGTCGGCGCCCTGCTGGGTGGCGACATCGCCGCCGACAGCGAGCTGGGCCGGGGCAGCACGTTCACCCTGTACGTCCCGGCCGTGCTCCCGCTGACCGGCAACGACCAGGTGCCCGTGCAGCCAGCCCAACCGCTTCAGCCCGCCCAGCCCCTTCAAGCCTTCCCGAATCCCAAGTCACTCCAGCCCCTGGAGCCCCTCCCGGCTCAGCAGCCTCAGCGGCCTCAGCAGACCCAGCAGCCAGCGGCCAACGGGCACGCCCCCGAACCACAGGCACAGTCCCAGCCCAACGGCCACACGCCAGCGGTCCCGGCCGCCCCGGCGTCCCCCTCTGACCCATCCGTTCCGGCCGCCCACCGCCTGCTCGTGCTGGAGAGTGCCCCCGGCGGCCTGCTCACCCTGCTCGCCTACAGCGTCGCCTCCGACCTGGCCGATCTGGAGGGCCCGGTCGAGGTCCACACCGTCACCCAGCCCGACGAGGCGATCGAACACCTCCGGTCCGCGCCCCACCAGTGCGTCGTCCTCGATCTCGGGCTGCCCGGCGCCGCGGCGTTCGGGTTCCTGGACCGGCTGCGGGACGAGCCGGTCCTCGGCGCCCTGCCGGTGCTGGCCCACACCCGGGACCATCCGGACGCGGCCCGGAACCGGCTGGCCCAGCACCACTCGGGCGAACGGCCGGTCGAGCTGCTGCCATCCCTGGATGACCTGCGTGAGCGGATCGCGCTGTACCTGTCGGTCGGCCCGGTCGCGCCGGGCGCGGCCGTCGCCGGCACCGGGCCGCACCCGGTCACCCGGCCCGCGCCGCCCGCCGCTCCCCACGACGCCCTGCACGGTAAGAAAGTCCTGGTCATCGACGACGACAGCCGCAACGTGTACGCGATCAGCAGCTCCCTGGAGCAACACGGCGTGGCCGTCCGGCACGCCCCGGACGGCCGTCAGGGCATCAACGCGCTGACCTCCGAGCCGGACGTGGACCTGATCTTGATGGACGTGATGATGCCGGAGATGGACGGCTACGTCACCATGGCCGCCATCCGCCGGATGCCTCAGTTCGCGGCGCTGCCGATCATCGCGGTCACCGCCCGGGCCATGCCCGGCGACCGGGAGAAGAGCCTGGACGCCGGGGCCAGCGACCACGTGACCAAGCCGGTCGACACCGAGGAACTGCTGACCCGGATGGAAGGCTGGCTCACCGGCCAGCCCTAAGTCGCGGACACCGGCACCTCATCCGGTGTCCGGCTCACCTGGTGCCCCGCCCGCCGGGCCGCGGCCGCGAACCCCCCCGCGTCGTGGATCGCCGCCCCGCCCGGATCGTTGTTGAAGTACACGTACACGTCAGCCCCGCCCGCGCCAGCCCCGCCCGCGCCAGCCCCGCCCGCGCCAGCCCCGCCCGGGCCAGCGCTGCCGGGCCACCCCTCGGCCAGCCGCCGCACCCACGCCCGCAGCGTGGCCGGATGGTAGCGCGGCCAGGGCTGGGCCGTGCCCTCATGGAACCGCAGGTAGCCCCAGTCCGCGGTCGGCCACAGCGGCGCCTGCGGCGACCCGCCCCGGTCCGACCACACCAGCGCGGCCCCGCGGGCGGTCAGCACCTGCCGGATCTCGTCGGTCCAGCAGGACTCGTGCCGCATCTCCACCGCGACCCGGAGCCCGCGCGGGCCCCGCCGGCCGAATTCGGCCAGGCAGCCGTCCAGTAGCTCCGGGTCCCCCTTCCAGGTCGGCGGCAGCTGGACCAGGATCGGCCCCAGCCGGTCACCCAGGCCGGTGGCCGCGTCGAGCAGCCGCTGGACCGGTTCGGCCGGGTCTTTCAGCCGCCGGATGTGGGTCAGGTAGCGGCTGGCCTTGACCGCCATCACAAACCCGTCTGGCGTCCGCCCGGCCCAGCTCTCGAACGTCTCGCGCGGCGGCAGCCGGTAGAACGAGTTGTTGTTCTCGACCGTGCCGAACTGCCCGGCGTAGTGCTCCAGCCACAACCGCTGCGGCACGCCCTTCGGGTACAGCACGTCCCGCCAGTCCCGGTACTGCCACCCCGACGTCCCGACCAGCCACGACATGCGGTCTCACCCCCGTCTTCGGGCCGCTAGTACCCGACCCCCACCGCGTGCCCGATGGTGGCCGGATCGGCCAGGACGGCCAGGATCGCGTCGGCCACGTCGGCCCGCGCGATCCTCCTCCCCACGTTGCGGTCGATCATGCGGCGGTACCGGCCGCGGCCCGGCCGGCTGGTCAGCTGCGGTGGCCGCATCAGGGTCCAGTCGGTGCCGCTGGCCCGGATCTCGGCCTCCATCCGCTGGGTGTCGGTCATCGCGTCGCGCAGGATCCGCTGCAGCAGCGGCTTGACCAGCACCCGGGTCACGAACGGCTCGCCCGGCTCAATGAACGCCCCGCTCGCGCTCACCACCACCAGCCGGCCCACGCCGGTCTGGCCCAGCGCGGCCAGGATGCTGCGGGCGCTGTCGGCCAGCACCGTGGCGGGCCCGCCCGGCCGCGGGCCCAGCGCCGACACCACCGCGTCGGCCCCCTTGACGGCCGGGGCGATCTGGGCCGGGTCCATCACGTCGGCCGTGACCACCCCCAGCCCCGCCCCGGCCGGCACCGCGAGCCGGGCCGGATCCCGGACCACGGCCACCACCTCATGCCCGGCCGCCAGCGCCTGCCGCACCACTTCCGTCCCGATCCCGCCCGTCGCCCCGAACACCGTCAGCTTCATCGACCTTCTCCTCGGCCTCAATCATCTGGTAAGTAAATGCTCACTAACCTCTATGATGGGTAAGCACTCACTAACCTGTCAATGCCAATACCCGAGAGCGGCCAACGGCGGCCAACGACGCAGAAGGGCGGCGCGCATGCCCGATACCCGGGACCGCATCCTCGACGCGGCCACCCACGTCATGCGGACCCGCGGGTTCGCCCGGACCACGACCAAGGAGATCGCCCGGGCCGCCGGTTACTCCGAAGCCACCCTCTACAAGCACTTCCAGGACAAGACCGACCTGTTCCTGGCCGTGCTCAAGGAGCGCCTGCCCACGGTGAGCTGGATGCTGTCACCGGCCGCCAGCCAGCAGGCTTCACCTGACGATCTGGCCGCCCGGCTGATCGCTTTCGCGCGCGGCGCCGTGGAGTTCTACCAGGCCAGCTTCCCGATCAGCGCGTCGGTGTTCTCCGAGCCGGACCTGCTGGCCGCCCACCACGCCGCCGTGACCCGCCAGGGGGCGGGCCCGCACATGCCGGTCCAGGCCCTGGCCCGTTACCTGCGGACCCAGCAGGAGCACGGCTCGGTCCGGTCCGGGGCCGACTGCGACGCCGCCGCCTCCCTGCTGCTCGGCTCCTGCTTCCAGTACGCGTTCCTGCGCTGCTTCGCCCAGTTGCCGCCCGACCCCGAAGCGGACGCCGCCCACGCCGGCGCGATCGTCACCACCCTGCTGGCCGGCCTGGCCCCGCCTCACTCCACCTCTGACGCCTCCGACGGCGCCGACGGCAACGAGGGGGCCGGCGGCCGGGGCGCGTCGCGTACGAACACGTAGTAGACGGCGACCACGGCGGTGATGACCACCGCGGCCGGAGCGCTCAGGAACGCCACGCCGACGGCGATCAGGTAAGGGATCTGGCCCGCGTAGAAGCGCAGCCGGGCCGGGTTCTTGGCCTCGGCCGGCATCGGGTTGCGGACGCAGTCGTCGTGGCGCAGGACCCATTCGTACAGCGGCAGGAAGCTCAGGCTCATCAGCTCGAACACCCCGGCGTACAGGGCCGCGGCCAGGTGCCCGCTCTGGCCGCCGTCGGTCAGGTAGTCGGCCAGGGTCGAGGTGGCGAACGGGATGGCCACCGTCACCGCCAGCAGGATCAGGTTGATGAACAGCAGCGACCTGGTCACCACCTGCACGTCGTTCAGGGCCCGGTGGTGGTTGACCCAGATGATCCCGATCGTGAAGAAGCTGATCAGATAGGCCACCACCGCGGGCCACAGGTCCGCGAACTGGGGCAGCAGCCTCTCGTGGCCGTCCACGGAAAGGTCCAGCGCCAGCAGCGTGATCGCCACCGCGAACACGCCGTCGCTGAACGACTCCAGCCGTGACTTGCTCACCCGCTACCTCCCCTCGTGCCCCCTGGACACAAGGTAGCGGGGAAGATCGTCCCGCAGGCCTCCGCTCGCTACCAGCGATCAGCGGCGCCAGTTGCGCGGTGAGCGTCAGGTTACGGGCGATTGAACATCAGCCTGCGTCCGCGCCGAGCAGCTCTCGTATACCCATATCGAAGGTCTGTGTGTGCTTGTCCACGGCATCATCCGTGGTGACCGGTGACATCAGGGCCATGTTGTGAAACGGCGTGAGCAGCACACCCCGGTTGGCCAGGTAGGTGTGCTGGTAGTCGTCCAGCTCCGGATCGGATGCGGCCGCGGCTTCGGTGCCGGTGCGCGGCGCGGGCGAGGCGAACCGGTACTCGGCCCGGGCCCCGAGCCGGGTCACCGACCAGGGCAGGCCATGGCGGTCGATCACGTCCTGCACCCCGGCCGCGAACCGCTCGGCCCTTGTGATCATGTGATCGAACACGTCGTCCACCAGCACCTCACCCAGCGTGGCGCACACCGCGGCCACCGACAGCGGGTTGCCGGCCAGCGTGCCGCCCACCCCGCCCATGTCCACCAGGTCCAGGTCGGTGCGGGCCAGCAGCCGGTCGGCCAGCTCGGCCGACAGCCCGTAGGCCGCCACCGGGATACCGCCGCCGATGGCCTTGCCGATGGTGACGATGTCCGGCTCCAGGCCCCAGGCCGCGGTGGCCCCGCCCGGGCCCGCGCAGAAGGTGTGCGTCTCGTCGTTGATGAGCAGCACGCCGTGCCGCCGGGTCAGCTCACGGACCCCGTCCAGGTAGCCGGGTTCGGGCAGCACGATGCCGATGTTGGTCAGCGCGGGCTCCATCAGCACCGCGGCCACGTCGCCGTGGGCCAGCTGACGGTCCAGGCCGTCGAGGTCGTTGTACTCGGCCACCCGGCTGGTCTCCCGGACGTCGACCGGGGCACCGACGTTGCCCGCCCGCGGTGTGCCCGGGTCATCGGGGCCGGCCCCGGGCACGGTGACGATCAGCGACTCGTCCACGGTGCCGTGGTAGCAGTAGCTGTGGAACAAGATCTTGCCGCGTCCGGTCAGCGCCCGGGCCAGCCGGATCGCCCACCGGTTGGCGTCGGTCGCGGTCAGCGCGAACGACCAGCGCGGCACCCCGAACCGGCGGGCCAGCTCGGCCCCGGCCGCGGCCGCCTCCTCGGTCGGCATCATCACCGACAGCCCGCCCAGGTCCGCGGCCCGGCGCTGGATGGCCCGCAGCACCGGGGCGGGGGAGTGGCCGGCCATGGCCGCGGTGTCGCCGAGGGAGAAGTCTGCGTACTCCAGCCCGTCGACGTCGGTGACCTGGGCCCCGGAGGCCCGCGCCAGGTACAGCGGGAACCCGCCCGCGGCCATGTTCATCCAGGTCATCGGGACCCGGCCGAACAGCGACCCGGCCCGCTGCCGGGCCCGGGCCGACTCCGGGTGCCGGCCGGAGAACGTGGCCCGCTCCCGGGCCAGCAGTGCGGTCAGACGCTCTCGATCCACGCCCCGATTCACGACCTGGTCCATGGCCGGCCCCTTCCGGCGCCCGGCCGCGGCCTTTAACGTAAGCCCTGTGCCTGAGCGCAGGATCATTATCACTGGTGCGCACGTGGCCACGGTGAACGCGGACGGGGCCGAGCACCCCGGTGGCACCGTGGTCGTCGAAGACCATCAGATCGTCAGCGTCGGCCCGGGCCCGGCCCCCCGCTACGACGATGGCGTGCCCACCGAGCACGTGGACGGGACCGGCCACCTGCTCACCCCGGGCCTGGTCAACACCCACCATCACTTCTACCAGTGGCTGACCCGCGGCCGGGCTCAGGAGCAGGACCTGTTCGGCTGGCTGACCGAGCTGTACCCGGTCTGGGCCCGGCTCGACGAGGAGCTCGAGTACGCCGCGGCCCGGGCCTCCATCGCCGCCCTGCTGACCAGCGGCTGCAGCACGGCCGCGGACCACCACTACGTGTTCCCGGACGGGGCCGGGGACCTGATCGGCGCGGCCGTGCGGGCCGCGGGCCAGCTCGGCCTGCGCTTCCAGGCCGCCCGCGGTTCCATGGACCTGGGCCAGTCCCAGGGTGGCCTGCCCCCCGACTTCGCGGTCGAGGACACCGACGCCGCCCTGGCCCGGACCGAGCAGGCCATCGACGCCCACCACGACCCGGCCCCGGACGCCATGGTGCGGATCAGCGTGGCCCCGTGCTCGCCGTTCACGGTGACCGGCGAGCTGCTGACCGGCGCGGCCGCCCTGGCCCGGCGCCGCGGCGTGCGGCTGCACACCCACGGCTCGGAGACGCAGGAGGAAGCCGAGTTCTGCCACCGGCAGTTCGGCCAGACCCCGACCGAGTTCCTGGATGACCACGGCTGGCTGGGCGATGACGTGTGGCTGGCCCACTGCGTGCACCTGGACCCGGCCGCGATCGAGCGCATCGGCGCCACCGGCACCGGGGTGGCCCACTGCCCGTCGTCCAATGCCCGGCTCGGCGCGGGCATCGCCCCCGTCCCCGAGCTCCTGGCCGCGGGCGCGCCGGTTGGCCTGGGCGTCGACGGCACCAGCTCCAACGAGGCCGGCCAGCTCGGGCCGGAGATCCGGCAGGCCGTGCTCATGGCCCGGGCCCGGCGTGGGCCGGCCGCGCTCACCGCCCGCCAGGCCCTGTACGCGGCCACCGCGGGCGGGGCCCGCTGCCTGGGCCGGGACGGTGAGCTGGGCTCGATCGAGCCCGGCAAACTGGCCGACCTGGCGCTGTGGCGGGTCGACGGGCCGCTGCATTCCACCATCGCCGACCCGGTGGCGGCGCTGGCCCTGGGCGCCCTCCCGCCGCTGACCCTGCTGCTGGTCCAGGGCCACCCGGTGGTGACCGGCGGCCGCCTGACCCGGGCCGACGCCGAAGACATCGGCCAGGAGGCGGCCACCGCCGCCCGCCGCCTGGCCGACCGAGCCGGCCTCCGCTAACCCGGCTAACCCGGCCCCCCGGCTAACCCGGCCCCCGCCAACCCGGCCAACTCCACTTCACCTGCGCAACTTGCGCCCCACCAGCACCTCAGGCCTCCCCGGCAACTCCCGTCACAGAACCGGGTGCACTTTGCCCATAACTGGCCATCTTCCTGACCACGGTCTCGATCTCCTCCGGGGGCAGCAGCCGTGGCCGGCCCGCCGTGGCCGCCCGCAGGTACACGTCGCACACCCACTCCAGGGCCCGGGCCCGGCCGAGCGCGGTGGGCAGGTCGGGGCCGGTGGTCACCGCCCCGTGGTTGGCCATCAGGCAGGCCGAACGCCCGTTCAGCGCGGCCACCACGTTGCTCGCGAGCTCGCTGGTCCCGTAGGTCGCGTACGGGGCCACCGCCACCGGCCCGCCGAACGCCGCGACCTGGTAGTGGATGGCGGGCACCTCGGTCACCAGCGCCGAGGTCGCGGTCGCGGCCGGGCTGTGGGTG
>DATDIH010000476.1:0-4005 GCA_036521155.1 Streptosporangiaceae bacterium
TGAGATGACCCCCGGGGCCCTGGCCGACCTGGTCACGGTGGACCTGGACTCGCCCCGGCTGGCCGCCCCGGACCCGGGCCAGGCCGCGCTGGACCGGGTCATCTACGCGGCCACCGCGGCCGATGTCCGGCACGTGGTGACGGGAGGCCGGGACGTGGTGCGCGATGGCCGCCATCTGCTGGTGGGGGACGTGGCCGCCGAGCTGTCGGCCAGCATCCGTACCGTGCTGACGGCGTCCTGAGCGGCGGGCCGACAAGCGGTGGGCCGATAATGAGCGGCGTGAGCACGCTGATCACGAACATCGGGGAGCTGGTCACCAACGCGCCCGATGACCGTGACCCCACCAGCGGCCCGGGCCCGTTCCGCGCCCGGACCGGCGCCGCGCTGGTCATCGACGACGGCCAGGTGGCCTGGACTGGTCCGGCGGGCCAGGCGCCCGCGGCCGACGACATCGTGGACGCCAGCGGCCGCGCGGTGCTGCCCGGCTTCGTGGACTCGCACGCTCACCTGGTCTTCGCGGGCGAGCGCGGAGCCGAGTTCGCGGCCCGGATGGCCGGCCAGCCGTACCAGGCGGGCGGGATCAAGACCACGGTCGCGGCCACCCGGGCCGCCTCCGACGTGGCGCTGCGGGCCAACCTGCGCCGGCTGGCCGACGAGATGGCCCGTCAGGGCACCACCACCTTCGAGTGCAAGTCCGGCTACGGGCTGACCGTGCGGGACGAGGCCCGCAGCCTGATGCTGGCCGCCGAGGTCACCCCGGAAGTCACCTACCTGGGGGCCCACGTGGTGCCGCCGGAGTACGCCGGCGACCGGGACGGCTACCTGGACCTGGTGTGCGGGCCCATGCTGGACGCCTGCGCCCCGCACGCCCGCTGGATCGACGTGTTCTGCGAGCGCGGCGCCTTCGACGGCGCCGAGGCCGCGCGGGTGCTGGCCGCCGGGCAGGCCCAGGGCCTGCTGGGCCGGGTGCACGCGGGCCAGCTCGGCCCGGGCCCCGGGGTCGAGGTCGCGGTGCGGGCCGGCGCCGCCTCGGCCGACCACTGCACGTTCTTGACCGAGGCCGACATCTCGGCGCTGGCTTCCTCGCAGACCGTGGCCACGCTGCTGCCCGCGGTGGAGTTCTCCTGCCGCCAGCCCTACCCGGACGCCCGGGGCCTGCTGGCCGCGGGGGCCACCGTGGCCATCGCGACCGACTGCAACCCCGGGTCCTGCTTCACCTCCAGCATGGCCCTGTGCGTGGCCCTGGCCGTCCGCGAGATGCACCTGACCACCGAGGAAGCGGTGTGGTCGGCCACCGCGGGCGGAGCCCGGGCCCTGCGCCGCCCCGACGTCGGGCACCTGGGCCCCGGGGCCCGGGCCGACCTGCTCATGCTGGACGCCCCGTCCCACGCCTACCTGGCCTACCGCCCCGGCGTCCCCCTCACCGCCGCCGTCTGGCGCGCGGGCAAACTGATCTCCGCCCGCCCCGAACTCCTGTCCCGCTGACCTTCCCCGCGCGCCTAGCCCTTTCACCCCGCTGACAACACCAGCCCCACCAGACCCATCAGACGCAGCGCGATGATTCCGGGTGCGGCGTTTCGTCATACCCCTCAGACATGCTGACATGGGCGGTTTTTTCGTTCGCGGACCTGGGTGGGCGGGCGATAGGTTCGTGGCACCCGGGCGCTGACGCCCTGGGGTCACGCGGGAGGCAGTGACGTGGAGCAGAGTTTTTCCGGGCCGGCGATCCTGGTCGAGGGCCTGAAGAAATCATTCGGCGACGTACATGCGCTGCGTGGCATCGACCTGTCGGTGCCACGCGGGACGGTGCTCGGGGTGCTCGGGCCCAACGGCGCGGGCAAGACCACCGCGGTTCGCATCTTGACCACGTTGCTGCGGCCGGATGGGGGCCGCGCCCTGGTCGAAGGCCACGACGTGGTCAAGGAGCCCAGCGCGGTGCGCCGCTCGATCGGATTGGCCGGCCAGTCCGCCGCCATCCAGATCGAGCTGACCGGGCGCGAGAACCTGGAGATCATCGGGCGGCTGTACCACCTGGGCCGGGCCGCAGCCAAGGCCCGCGCCAGCGAACTGCTGGAGCAGTTCGGGCTGACCGAGGCGGCCGACCGTTCGGCCAAGACGTTCTCCGGCGGCATGCAACGCCGTCTGGACCTGGCCGCCAGCCTGGTCGGCCAGCCCAAGGTCCTGTTCCTGGACGAGCCGACCACCGGGCTCGACCCGCGTTCCCGGCTGGGCATGTGGGATGTCATCCGGTCGCTGGTGGCCGGGGGCACCACGCTGCTGCTCACGACCCAGTACCTGGACGAGGCCGACGAACTGGCCAACGAGATCGTGGTCATCGACCACGGCGAGGTCATCGCGGCCGGCACCTCGGCCGAGCTCAAGGGCCGGGTCGGCGGGGACGTGCTGGAGTTCACCGTGCCGGACCGGACGCGGGTCGGTGACGCGGTGACCGCCACCGCCAAGCTGGCCGAGGGCGAGCCGCACGTCGACGAGGGCACCGGCGTGATCAGCGTGCCGGTCGGAGTCAACGGCTCCGACGCCCTGATCCAGTCCGTCCGCAGCCTGGACGAGGCCGGGATCGAGACCAGCGGCCTGGGCCTGCGCCGCCCGTCCCTGGATGACGTGTTCCTGGCCCTGACCGGCCACGCCGCCGAAGAGGAAGATGACGCTGCTGCCGGCGGCAAGCGCGGCCGCGGCCGCCGCAAGAGCGCTGAGAAGAACGTCGAGAGGGCTTCGTCATGACCGCCATTGCCATCAACCCGCCGTCGGACAGCCCCGGCCCGATCACCCGCGCCCGCTGGGCGGTCAGCGACTCGCTGACCATCAGCAAGCGGAACCTGCTGGTCTGGGCCCGGGTCCCGGCCTACATCGTGTTCACCGTCATCCAGCCGGTCATGTTCGTGCTGATGTTCCGCTACGTGTTCGGCGGCGCGATCAAGGTCAACGTCCCCGGCGGCTACGTCAACTTCCTGATGCCGGGCATCCTCGGCCAGACCGCGGCCTTCGCCTGCTTTGGCACCGCGATCTCGCTGGCTCAGGAGCTGAAGAAGGGCGTCATCGACCGGTTCCGGTCCATGCCCATGGCCCGGTCGGCGGTGCTGGCGGGACGGCTGGTCGCCGACACCGGCCGGATGACGGTCACGATCCTGATCGTCATCGGCGTCGGCTACGCGGTCGGCTTCCGCTTCAGCAACGGCGTCGGCCCGGCCATCGGCATGGTCGTGCTGTCGATCGCTCTCGGCATCGCCTGCTGCCTGATCGCCGCCTTCACCGGCCTGGCCATCGGCGACGAGGAGTCGGTGCAGGCGTTCGGCCTGATCTGGCTGTTCCCGGTGACGTTCCTCAGCTCGGCCTTTGTCCCGATCGCGACCATGCCCGGCTGGCTGCAGGCGTTCGCCAACAACCAGCCCATGACGTTCGTGATCGACGCCATGCGCGGCATGGCCCTGGGTCACGGCCTGCCGATCGCCGCTCCCCTCTGGAAGGCCATCGCCTGGCTGGTCGGCATCTTCGTCGTCTTCGCCCCCCTGGCCGTCCGCGCCTACAAGCGCGCGGCCTGACCAGCCCACTCAGAGCCCGCCGCGCCGCCCACCCGGGCGCGGCGGGCTCCTGCGTCCCACGCCCACGTCCCCCATGCCCGAGCCCTCCGCCCCAACCCCGCCCGCCACTGGCCCCATCGGCGTCGGCTCACTGTGTCCGGGTCCCACCAGCATCAATGGCCTCTGGACCGGAGAGATCCGTTCCGCCTTAGTCGGGGTCCCCGGGCACGGGGCTGGATCAGCCAGGCCCGCAGTCTGCCTGATGGGCCCCACGAGTCACATCTGACCCATGGGTCCTTCCAGTGCCTGGGTACTCCGCAGTAGGCCCTCCAGCCACACCAGCCCCGGCTGCCTCGGCCCCCCGTGCGCCCGCACGAGCTGGGGACGCTCACCCCGGCGGATTCGGGAACACTTCTTGGCAGCATCTGCCGAAAAGTGTTCCCGAACCCGCAGCCCTGCACCTCAG
>DATDIH010000477.1:0-2636 GCA_036521155.1 Streptosporangiaceae bacterium
CGCGATCTGCTGGAGCCCGCTCACCCGGGCCGCGGTGTCCGCGCTGCCGGCGTAAGCCGGGGAAATGAGCAGGTCTTCGTAGCCCTGCTCGACCCGGTCCCGGGTGTCCCGGGCGGACTGCAGCTGCCCGGCCGTCTCGGCCAGCTGGTCCCGGGCGGTGGCCACGGCCGCCGCGGCATCGGCCGCGGCCCGGTCGGCCGCATCGAGCCGGGCCACGCTGGCCAGCAGGTCATCGGCCCGCCAGCGCAGGGTCGTGTCGGCCCACGGGGACCAGGCCCGGGCCAGGTAGGCGGCCACGGCGTCGCGGGCGGTCCGGGCCTGGTCGCGGTCCCGGGCCAGCGCGTCCAGGGCGTCCCAGCCCTCGGCCAGGCCGGCGATCTGGGCCGGCTCGACCGCGGGCAGCGCGGTCCGCAGCTGCGCGGTGAAGAAGCCGGGGTCCAGCCGCTGGCCCAGGTGCGGGGTGCGCAGCACCGAGAGCATGCGGACCACCGCGTCCAGCCGGTCCGGCCCGGTGAAGCCGAACAGCTCGCGGGCCACCCAGGCCCGGTAGCGGTCTGGTTCGGGGGCGGCCCGGAAACCCGGTACCGCGGCCAGGGCGGCGGGCGGGCGGACCGCGGCGCCCTGGTGCAGGTCCAGGCCGGCCCGGACCCGGGCGGTCCCGTCACACACGGCCCAGGTGGTGTCCAGGCCGGCCACGCCCCGCCGGGCCTGGGCGTAGAGCAGGCAGGTGAAGTAGCGGGGCCCGTCGTCCCCGAGCCGGGCGAACTCCAGCCAGGCCCAGCCGCGCGCCGTGGCCGGGCCGCTTTCGCGGCGGTCCTGAGGGTCGCCGGTGGGCTCCACGTAGTAGCGGAAGGTCTTGTGCTGCTGGCCGAACGTGTCCACCAGCTCGCGGTCCAGGTCCCCGGCCAGCAGGATCAGCGAGGTGAGGGCCATCAGGGTGGACTTGCCCGACTGGTTCTGCCCCACGAACTGGGCCCGGCCGCCGGCCAGCCAGTACTCGGCGACGTCGAACTCCCACAGGTTGACCACGCCGGCCCGCAGCAGCTGCCAGCGATCGGACCGGGACGGCCCGGGCAGCCCGCCGGCCCGCACCAGCTCCGGCCACGAGGCCAGATCCTGGCCGGGGGCCGGCGCCGGGGCGGTCACGAGCGCTCCCCGGTGGCCCGGTAGCGACCCGCCACCGGGGACAGCACCCAGCCACCGTCCGGGCGCACCCGGAGCAGGCCGAGCGCGGCCAGCTGCCGCTCGGCGGCGGCCCGGACCGCGCTGGCCTGTATTGCGCTGGCCTGCTCGTCGGCCTGGTCGCTGGTGAGCACCACGGTCCCGTCGGGCTGGCGTTCCCCGGCCCGCCCGGCCGCCTCCGCCAGCAGCAGCGAGACCCGGCCCGCGCGGCTGGCCCCGGGCCAGTCGCTGGTCACCGGGCTGGGCGGTTCGTCGTCAATGATCACGGTGAGTCCCTCGGCGCGGGCTTCCACGTGCCCTCCGGTCAGGTGAGCGGCCTCGCTGGACCGCAGGCCGCGGGTGGCCCGCAGCGCGGCGGCGTCGTCCTCGGCCAGGTCGGCGTACAGCACGGCCGGGGTCTCGACCAGCGCGCGCAGGGCCCGCACGGGCCGGGAAGCCCCGGGCATGTCGTCGGCGGACGGGTCGGGGCCGGACGCCGGGACCAGCGCCGCCGACAGCACGTCCGGGCTGGTCAGCAGGTCCAGCGCGGCCTGGTCGATGTCGTACTCGGCCGCCGCGGCCTGGTCCCCGGCGGCCGACCCGGCCGGCGGGCGGGGGCGCAGCACGCCCCAGTACTCCAGCAACCCGGCCGCCTCGGCCAGCTGGCGTTCGTGGGCCAGCAGGGCCGGGTCGAACGGGGCCACGGTGGCGGTGGGGCCGCTGGTCAGCTCCTGGACCGCCGCGGCCAGCCGGGCCAGGGTGACCGGGCTGGTGAGCTGGTCGCAGGCCGCGGCCAGCACACAGGCCAGGGCCAGCACCCGGCGGCCGGGGCGGTGCACGGGCGGCGGCGGGGCGGTGACCGTGCCCGCCACCGGCACCCGGATCAGCCGGAAGGCCTGGCCCGTGGCGGCCAGCCGGTAGCCGAGCCGGTGCGCGGCCTGGCTGACCGCGGCCGCGTGCCGGGTCACGGCCCGGTACAGAGCGGGGTCGCTGGCCGCGGTGACCAGCGGCCGGGCCAGCAGCCCGGTGAAGGCCCGCTGCCCGTCACGAGAGGGGGTGCTGGGGTCGGTGGGGTCGGTGGGATTTCTGGGGGTGGCGGGAGTGCTGGGGCCGATGGGGCTGCCGGGAGTTCTGGGGGCGGGAGCGCCCAGGGGGTCGGGGTGGGTCACCGGGCGGCTCCGGCGGTGATGGTCAGGCGCAGGTCGGGGTGGACCAGGCGCCCGGCCGGGGTGCCGATGACGGCGGGGGGCGCGCCGTCCGGGGCGGGTTCGGCCCGGACCGTCCAGCGGCCGTCCGGGGTGCGCACGGTCCGGCTCCCGTCCTGACCGGGACGGGCCCCGGCCAGCGCGGCCAGGAGGGACAGCAGCACGTCGAGCTGGCCCGCGTCCAGGCCGGTCCAGCCGGACAGCCGGAGCCCGGACCGGGCCTGGATGGCGTGCCGGGTCTGGTCGGCGGCGGCCTGCCGGGCCGACGCC
>DATDIH010000478.1:0-3703 GCA_036521155.1 Streptosporangiaceae bacterium
CGCCCGTCGTCCAGCACCTGAAGCAGGATGTCGAACACCTCGGGGTGGGCCTTCTCCACCTCGTCCAGCAGGATCACCGTGTACGGGCGACGCCGCACGGCCTCGGTGAGCTGACCGCCCTCCTCGTAGCCGACGTAGCCCGGAGGCGCGCCGACCAGCCGGGCGACCGAGTGCTTCTCGCTGTACTCACTCATGTCGATCCGGGTCATGGCCCGCTCGTCGTCGAACAGGAACTCGGCCAGCGCCTTGGCCAGCTCGGTCTTGCCCACGCCGGTCGGGCCCAGGAACAGGAAGGAACCGGTGGGACGATCCGGGTCGGCCACGCCGGCCCGGGCCCGGCGCACCGCGTCGGACACCGCCTGCACCGCGCTGGCCTGGCCCACGATCCGGCGGCCCAGCTCCTCCTCCATCCGGAGCAGCTTGCCGGTCTCACCCTCGAGCAGCCGCCCGGCCGGGATGCCGGTCCAGGACGCCACCACGTCCGCGACGTCGTCCGGGCCGACCTCTTCCTTGACCATCGGCTCTTCGGCCGGAACCGAGGTCCCGTCCGCGTCGCTCTCGGCGGCGGCGGCCGAAGCCTGGGCCAGCTCGTGCTCCAGCACAGGGATCTCGCCGTACATCAGCCGCGAGGCGGCCTCGAAGTCGGCGTCCCGCTGGGCCCGCTCGGCCTGGCCCTTGAGGTCGTCCAGCCGCTTCTTCAGCTCACCGACCCGGTTCAGCCCGGCCTTCTCCTGGTCCCAGCGTGCGACCAGCGCGGTCAGCTGCTCCTGGCGGTCGGCCAGGTCGGCCCGCAGCCGCTCCAGCCGGTCCTTGCTGGCCGCGTCGGACTCGCGGGCCAGGGCCATCTCTTCCATCTTCATCCGGTCCACGGTGCGCTGCAGCTCGTCGATCTCGACGGGCCGGGAGTCGATCTCCATCCGCAGCCGGGAGCCGGCCTCGTCGATGAGGTCAATGGCCTTGTCGGGCAGGAACCGCGCGGTGATGTAGCGGTCGGACAGGGTGGCCGCCGCGACCAGGGCCGCGTCGGCGATCTGCACCTGGTGGTGCGCCTCGTAGCGCCCCTTCAGGCCACGCAGGATCGCGATCGTGTCCTCGACCGAGGGCTCGCCCACGAACACCTGCTGGAACCGGCGCTCCAGGGCCGGGTCCTTCTCGATCCGCTCGCGGAACTCGTCCAGCGTGGTCGCACCGACCATCCGCAGCTCGCCGCGGGCCAGCATCGGCTTGAGCATGTTGCCCGCGTCCATCGCGCCTTCGGCCGCGCCCGCACCGACCACGGTGTGCAGCTCGTCGATGAACGTGATGACCTGGCCGTCGCTCTGCTTGATCTCGTCCAGGACGGCCTTCAGCCGCTCCTCGAACTCGCCGCGGTACTTGGCCCCGGCCACCATCGCGCTCAGGTCCAGGGCGATCAGCTTCTTGTCCCGCAGCGACTCGGGCACGTCACCGGCCACGATGCGCTGAGCGAGGCCCTCGACCACGGCGGTCTTGCCCACGCCGGGCTCGCCGATCAGCACGGGGTTGTTCTTGGTCCGCCGGGACAGCACCTGGATGACCCGGCGGATCTCGGCGTCACGGCCGATGACCGGGTCCAGGCCGCCGTCGCGGGCCTGCTGGGTGAGGTCGACGCCGTACTTCTCCAGCGCCTGGTAGGTCTCTTCCGGGTTCTCGGTGGTCACCCGGGTGCTGCCGCGCACCTGGGTGAACGCCTCCAGCAGGGCCTCCGGGGTGGCCCCGGCGTCACGGAGCAGCGTGGCGGCCTGACCGCCGTCGGCCGCCAGGCCGACCAGCAGGTGCTCGGTCGAGACGTACTCGTCGTTCATTTCCCGGGCCCGGGCCACCGCGGTGTTGATCACCGACAGCATGGGCCGGGACATCTCCGGGGCGCTCAGGGTCTGCCCGTTGGCCCGGGGCAGCCGGCCCAGCCGGGCCTCGGCCTCCTTGGCCACCGTGGCCGGATCCGCGCCCACAGCCCGCAGCAACGGAGCGGTGGTACCGCCGTTCTGCGCGATCAGCGCGACCAGCAGCTGGAGCGGGTCAACCTGTGGGTTGCCGTCCGCGGCCGCGCGCCGGACCGCTGCTGACAGCGCGTCCTGGCTCTTCCTGGTGAGTTTGTCGTCCATATGAGGCTCTTAGCTCTCGTTCTCTTCTGTTGTGTACCGGTCCGCCGCGCGGGGCTGTACCGCGTTCTCCCCGGGACTGCCCGCTGCCGGGCCGGTGTCGTCGGCTGCCTCCCACACCGCCACCCGGGCGGTGCTGCGCACCGGGACGACCCCGGGGCCACCGCGCCCGCGGCGGAGCAGGTCCGCGAGCCGGGCCGCCACTGACCGGGTGGATTCCAGCTCCACCCGCAGCTGAGCCAGCTCGCTCCGGAGTTCGGCGATCAGCCGCCGCGAGCGGTCCAGGTCGTCATTCAGTTCCAGAATCCGCTTGATCCCGGAGAGGTTGACGCCCTCGTTCTGCGACAGGCGCTGCACTTCGCGCAGCGCCAGTACGTCCCGCATGGAGTAGCGGCGGCCCCGGCCGGTGCTCCGGCCGGGGGACACCAGCCCCATCCGGTCGTAGGTCCGCAGCGTCTGCGGATGCAATCCGGACAGCTGAGCAGCGACGGAGATGACGTAGACCGGTGTGTCGTCGGACATGTCATATGGGTTCTTCATCGCCATCCCCCCTTCGCCCTCATCATCGTTTCTCCTCGTACGGGCCGCCGCCCGGGTGGGCGGCGGCCGGCTCATCCTCTACCGCGTGGCCGTGCTGGCCGTTGGGGACCTCACGCGCTCCTGGCCCGCTGCAGGAGAGTTTCCCTGGGGTCCTCTCCCGCGGTGGCCTCGCGCAGGTCCTCCAGCGCCTGGCGGCCCTTGGTGCTGACGTTCTTCGGCACGATCACCTCGACGGTGACCAGCAGGTCGCCGTAGGTCCCATCGGACCGGCGGATTCCCTTGCCCCGCACCCGGAAGGTGCGGCCGTTCGGCGTGCCCGCCGGGATCTTGACCGTGACCGGGGCGCCCTTGTGGGCCGGCACCTTGATGTCGGCGCCCAGCGCCGCCTCCGGCACCGTCACCGGGACGGTCACGGTCAGGTTGCCGCCCGACCGGCCGAACACCGGGTGCGGCGTGACGTGCACCCGCACGTACAGGTCCCCGGCGGGACCGCCGCGCTCGCCCGGTGCGCCCTTGCCCCGCAGCTTGATCCGCTGGCCGTCGGCCACCCCGGCCGGAATCCGCGCCTGGATGGTCCGCGTGCTGGCCGCGTGCCCGCTCCCGTTGCAGGAGGTGCACGGGTCGTCGACCACCATGCCCCGGCCCATGCAGGTCTTGCACGGCTCGGAGAAGGCGAAGTTGCCCAGGTTCCGGCTGGACTGCCCGGTGCCTTCGCAGGTCGGGCAGACCTTGGGTACGGTGCCCGCCTTGGCCCCGGTGCCCCGGCAGACCGGGCAGGGCCCGTCGCCGGTCAGCTTGAGCGGGACCGTGGTGCCGTCGACCGCGTCGCCGAACGACAGGGTGGCCTCGGTCTCCACGTCGGCGCCGCGGCGGGGCCGGGTCTGCTGAGTCCCAGCCCGGCCGCCACCGCCGAACATGCCGCCGAGGATGTCCCCGAGGCCGCCGTTGCCGGCGTTGCCGCCGGCCCCGCCGCCGTTACCGAACAGGTCGCCAAGGTCGAATCCGAAGCCGCCGCCCGGCTGGCCCGGCTGACCGGGACGGCC
>DATDIH010000479.1:0-2187 GCA_036521155.1 Streptosporangiaceae bacterium
GGGACGCCCTGCTGGACGCCCTGGACTGGCGCCCCCTGATCGACCTGGCCCTGTCACCCGCTGACGCCGGCCGCGGCCGCCCCTGGCCCGACCTCCCCCTGACCGCCCTGCTCCGCCTGGGCGGCGGCGCGGTCTCCGAGCTGGCCACCGTCGGTGACACCCGCAGCGACATCGAGTCCGGCCTCCGCGCCGGCGCCGGCCTGGTGGCCGGCGTCCTGACCGGCGGTACCTCCGCCGAGGAGCTCCGAGCCGCCGGCGCCACCCACGTCCTCCCCACCATCGCCGACCTCCCCGCCCTGCTCACCCCCTAGAGCCTCGAGCGCACCGGCTCCCCGGCGCCGGTATCACCAGTAACTCCCGCCTCACCCGCGCCCCTCGTGCCCCGCCACCACACCCCACCCGTCACGCCCGCCCCACGCCTTTGAAGATCCATTCCCGGGGACCAGTTTCAGCGCTATTCGCTGAGAACGCTCCCGGGTAATTGATCTTCCGGCCTAGCCGGTCGGCCCGAAACGCTCCACCCGGATCTGCCCGGCGGCGACCCCGGCTTCTTCCAGCACGGAGGTGGCCCCGTCCGCAAACCGGGCCGACCCGCAGATGAACCCGTCTGCCCCGGCCCCCAGACCGGCCAGGTCCGCCGCGGTCAGGTCGGCCGCGGCCAGCCGGCCCGCGGGCCGCGGCCAGTCCGGGGGAGTGGCCCGGGTGTAGACCACCGTGGTCTGCGGCCCGGACAGCTCGTCCGCGAACCACAGGTCCCCGGGCCGGCGCACCGACACCACCAGCCGCAGCAGGTCGGCCCGGCCCTCGCGCCGGGCCAGCCGCAGCATGGCCATCAGCGGCACCACGCCGGAGCCGCCGCCGACCAGCAGGGCCGGGGTGTCGCCGCGCCACACGAACCAGCCGCCGATCGGACCGCGGACCTGGAGTTCGTCCCCGATCGCCACCACGTCGTGCAGGAAGGACGACACCTCGCCGTCCGGGAGCCGCTCCACGGTCAGCTCGATCGCGTCCGACGGACCGGACGCCGCCGGGGCCGAGCCCACCGAGTACGACCGCTGGGCCACGTAGCCGTCGGGCGCGGTCAGCCGCAGGATGAAGTGCTGCCCGGCCAGGAACGGCACCGGGGTCGGCAGCTCCAGCCGGAACGTCTTGGCCGTCGCGGTCTCGCGCCGGATCTCGGTGACCTTGGCCATCTGCCACGGCCCCGGCCGGGGGAACGCGCCCGCCGCCCCGCCCAGATGCCCGGGACCACCCAGCGCCCCCGGCCCGCTCAGCTGTCCCGGACCTCCCAGCTGCCCCGGCCCACCCAGGGCCCCCGGCTCACCCAGGGCTCCCGGGCCAGCCAAGGCTCCCGGCTCACTCAAAGACCCCGGGCCACTCAGCTGTCCCATCAGTCCCCCTGGTACCGCTGCTCTTTCCACGGATCACCGCGGTCGTGGTAGCCGTTCTGCTCCCAGAATCCGGGCTCGTCGTGGTCCAGCAACTCCAGGCCCGACACCCACTTGGCGCTCTTCCAGAAGTACAGGTGCGGCACCAGCAGCCGGGCCGGGCCGCCGTGCTCGCGGGCCAGCGGCCGCCCGTCGTACTCCCACACCACCCAGGCCTTGCCCCCGGTCACGTCGTCCAGCGGCAGGTTCGTGGTGTACCCGGTGGTCGAACTGGCCAGCACGTAGCGGGCCGAGGCCTGCGGCCGGGCCGCGGCCAGCAGGGTGTCCACCGACACCCCGCGGAAGCGGACCCCGAGCTTGGACCAGGTGGTGACGCAGTGGATGTCGCCCATGAACTCCGAGGGCGGCAGGGCCATGATCTCGGCCCAGCTCCACGACACCTTCTCCTCGACCAGGCCTTCGATCGTGAACGTCCAGTTGTCGGTGGACAGCCGCGGCGTGGCCTCGGCCGTCAGCACCGGCCAGTCCTGGCCCACGTCATACTGGCCCGGCGGCAGCCGGGGATCTCGCGCCCGCCGCCCGCTGAAGCCCCGCGTAAAGGTCATGGCGGCATGATCTCATCCGTGTCCAGCCCGCCACATCGTCAGCCCGGGTAAGACCAGGGACAGTCCCGGGCCCGGGCCGCCCGGGGCCCGGGGCCCGAGGCCCGGGAGCGGGGTCAGCGCGAGTTGTGGCGCCCGCCGCCCGCCTTGCGCCGGGCCCGCCGGTGCCGCCCGGCGCGCACCTCCGGCACCGCCTC
>DATDIH010000480.1:0-4498 GCA_036521155.1 Streptosporangiaceae bacterium
GGGGTGTCGTAGGAGAAGGTGCCGGTGGGGCCGTCGGCCGGGACGGTGGCCAGGCGGACGATGTATTCGGCGCCTTCTTCCGGGGTCTGGACGCCAGGGCCGCTCAGGCCGTGCAGGTCGGTGGCGGTGAGGCCGGGCTCGACGGCGTTGATGCGCAGCTGCGGCAGGGCCTTGGCCAACTGGACGGTGAGCATGTTCACCGCCGACTTGGACGAGCCGTAGACCGGGACGAAGTACGGGTACTGGAAGCTGTCCGGATCGGTCATGGCCCCGAACGCGCCCAGCCGGCTGCTCACGTTGACGATCACCCCCGCCTGCGACCGGTGCAGCAGCGGCAGGAAGGCGTGCGTCACCCGGATCAGCCCGAACACGTTGACGTCGTAGGCCTCGCGCAGGTCATCGGCGGTGAGGTCGTCGGGCTTGACGTCGCGGCCGCCGACACCGGCGTTGTTGACCAGGATGTCGAGCCGGCCCTCGCGCCCGGCGAGCTCGGCCGCGGCCGCGTCGACCGAGGCGTCATCGGTGACGTCGAGCTGGAGCCACGGGACGCCCAGTTCGTCGGCGGCCGTCTGGCCGCGTTCGGCGTCGCGGGCGCCGATGTAGACGGTGTGGCCCAGCTCGGCCAGGCGGCGCGCGGTCGCCTTACCCAGACCCTTGTTGCCGCCGGTGATCAAGGCGATGGACATGGGGAACTCCCTCATTCTCGTGGTTGCTGTTCACCTTCCAGTCTTGGCGCTGGGCGAGCGGACCGGGTAAGCCCCATCTCTCCTGGGAGTGGCAGGGACAGGCTTGACTTTGTGTCGTAAAGTGAGGTTTACTTTGTGACATAAAGCTTGAACTGCCGACCGCGCGGAGGACGGCGATGGACGACACACGCGCACCTGATGACGGCGTGGCCCGCACATCCGACGAAGGGCGGGCTCGTGTACGCGACGAAGGGCGGCCCCGTGAGCTTGACGACGGCCCGGCCCGCGGGTGCGACGTTGTGGTGGCATGACCGCCGACGAACTGGATCCGCTGATTCACGTGCCGACCCGGCTGAAGATCGTGGCCACGCTGGCGGCCCTGCCGGACGAGGACGCATTGTCGTTCACCCGGCTGCAGGACCTGATCGGGCTGACCCCCGGCAACCTGATCGTCCACCTGCGCAAGCTGGAAGAAGCCGGCTACCTGACCACCGAGAAGACCAGGAATGGATCGGCGCCGCAGACCACGGTGACGCTGACCAGCCAGGGCCGGAAGGCCCTCGGCAGCTACACCAGGACGCTGCGCAACCTGCTCGGTGGCCTGTGATCACGCGCCCAGGCCGCGCAGGGCCTTGACCACGAACTCGGCTTTCTCGTCGGTGTAGCGCTCGCGGTCGTCGGGGTGGGCGCGGGCCAGGCGGAACTTGACCGCGGCGTACTCGTCGCGCAGGGCCGGACGGGCGCGGAGCGCGTCGCGGAAGCGGAGTTGCTGATCCCAGCGGGCGGCGCCGGGAGCCATCAGGTGCAGGTGGGCCAGGCGGTGGCGCTCGTCCGGGGTCACCTTGGCCAGGAACCGCCGGAACGGGCGGCCGTCCAGGTCGGGCGGGACGTAGCGCCAGCCCCGCTCGGCCAGGGCGGGGGCCACCGCCGCCACCGCGGCATCCAGGTCGCGGACCAGGGCCATCAGGTCGATGACGGGCTTGGCGGCCAGCCCCGGGACCGACGTCGAGCCGACGTGCTCGATCGGGCTCACCAGCCACGGATCCAGGTCCGGGCGCAGCTCATCGGCGTAGGCGGCGGCCTGGGCGGGCCAGCCGGGGTCGTACGCGCTCAGGTGGACGGCTTCGAAGGCCCAGGCGGGCGGCTCTTCCGAATCCGGCAACTCCGTGGTCATGAACCGACCGTAGTCGCGGGCTCCTCGCGCACGGTGGCGATAGCGCGCTGGACCCAGCCCAGGCTGGCGCGGTGGACCGCCAGGCCGTGGTCGAGGGCCAGCCCCGGGTGGAGTCCCCCGGGCGGGGGGCCCGCGGCGTAGCGCTCCAGGTCCGCGATCAGCACGGCCAGCGCGTGCTCCAGGTCGGCCAGGAAGGCCAGAACCTCCGCGCGCGCGAGGACGGGCTCCATCATCACGAAGCGCATCAGGTGCAGGCCCAGGTCCCGTGCGGCCGAACCCGGTTCCACCGGGGTTCGCAGCCAGGTCAGGTGGGTTTCGCGGCCGCCCGGGGTCGGCTCGTAGACGCGGCGGCGCCGGGGTGACCCGTTGGCGGCGGGCGGGTCGGTGACGCGGATCAGGCCGCGCGCTTCCAGGCGGCGCAGCGCGGGGTAGAGGGCGCCGGAACTGGGCTGGTAGAGGCCCATGGGCGTGGCCGCGAACATGCGCTTGAGGTCGTAGCCGGACGCCGGCGACAGGCAGATCAGCCCGAGCAGCACGTGTTCGAACGACGTGAGCTGGGGTCCGGGCATGGGCCCAACCTACCTTGTCCCATAGGTCGAATCGACCTATGCTGCGGGAGTGGACAGGGCAGCGGGCACCGCGCGGCTGCGGCCGATCGCACTGATCGTGATCGTCGACATCGCGGCTCCGCTGGTGACCTACGGGCTGCTGCGCTCGGCCGGCCTGTCCGCGGTGACCGCCCTGCTGCTGAGCGGCGTGTTTCCCGCGGCGGCGGTGGCCGCGGGGGTGGTCCGGCGCCGGCGCCTCGATGCGGTCGGAGCCGTGGTCCTGGCCAGCATCGTGGTGGGAGCGGCGCTCGGCCTGGTCAGCCACAGCGCCAAGCCGGTACTGGCCGAGGGGTCAGTGATCACGGGGGTGTTCGGCCTGGCCTGCCTGGCGTCACTGCGGACCCGGCGGCCGCTGATGTACGCGCTGGCGCTCGAATTCGCCGGGCCGGGCACCGCCCGGGGCCAGGAGATGGTCCAGCTCTGGCGCCATGAGGAATTCCGGCACGTGTTCCGGGTCATCACGGCCGTCTGGGGAGCCGGGTTCCTGCTGGAAGCCGCGGTGCGGGTGGTGATCGTCGAGTCCACCTCGACCGGGACCGCGCTGGCCAGTTCCCAGGTCACCCCGATCCTGTGGGCGGCGGTGCTGTCCGGGTGGACGGTGGCCTACGGCAACCACCGCCGGAAGCAGGGCGGTCAGGATCCGGAGGCCGGACCGGGCGGGTCGCCGGTGGACATGCCCGAGGACCAGCGGTCTTCGACCTTACCGACGCGCCAGTAGATCACGGCCGCCGCCCAGACCAGGACGAACATCCCGGCGATACAGAACCCGGCCACGTTGATGTCGAAGTTGGCCACCAGGTTCCAGAAGGCGCCGTGCAGGTGGATCTCGTCGGTGAGGATGCCGAGGATCTCGATGGTGCCGATGATGAACGCGGCCCCGATCGACAGCGCGGTGATGACCAGGTTGTAGTAGACCTTGCGCACCGGGCGGGCGAAGGCCCAGCCGTAGGCGAAGTTCATGAACGCCCCGTCCAGGGTGTCGAACAGCATCATGCCCCCCGCGAACAGGAACGGCAGCGCCAGCACCGCGAAGTAGGGCAGCCCCTGGATGGCGGCGTAGGCGGTGGCGGCCAGCAGCACCACCTCGGTGGCGGTGTCGAAGCCGATGCCGAAGATCAGGCCGACGAAGTACAGCTGCCACGTGTGGTTGATGGACCGCATGAAGCGGCCGAAGAACCGGTACATCAGGCCCCGGGCCTGCAGCTGGGCCTCCAGCTGGTCTTCGTCGTAGGCGCCGCCGCGCATCTCGCGGAAGACCTTGAAGATCCCGGCCAGCACGATCAGGTTGAGCAGGGCGATCAGGTACAGGAAGCCGGCCGACAGCACGGTGCCGATCGTCCCGCCCGCGGTCTCGTAGGCCGAGCTGGGGTTGACCACGGCCCCGAACACGGCCCGGGCCGCGAAGGTGATCCCGACCCCGACCGCGACGATGACCGTGGAGTGGCCGAACGAGAAGAAGAACCCGGTGCCCAGCGGGCGCCGGCCGTCGGCCATCAGCTTGCGGGTGGTGTTGTCGATGCAGGAGATGTGGTCGGCGTCAAAGGCGTGCCGGAACCCCAGGAACCAGGCCGTGATCGCCACCCCGATCCCGACGCCCAGCCCCTTGGAGCCGCCCTCGCCCTTGTAGTCGAAGTGGTGAGGCATGACGTACAGAACGAAGATGGCCCAGCCCGCGATGTTGACGGCCAGGATGAACCCGAACATCGCGGCCAGCCGGCCCCATTCGCGTCCGGTCAGCGCGGTGCGCACGGCGTGCAGGCGCGGCCCGATCGCCGGAATGCGGCTCATCCTTCCTCCGAGGACTGCTGCTCGCTCGGCAGGCCGGCCCAGGCGACCGGACTCGTCCCCCGGGCGGGGGCTTGACCGTTGCGGGACAGTGCCGGACTCGCACCGGACTTCGCTGGCTGGCTGCCAACCTTGTGACCCCAGGTTCACCGGGTCACGGGCACGCTATCGTTCCGGCCGCAATACCGTCAAGGCTCACCAGATGATCAGATATTAATCTGGGAGCTGACCGGTGGCCGGGAGCC
>DATDIH010000481.1:0-17169 GCA_036521155.1 Streptosporangiaceae bacterium
GTCACGGCGACCGACTCGGTGAGCGACGGCACCAGCGACACCACCCGGCGAGCCGGGCCGGTCACCGGGACCGGGTACCCAAGGTCGTCCCGTGGCGCGTCCATCGATCCACTTTATCTGACCAATTAGCCATTCTATAGACATTCAATATTAATCGAATGTCGTGTTTTTGTGTGCCGGAAAAATTCACCGAGCCAAGCGATATGGGCTTCTCGGCCATTTACATCAGGCCTGATCCGCGATCCCCGGCGCAGGCATTATTTAGGGTGATCCATGCTGGAAGAAGCCGTAAAACACCAGGTGAGCGTGATGGTTGGCACACTCCGGAAATTGTGAAGCCCGCCCCCACCGTGCGCATTCCCGGCGATCGGGCCAGCCCTATACACAGCAGTCAGCACGCCAATGAATTACCTGAAGTAGCCGAAAGGTTACCCCAGGTACACAGTCGCGTGCACGTGCCCCAAGCAAGGGCCGCCGTTGCCGGGTTGGTGATCTCCCGTTTCAGGTAAAGTTCGTTAGCGGAACTAACCAGCCATGGTGACGGATGGGGGCACGTGCGCCTTTTCACCCAGCGACGATTCCGGGCCAGTCAGATGATTTCGTCGCTGCGCCAGTGGAACTACCGGCTGTTCTTCTTCGGTCAGCTGATCTCGGTGATCGGCACCTGGATGCAGACGGTGGCCCAGTCGTTCCTGGTGCTCGACCTGACCCACAGCGGCACCCAGCTCGGCCTGGCCATCGCGGCCCGGTTCCTGCCGGTCTTCCTGTTCGGCCCGCTGGGCGGGGTGTTCGCGGACCGGCTCGACAAGCAGCGGGTGCTGTACGTCACCCAGACCCTGCAGGGGCTGCTGGCCGCGGTGTTCTCGGTGCTGATCGCCACCGGCGCCATCCACATGTGGATCGTCTACCTGCTGGCCATCGCGCTCGGCGGCGTCAACGTCTTCGACAACCCGGCCCGGCAGAGCTTCATCTCCGAGATGGTCCCGCCCGAAGACCTGCCCAACGCGGTGACCCTCAACTCGGTCGCGGTGAACATGGCCCGGGTGTTCGGGGCCGCCCTGGGCGGGGTGATCGCCGCCGCCATCGGCCTGTCCCTGTGCTTCGCCTGCAACGCGATCTCGTTCGGGGCCGTGCTGATCTCGCTGGCGGCGATGCACCGGAACGAGCTGCGGCCGGCCCAGCGGATCGCCCGGCGGCCGGGTCAGGTCCGGCAGGGCCTGGCCTACGTGCGGTCCACCCCGGAACTGCTCATCCCCTTGGTCCTGATCGCGATCGTCGGCACCCTGGCCTGGGAGTTCCAGGTGTCGCTGCCGCTGATGGCCAACCAGGTCTTCCACGGCGGGGCCGCCACCTACGGGGTGATGGCCTCGGTGATGGGCGCGGGCGCGGTGGCCGGCGGCCTGGTCTCGGCGGCCCGGTCCCGGCCCCGGGCCCGCACGCTGTGCGTGGCCGCCATCGGCTGGGGCATCGCCATCCTGGCCGCGGCGCTGGCCCCGAGCCTGCCGCTGGAGCTGGTGACGATGCTGTTCGTCGGCTACGGCAGCATCACGTTCAACTCGTTCGCCAAGACCACCCTGCAGCTGGCGGCCCGGCCCGACATGCGCGGCCGGGTCATGGCCCTGTGGGCCCTGGCCTGGCTGGGCTCGACCCCGATCGGCGGCCCGATCGTGGGCTGGGTCGGCCAGCAGGCCGGGGCCCGCTGGTCGCTGGTCATCGGCGGCCTGGCCACGCTGGTCTGCGGGCTGCTGGCGCTGCCCGCGCTGACCCGGATCGACCGGCGGCCGGCCGCGGCTGGGGCTGGGGGTGCCGAGGCCCAGCCGGACACCCCCGGGCTCACCGGGACTGTGGCGGCACCACCGTCGTCACCAGTCCGGTCTTGACGTCGTAAGCCAGGCCGGTGACCTTGACCCGGGCTGACACCAGAGGCGAGTCCAGCACCCGGGCCACGTCGGCCGGGACGGTCTGGGCGGGGTCGAGCACGGCCAGGGCGGCCAGCTCGGCGTCGTCATAGCCGCCGCGGGCGGCGAACTCGTGCCGCATGCCGTCGTCGGCGAAGAACCCGGAGCCGCAGTCGGTGTGGTGCATGACCGCGAACTCGAACCAGTCCGCGTCCGGGGTCTTGGTCTCGTGCAGATAGCTGATCCAGGCCAGATCCTGCAGCACGGCCGGGGTGACCCGGCCGCCCACGGTCCGGGCCACGATCGCGTCGCCCAGCTCCAGCCCGAACAGCTGGGCCGGGTCAACCCGGGGATCGATGCAGGTCAGGATGTACACCTGCCGGTTCGGGATGAACGGGATGGCCGGCCCCCGGTCCTTGGCGCCGGTCTGCGCGAAGCTGGCGTTCCGGCGCAGCAGCTCGTCGAAGTTGGACATGAGTCCATGGTGCACCGGATGCCGGGCCAGGACGAGGGGCAGGACGGCCAGTAGGCGTCAGGCTTCGGCCATCCGGTGGTGCGCGGCCCGGTAGGCGGTGGGCGTGGTACCGGACTCGCGGGCCAGGTGGGCACGCAGGGTGGCCGCGCTGCCCAGCCCGCACCGCTGCGCCACCTCGTCCACGGACAGGTCGGTGGCCTCCAGCAGCCGCCGGGCCTCCAGCAGGCGCTGGCCGGTGAGCCAGCGCATCGGGGTCAGGTTCAGCTGCTCACGGAACTGCCGGGCGAAGGTGCGGGTGGGCAGGCCCGCGTGCCGGGCCAGGGCGGCCACGGTCAGCGGCCGGTGCAGCTCCGCCACGGCCCAGTTCAGCGTGGGTCCGAGACCCCCATCGTCCGGCAGCGGCCGCTGGGCGTACTGGGCCTGGCCGCCGGGCCGGTGCACCGCCACCACCATGCGCCGGGCCACGGTGGCGGCCGCGGCCGCCCCGTAGTCCCGGCTGACCAGGTAGAGGCACAGGTCGATGCCGGCCGACAGCCCGGCGCTGGTCAGGAACTGCCCCTCGTCGACGTAGAGCACGTCGGGGTTGAGGCGGACGGCCGGGAACCGGACCCGGAAGTGGTCAGCCTCCTGCCAGTGCGTGGTCGCGGTCCGGCCGTCCAGCAGCCCGGTCGCGGCCAGCGCGAACGCGCCAATGCAGATGGTGGCGATCCGGGTCCCGCGCGCGGCCGCGGCCCGCAACGCGGCCAGGGCGGCCGGGGCGGGCTCGGTCAGCGGGTAGTAGCCGGGGATGATGATCGTGTCCGCGCTGGCCAGCGCGTCCAGCCCGGCCGGGGCGGTGAGGGGGAACCCGGTGGTGGTCGGGACCGGGCCGGGATGCTCGGCGCACACGGTGAACGTGTACCGGTCCCGCTCGTCCCGGTGCCCGAACACCTGGGCCGCGATGGACAGGTCGAACGCCACCACCTCGGGCAGGGCCAGGGCCACCACCCGGTGCCGGTGATCCGCTGTCACAGAGTTACCCTCTCATGGCAACCTCGAAGCCATGAGCGTACGTATCGAGCGGGACGGGCCGGTGTGGACGGTGGTGCTGGACCGCCCCGAGGTCCGCAACGCGATCGACACCGAGCACGCGCAGGCGCTGCTGGCGGCGTTCGAGGCGTTCGACACCGACGGGGACGCCGCCGTGGCCGTGCTGTGGGGGGCGGGCGGCACGTTCTGCGCCGGGGCTGACCTGCGGGCCGTGGCCGACGGGACCCTGCGGCCGTCCCCGCCCGGCGAGGGACCGCCCGCACTGGGACCCACCCGCCTGCTGCTGAGCAAGCCGGTCATCGCGGCCGTCGAGGGCCACGCGGTGGCGGGCGGGCTGGAGCTCGCGCTCTGGTGCGATCTGCGGGTGGCCGGCCCGACCGCGGTGTTCGGCGTGTTCTGCCGGCGCTGGGGCGTACCGCTCATCGACGGCGGCACCGTGCGGCTGCCCCGGCTGATCGGGCTCAGCCACGCGCTGGACATGATCCTCACCGGCCGGGGCGTCGGGGCCGGGGAGGCGCACCGGATGGGCCTGGCCAACCGGCTCGCCGGGCCCGGCCAGGCCCGGGCCGAGGCCGAAGCCCTGGCCCACCAGCTGGCCGCCCTCCCCCAGGCCTGCCTGCGCAGCGACCGCCGGTCAGCCTACGAGCAGTCCGGGCTGTCCCTGGAGGACGCGATCGCCAACGAGTGGCGGCACGGGATCGGTTCCCTGGCCGCCGACGCCACCTCAGGCGCCCGCCGCTTCGTCGGCGGGGCCGGCCGGCACGGTTCACCTGCCTCCGGGGGCGGCTCGCCAGCTGAATCCGGCCCCGCCCGCTGAGAGCGACCGGATGCCGTCTTCTGGTCAGCCGGTGACCGCCTGCAGTTCGGCGATCTGGAGGAAGCCGGATGCGGTGCCCGGCGCCCGGCTGGTCATGACCAGGCGGACCGATCGGGTCGTGACCGGGCTGAAGGCGAACGTGGTGGCCTCGTTCGAGGCGGTCGCCCAGGTGATGGCCAGGTTCCGCACCGGCTTGAGGCGGTGGCCGTCCCAGTAGCTGACGGTAGCCGAAGCGGGCAGCGCCAGCGGCCCACCGGTGGTGAAGAAGGCTGTGAGCTCGCTCAGCCGCTGTGGCTCCGGCCAGGACAGCGAGACCCAGTCTTCCGGGTTGGAGGCACTGACCGCCTTGATGTTGGCGGTGGCTGGCTTGTCGTAGTAGTTCGACCAGGCCGTGTCCAGCTTCCCGTCCAGCATCAGCGCGGGCACGGTGGTGGGCGCGCCCGAATAACTGGCGTCTGCCGCCGGCCCGGATCCGGCGGCGGCGGTCGCCGGGCTGGTGGCGGCGGGGGCTGCGGCCGTCCCGGTGGTGGCGGCGGTACCGGGTACGGCTGGCGCTGGCCGCGCGGGGGCCACGGACGCCAGCGTGATCGACGTGACCGGCAGGCCCTCGGCGGCTGCGGTGAGCCGGATGGCCCCGGCTTTCCTGGTCGACCCGACGACCGCCAGCGCCAGCCCGTTGAAGGCGGCCATCGCCGGCGACGTGTATCCGGTCGCGTTCTCCTCGCGGCCGTTGTCGGTGCCGATCAGCCGGCCGGCCCCGCTGACGGAGAAGCGGATGGACGGGTCGGCGTCCGGCACCACGTGCCCGTGGGTGTCGACGATCTCAGCCTGCACGTAGGAGAGCGCGGTGCCGTCCGCGGTCAGCACCCGCTCGTCCGGCGTGAGCCTGAGCGATCGGGCCGGCCCCGCGGTGACCAGCTGATCCCGGGCCACCTCGCGGCCGTTCTCGGTGGCGACGGCGACCAGCGTGCCCGGCTCGAACGGCACGTTCCAGGTCAGGTGGAGCTTGCCGGTGCTGCCGTTGGGGCTGGTGTAGCTGCCCGACGGGTAGTTGTAGTCATCGCCGGTCGGCTCGGTGGTCTCCAGGTAGGGCTTCCCGTAGGTGGTGACCTTACGGTCGAAGCTCTTCGTACCCAGTGACCGGCCATTCAGCCACAGCTGCACGGTGGCGACGTTGGCGTAGACCCAGACGGCGACCTCGTCGCCGGGGTGATGGCTGGTCCAGTCCATGGGCACGAGATGGACCCTCGGGGGTCCGTCCCACTGGCTCGCGAACAGGTGATAGGCGTCCTTGGGGAAGCCGGCGGTATCCACGGCGCCAAAGAAGGACGCTTTGACCGGAAACACGTCGTACGGCGTCGGCTCGCCGATGTAGTCCTGCCCGGACCACAGGAAACCGCCCTGCCAGAACAGCCGGTCCCGGTCCTTCTTCAGCTCGTACTCCCCGCTCATGGTCCAGGACGCGAGGTTGTTGTCGTAAGACGACGTGTTGCGCTTGCCCGGCGTGTAGTTCTCCCCGGTGTTGAGCAGCTGCGGATCCTGGTAGAAGCCGCGGGTCGACGTCTCGGATCCCATCTCCGAGCAGAAGAAGAACTTGGTGCCGTACTTGGCGTGCAGGCCGTCCATGGAACCGGCGGTGTTGTAGTTGACGCCCAGGCCGTCCAGCAGCCGGACGATCTGGTCCTGCGGCGAGCCGTCCTTGGGGACGCTCCGGTACTGGTCCGAGCCCATGACCACCGGGCGGGTGGTGTCGATGGACTGCACGTCGGCCATCAGCCGCTGCGCGATCGGCGGGCCGTCCGGCAACCCGGTATCGGGGGTCTCGTTGCCGATCGACCACAGCACCACCGCGGGCGAGTTCTTGTGCGCCTGCACCATCTCCTTGATGTCGGAGTCACCCCAGGCGTCGAAGTACAGGTGGTAGTCGTACGGCAGCTTGCCGGTGTGCCAGCAGTCGAAGGCCTCGACCATCATCAGGACACCGAGTTGCTCACACACCGCGGTGAGCTCCGGCGCGGGCGGGTTGTGCGCGGTGCGCACGGCGTTGACGCCCATGCTCTTCATGATCTGCATCTGCCGGACGAGCGAGTCGGTGTGGATGGCGGCACCGAGCGGGCCCTGGGTGGCATGCAGGTCCACGCCCTGGAGCTTCATGTGCTGGCCGTTGAGGGAGAAACCCCCGGCCGGGTCGAAGGAGAAGTACCGGAAGCCGAACGGGGTCGCGGTTCGGTCGGCCATCTTGCCGGCCACCTGCACCTCGGTCTGCACCGAATACAGCGCCGGGTCGTCAACCGACCACAGCGACGGGTGGTTCACCCGGACCATGCTGGTCGTCGTGGCGGTCTCGCCGGCCGCGACGCTGACCGTGGCGGAGCCGGCGGCTACGACGGAACCGCGGGAGTTCCTGACCGTGATCCCGACGGTGGCCGCGGTGGCCGTACCACCGTCGTTCTGCACGCTGGTCTGCACCTGAACCTGGCCGTATCCCGCCGCCGCGGTGCTGCTCAGGTCCGGGGTGGTGACGAAGGTGCCATGGCGGGCGACGTGCACCGGGCCGGTCACGACCAGGCGCACGTTGCGGTAGATGCCGCTCCCGGAGTACCACCGGCTGCTGGGGATCTGGTTCGACGCCTGCACGGCGATCACGTTCGGCGTTGTCCCGTCGGTGTGCACGATGCCGGTGAGGTCGTAGCTGAAGCCCGTGTAGGCGTACGGATGCCGCCCCAGCAGTTGCCCGTTGACGTAGACCGCCGAGTTCATGTACACGCCGTCGAACTCGACCGAAATCCGCTTACCGGTCATCGACGAGGGCAGGACGAACGTCTTCCGGTACCAGCCGAGACCGCCGGGCAGGAACCCGTTGCCGCTGACCGTGGAGCTGTCGTCGACCGGGTTCAGCTCGATGCTCCAGTCGTGCGGCACATCAAGGACCCGCCAGTCCGAGTCGTCGAACCCGGGTTCGTAGGCGTCGGCATAGGCGCCCGTCGGGTCCGTGACCCCGGCCGAACTGACCAGGACGAATTTCCAGCCTTCGTTGAAGCCGAACGACCGGCTGTCCGTGGCCATCTGACTGGCTGGAGCCTGCGTCATCCCGGCCGCCGCGGCGGATCCAGGCCCCAGTACCGCCGCACCGAGCCCGGCACCGGCCCCGAGCAGGACCTGCCGCCGCGACGGACCACCCGGCGCTGTGGGGGGAACAGAAGCGTCCGAATCACGGTTCATTGCGCCCTCGCAACGATCTGCTCGACGATTTTCCGCCAACGGCGGTCTTAATCGTCCACGCTTACACAGATTCTGCTGTTTTGTCACGAGTGAATCTGTGCGGCGACTCCGTTCGGGGCGTGGTCAGTGGTCCAGCAGTTCCGGGTTGATCGGGCCCCAGATGTTGACCGTGGCCAGGTCGACCTCCCAGGTTCGCGGGTGCAGCGGGAACGACTCGTGCCACGGGCGCGGCTCCCAGTAACCCTTGTTGTCATCGTGCATGACGTCGAGCTGGCAGAAAAGCTCGACCGTGTTGCCGTCGGGGTCCTTGTGGTAGGTGAACAGGTTGTGCCCGGGGCCGTGGCGGCCCGGACCCCAGATGAGCCGGTAGTTCTCCTTGGCCAGGTGGTCGAGCAGGGTGATGAGGTGGGCCGGGTCGCGCATCTCGTAGGCCACGTGGTGCATGCCGTCGAACTTCGAGCTGGCCATGAAGTTGGCCGCGTGATGGTCGGCGTTGCAGCGCAGGAACACGAAGAAGTCCCCGACAGTGTCCGACCAGCGGAAACCCAGCAGGTCTTCGTAGAACTTCTGCAGCGAGGCCAGTTCCGGGGTGAACGCGGCCACGTGGCCCAGCTTGGTCGGGCGCAGCGGGGTGTAGCCGTCGACGCCGCTGGGATCCTGCCCCTCGAACAGGTGCAGCGGCACCCCGGTCGACGGCTCGGTCAGCACCAGGACCTCGGGGGTGCCCGGGCCGATGTCACTGCGGCGTTCCACCTCGTAGCCGGCCGCGCGCAGCCGGCGCTCGGCGTCGGCCACCGGCCCCCAGATCTCGTACCCCACCGCCGACCGGGCCCTGCTGTCGCCCCGGCTGATGACCACGCTGTGGTGGTCGAAGCCGGTGGTCAGGAAGGCCCCGGCCGGGGCCTGCTCGACCAGCTGGAAGTCCAGCACCTTGGTGTAGTAGTCCACCAGCCGGTCCACGTCGGGGGTGGTGAACTGCACGTAACCGAGCTTCGAGACCCGGACCGCGGGCTCGGGCCCGCTGTTCACATCGGTCATCGGTGACCTCCCGTCTCGGCGCCGCCGCCGGCGCCAACGCCAGTCCCTAAAGTGTATGCACTTTAGCGGCGGCGGTACAGGGGAAACCCGACCGGTCCGGGCCCGGGGGCGGTTATCCGGCGATGGCGGCCACCGCGGCCACGGCCCGGTCGACCTCCTCCGGGGTGTTGTAGAGGTAGAAGCTCAGGCGGCAGCTCGCGGGCGGGGTCAGCCCGAGGGCGTGGTGGGCCAGGGTGGCGCAGTGACAGCCCGCCCGCGACTCGATCCCGGCCCGGTTCAGGGCCTCGGCGACCCCGGCCGGATCGCGGCCCGGGAGGTTGAACGCAACCAGCGACGTCCGCCGGGCGGGGTCGCTGGGTCCGTAGATCCTGATCCCGCCGATGCCGCCCAGCCCGTCCAGCGCCCGGCTGGTCAGCTGCTGGTTCCAGGCCTGGATGCGGCCCATGGCCTCCCGGACCTCGGTTCGTCCCAGGGGCCCGGTGGCGCCGAAGCGGACCGGATGGTCCGGGCTCAGGGCCAGGTCCACCAGCAGCCTGAGCGCCTGCGCGGAGACGATCGTGCCGAGGATGTTGGGGGTCCCGGCCGCGTACTTCCAGGGCAGGGAGTTGTAGCCGACCCGGTCGGGGAACACCCGGCCTTCGGCGATCATGTCCCCGCCGTACAGGAACGGCAGCGAGCCGGCCAGCAGGTGCTCCCGGGCGTACAGCACCCCGATCCCGAACGGGGCCAGCAGCTTGTGGAAGGAGAACGCCAGGTAGTCGACGCCGAGAGCCTGCACGTCGACGAACGACCCCGGCACCAGCTGGGCGGCGTCGACCAGCAGGTGGGAGCGGCGCTCGCCGTCGGGCTGGCGGTACCCGCTGGTGCTGGCCAGCGCGCGGATCGCCGGGAGCGGGGTCCGGGTACCGAGGAAGTTCGACGCGCCGGTGCAGGCGACCAGCTTGGTCCGGCTGTCGATCAGGGCGGCCAGGTGGGCCAGGTCCAGCTCCCCGGTCACCGGGTCGAAGCGCGCCAGCCGGCACTCCACCCGCCGTCCCAGCCGGGGCAGAATCTCCCGGCACAGTGCGTGCCACGGGACGTAGTTGGAGTTGTGTTCCATCGTCGTGGTGACCACGTTGTCGCCGTCGCGGAAGTCGGTGAGCAGCGAGTACATGACGCTGTTGATGGCCTCGGTGGTGTTCCGGTACAGCGCGATGCTGGCCCGCCCCGGTGCCCCGATGAACTCGGCGATCGTGTCGTAGGCCGCCTCGAACTGCGCGGTCATGAGCTGCGAGGCCGACGACTGGCCGCGGTGGACGTTCTCGTAGCCGGGGCCGAGCGACTGATAGAGCGCCACCAGTTCCCGGGGCGGCTGGGTGCTGGCCGCGTTGTTGGTGACGATCCGGCCGGATTCCGGAAAGGCGAAGTGCCGGCGGATCGCCCGGACGTCCAGCGGACCCAGGGTCGCGCCGCGCGCCGCGGCCGCCCCGGGGCCCGCGGCGGGCCGCCTCCGGAGCCGGAGCATGGTGGTCATGGCCGCTCCTTGTGCTTCCAGGCCCCGATCATCAGCGGCCACAGCATCGGGCGGTCGGCGAACCGGCGGCCGTCGGCATCGAGCGCGGCCAGGGTCGCCGCGGCGGCGTCCTCGGTGGTGATGCCCTGGGCCAGGGCCACCGGCAGCAGGCTGCGGACGACGCTGTCCAGCATGTGGCGGCCGGCGCCGAGCGGCTCGATGCGGCCGGACACGTCGGTGCCGTCGGGTGCCCCGACCCGGGCCTGCGCGAACAGCTCCGCCAGGCGGGCGCCGGCTGACACGTCGGCCCCGGCCGCGCCGAACGAGCCGATGATGATCCGGCCCACCTCCTCCACGCTGGCCAGGGTGGGCAGCACGCTGACCGTACGCAGGTCGTAGTCCTGCACAATCAGGTGGCCGCCGGGCGCGACCGCGTCCCACAGCCGGGCCAGCACCGCCACCCGCTCGGGCAGGTGGAACAGCAGCAGCCGCGCGTAGACCAGATCGAACGGCGCGCCCGGAAGCGGCTGGTCCGCGGTGAGGTCGTGGACGTGGAAAGCGCAGTGCCGGTGACCCTGGCTGTGCAGCGTGTCCACGGCCAGGGCACCGATCGCGCCGTCGGCGTCGAGGCCGAGCACGCGGCCCGCCGGCCCCACCCGCTCGGCCAGCACGCGCATGGTCTCCCCCGGCCCGCAGCCGGCGTCCAGGCAGCTGGCCCCCGCGGGCACGCCGACCTGATCGAGGATCCGCGTGGTCGCGGTCTCCCACACCCCGGCCTGGGCTCGCAGCCGCTCGTGCTCCGCTTGTGTGTGCCCCAGCGAGTAGGTGCTGGCCGGCTTGGTGATCTCGGTGATGCTCATCGCCATCCCCCTGTGTTTACCGACGGCGGGTCCGCCGTACGGCCAGGATCGGGCGCCGGGGACGCGCTGTCGTTAGATCAGCGCGCGAGGTCCTTCGCAATCCGCGCAAGCGTGCGGTACTCCGCGGGCGGCAGCCCGTGCCGGCTGCGGAAGGCCCGGCTGAAGTCGCCCGGGTTCGGGAACCCCCAGCGGGCCGCGATGGCGGCCACCGGCCGCGCGGCCAGCGCCGGGTCGGACAGGTCGTGACGGCAGCCCTCCAGGCGGCGCTGCCGGACCCAGCCCGCCACGGTCAGGCCCTCGTCGTGGAAGAGCTGGTGCAGGGAGCGCAGCGACATGTGATGAGCGGAGGCGATCATGCCGGGTGAGAGGGCCGGATCGCCCAGGTTGTTCTGGATGAAGGCCTGGACCGTGGTGAGCAGGGCATGCCTGCGGGCCTCGGGCGTGTCCCAATCGTGGGCATCCAGTTCGTGGGCCAGCCGCGTACCCAGGACTTCCAGCGCGGCGGCCGACAGGCGCGCCGCCTCGGCCGGGCTGTAGTGGTCGACGTTCCGGGCCAGCTGCAGCAGGAATTGCGAGGTCACGTCGCCCAGGCCCGCGCCGGCCGGGAACGGCACGGCGGCCAGTTGCCGGAGCCGGTTGCGGGACAGCGGCAGCAGCGTGGGCGGGAACATGAACGTCATCATCTGCACGGGCTGGTCCCGGCCCGGTCCGCAGACTACTTCGTAGGGGCGGCGGGTGTCGTAGAGGGCGAACTCCCCCGGCAGCAGGCGGGCCTGCCGGCCGCCCTGGCTGACCACGCAGCAGCCGCCGCGCACCAGCACCATCTTCAGCATGTCCGGGTCGGCCTGGGCGATCAGTGCCGGGGTGCGGCGCACCGTGGCCGGCGGGACATCCATGACCACGACCTGCATTGGCCCCAGGCCGCTGGCGCGGAACTCCGCGCAGTAGTCCGTACCGCGCTCGGGACGGCACTCCATGGGCAGCCAGGTCCTGGCCATGACCTCACGCAGAAAATCGACGAGGTCGGCCGCTGGCACATGATCGGTTCGGATCAGCGTGGTCATCGCTCACGCCCAAAGCGGCGGCAACGTTTGGTGGGTCCACGATAACCAGCTCTAGAGCAACGGTCTAGAGTAGTTCTCTAATGAAAACCGCACCCGATCCCGCGCCTGCGCCGCGGCGCCGCGGGCCGGCCAGCACCGAGAACGGGCAGCGCAGCCGCGACCGGGTCCTGCAGGCCGCGCTGGACCTGATCACCGAGGCCGGGATCGACCAGGTGCGGCTGGCCGAGATCGCCCGGCGGGCCAGCATGAGCTCCGGCCAGGTCATGTACTACTTCACCAGCAAGGAACACATCCTGCTGGAGACCCTGGCCTGGCGGGACGGCCAGGACCTGAGCCGGACCCGCGCCAGCTTGGCCACGATCAACGGCGCCTGGCTTCAGCTGGAGCGGTTCATCGGCCTGTACCTGCCGGCCAGCCCGGCCGACCCGAGCTGGATCTTGTGGATGGAAGTCTGGGCCCGGGCACCCCACAACCGCCAGGTGAGCCAGCGCCTGGAAGACCTCCTGCGGCCGTGGCGCGACGAACTGGCCGCCATCGTCACCCGCGGCGTGCAGGAGGGCGCCTTCACCGCCCCGGCCGCGATCGACGACTTCACCCTCCGCTTCGCGGCCATGCTCGACGGGCTGGCCATCCTCCACCTGCGGCAGATGCACCAGCCGTCCCGCGAGCGCCTCATCGATCTGGCCATGACCACCGCCCGCTCCGAGCTCACGGCGTGACCGGTCAGGCCGAGGCCACCTGCTCGTAGACGGTTACGTCCTCGACGTTCCAGCCGCGGGCGTCGTCGCGGGGGAAGCCGCGCGGGCCGCGGGCCGCGCCCGTGGCGGCAGCCTCGGACGAGAAGACGACGACACCCAGGCCTTGCTTGCTGGCCGGGTCCAGCAGCCACTGCCCGCTCACGAACCCTTTCTGCTGCCTGGCCCAGCCGACGATGTCCTCGCGCAGGTGGCGGGCCACCACCTCGGCCCGGGACGGGTCGATCGACATGTGCACCACGATCGTGTGCATGGTTCCTCCTGAAAGAAGGTGTGCTTCCTCGGGCTCTCACGTTAGGAGCGAGCGCGGGGACCGGCCCATCCCAGCTTCCTGGGATTTCCGCACGCGCTAGCCTGCGGTCATGGCCAGCACGACGGCCCTGGCCCTGGCCCGGGACCAGCTCTCGCAGCTGTGCCGGGCGAGCGCTGACGCCCGGACGCTGCGACTGGAGGCGCTGGCCCTGCTGCGCCGGGTGATCGGGTTCGACGCCTACGTCTGGCTGATGACCGACCCGGAGACGTCGGTGGGCTCAGCACCGCTGGCGGATGTCCCATGCCTGCCCGAACTGCCCCGGCTGATCCGGCTCAAGTACCTCACCACGGTCAACCGGTGGACCACCCTGACCACCCCGGTCGCCTCGCTCCGCCAGGCGACCGGCGGCGACCTGGCCCGGAGTCTCATCTGGCGGGACCTGCTCTGGAAGTACCAGATCGGCGACATCGCCACCTCGGTGCACCGGGACCGATTCGGCTGCTGGGCGTTCCTCGACCTGTGGCGGGCCGAGGGCGCGTCACCGTTCGCGGCCGAAGAGCTGGGGTTCCTGCACAGCATCGCCGGGCCCCTCGGTACGGCGCTCCGGCGCAGCCAGGCCGCGGCCTTCGCGGCCGGCGGCACCGGTGAGCCGGTCAGCGCGGGTCCGGTGGTGCTGCTGCTGTCGCCCGCCCTGCAGGTGCGGGCGCAGACCCCGCAGACGCAGCGGTACCTGCGGCTGCTCGTTCCGCCCGAAGCCGCCGGCCAGGCGCCGGTCCCGGCCGGCGCGTACAACGTGGCGGCGCAACTGCTGGCCCGGGAGGCGGGGGTGGACGCAAACCCGCCCCGCGCTCGCGTCCACCTGGGCGGTGGCCACTGGCTGACCCTGCACGCCGCGCGCATGGACTCGGCGCAGCCCGGAACCGAGCGTGACATCGCCGTCAGCATCGAGGTCACGGCCCCCGGCGACCGCATCTCCCTCTTCGCCCGAGCGTGCGGCCTGAGCTTGCGCGAAGCCGAGCTGCTCGATCAGGTCGCCACCGGGGCGAGCACCCGCGATATCGCCCGGGCGATGTTCGTGTCCGAAAACACGGTCCAGGACCACCTCAAGTCGATCTTCGCCAAGACCGGCACCCGCACGAGGCAGACGCTGCTGGCCCGGGTCCTTGGCCGTTAGCCGGGTCGCTGGCGTCCGTCCAGCCGGGTCGCTGGCGTCCATCGAGGACCCGTCGGCTGCTGTGTTCTACTGAGCAGGTGAAACGCACGCGGGTCGTGGACGCATTGGCGCGGAGTCTCCAGCCGAGCCGGTCCGCCGGTGAGGACCGGAAGGCCCGGGAGGAACGGGTCCGGGTCCGGCTGATGATCGAGATCACGGCCCAGGCCGGGGCCTACCGCCGGGGGCTGCTGTCCGCGGCGGCCAACCTCAGCCCGGAGGAGGCGGCCATCATCTCCGACCTGGAGGACCATGGCCTGCAGGTCCCGCAGCTGCGGGACATCTTGCGCGGCGGCCACGTGCTGGTCGACGATCCGGAGCTGTACCAGCGGTGGTGGTTCAAGTCGGTCAGCCATCGCCGGATCTCCAGCCACCACCGTGACATCGACAAGACCAAGTACCCCGACATCGGCATGCGGGGGGTGGTGGTCCGGGAGAAGCTGCACGGACGGACGGCCCAGGGCACCTGGGTCCAGCTGGAGAAGACCCCCGCGGCGTTCGGCCAGAAGAAGCTGCCCAGCCTGGATGACGTCCGGCACCTCATGGACTACGTGGTCTACCGGATCACCCGCAGCAACGTCGGCCCGTGGGGCTTGTCCCGGATGACCGAACGGCACCCGCTGTACCTGTCCCCGGCCATCGCCATCCCCACGTCGCTGTCACCGCCGGTCGCGCAGTCCCTGACCGCGGCGCTGCACCGGATCGAGGACACGGACGACGTCACGTCGGTGTCCTCGGACCTGGCGAGCCGGTTCCCGCCCCCCGACCGGGCCGACCCCGTCGCTGAGCTGGGGCAGATGCTGCCCGGCCGGGGCGGGCGCGGATTGTTCGGGAACTCCGACGTCTGGATCACCGAGACGCCGTCCCGGGCCGCGGCCAAGATCTTGAACCAGCGGCCGGAACAGCCCCAGCCGGCGATCAACGGATCACAGCCATGAGTGAGTCAGGTTCGGCTCCGGCGGCGGGCCCGGACGGGCAGGCGGCCATTCCGGAAGGACTCGTCCCGGCGGTGGTCAGCCTGGTCGGCACCGGTCCGGTCCTGCTCGGGGCCTACACCACCGCCGAACTGGCCGCCGTCGACGCCGTGGTCGACTTCCTCGAGAGCCGGCCCTCGGACGAGGTGCTGGCCGAGGCGGTCCGCTCCCTGGCCGCCCGGCAACTGCTCGTGGCCGGGGCCGCTGGGGAACAGGTCCAGGTGCGGGGCGACCTGGGCATCGCGGTCGCCTTCCAGCAGCGGGCCCGGGTCGTGCTGGACGCCCGCGTGACCGGGACCGAGCCCGGTGAGCCGTGGCGCATCCTGCTGCTGCCGCAGCCCGAGCGGATCTGCCTGCAGTTCCGCATCGACGCGCTCGGCATTCACCAGGTCGGCCTCTACCTACTGAACGAGGCGCTCGGTGCCCTGGCCGAATGGCTGCCGCGCGGATCGCGAGCTGACTCCGACGACCCGGTGGACGCCGACAAACTGCTCGCCGGGGCCGATCGCGCCGCCCTGCTCACCGTCACCCGGTACACCGCCCAGGGATCGGCCGAGACCGCCGGCGCCACCACCGACCTGGTCCTGGCCCGCAAGAACGACCGGCTGCACGTGCTTACCCGGGACAAGTCCGACCGGTCCCGCCTGGTCCCGGAGAACGGCCAGGAGGTACCCGGCCTGCTGGCCGAGCTCCTGAACTGAGGTTCAGGCGGCCCGGGAGACCCGCAGGCCGAGGGAGGTGAACTGGTCGAACGGCCGGTGATAGCCGCGCTCGATGTGGTGGACGCCGTTCAGCACCGAGGGCCGGTCGGCCACGGCGGCGGCCAGGACCGCCGAGAAGCCGGCCCGGACGTCCGGCAGCTCGACCTCGGCGCCGCGGAGCTTGGAGCCGCCCCGGATGACCGCCGAGTGCAGCGAGTTCCCGTCGTGGAAGCGGCAGGCGGGACCGCCCAGGCAGGCCGCGAACACCTCGATCTCGCAGCCCATGCTCTGCAGGGCCGGCACGTAGACCAGGCGGTTCTCGAAGACCGTCTCGTGCAGCACCGACATGCCGTTGGCCTGCGTGAACAGCACCATCAGGGGCTGCTGCCAGTCGGTCATGAAGCCGGGGTGGGTGTCGGTGTGCACCGCGGCCGGCTGCAGCCCGTCCGGCGCCGACGCGGTGATCCACTCGTCGGTGATGTCGAACTGGGTGCCCATCTGGGCCAGGGTCGTGATCGCGGTCACCAGCCGGTCCTGCGGGCAGCCGTGCACCCGCACCTCGCCGCCGGTGATGAGCCCCGCGACCAGGTAGGAGAAGGCCTCGAGGCGGTCACCGGCCAGCCGGGTGGAGGCGGCCTTGAGCCGGGGCACGCCCTCGATGACGATGCGCCGGTCGGGGCTGAGCTCGATGTGCGCGCCCATCCGCTGCAGGAACAGCGCCAGCTCGACGACCTCCGGCTCGGTGGCCGCGTTGCGCAGCACGGTCTTGCCTTCGGCCAGGACCGCGGACAGCAGCACCGTCTCGGTCGCGCCGACGCTCGGGTAGGGCAGCTTGATGCGCGCGCCGTGCAGCTTGGTGGCCTTGGCACTGATCCCGGTCGGCCCGTAGGTGATCTCGGCCCCGAGGGCCCGGAGCGCGTCGACGTGGAAGTCGACCGGCCGCCGCCCGATCGGATCGCCGCCGACCAGCGGGACGAACGCCTCCCCGGTCAGGTGCAGCAGCGGGCCGAGCATCAGGATCGGGATCCGGTTGAGGCCGGTGAAGGCCTCGGGAACCCGCGGGATCACCTCGTCCCCGGGGGCGATCGTGATCTCGCCGTCCTCCCGGCCGACGTGGAAACCGGCCGCCTCCAGCATCGCCGCCGTGATGTCCACGTCGCCGACCTGCGGGGCGTTGCGGATGACGCTGGGGCCGTGGCCCAGCATCGCCGCCACCATGTGCTTGGTCACGGCGTTCTTGGAACCGCGCACGGAGATGTCTCCCCGCAGCGGGCCCGATGGCTCGACCACCCAGGTTCGCGTCACGCCGTTCACGATATGCGCCAGCCATCGGCTCAGAGGCCCAACGAGGCAAGGTGGGCCTGGTATGCGGCGCCATAGC